>DAOUCZ010000121.1:0-72674 GCA_034431675.1 Anaerolineae bacterium | reverse complement strand
CTCTCCATAAAATTGACTTGGGTCTGTCTGTCTCACTCTTCTGTTGTTAAGGGGCACAACGCGGCTCTCCCGCCGCGTCTCGTCTCCCAACCCCGCGCTTTTCTCTGCGCGGCGTCGATACACTTAGGTTAGCACCGCCGTTTTTGCTTGTCAACCCTTTTTTGCGCCGACTTTTAATCGTCTTTCTGCGCTTTTTTGGGATAACCACACGGTCACACTGCTGTTTTGCGCATCCGACCCCACATCATGATCATAGGCGCAGTTTGGCGGTGTGTTGGCTGCCAACCGATTTGAGTTGTTAATTTGCCGGTGTGTTTGTGCTCAACCGACAGGGGCGGGATTATATAGACCGCCCAGATAGAGTCAAGGGCGTTTCGCAAAAGTTTCTGATTTCTTACCAAAATTCAACGCCCTATGCGAGGGGTGTTGAATTTCTGTAATGCGATTGTGCTCAGCGCGGAGAAGGGGAAGCGGACTCGGGCAGAATCTTGGGGTTCTCGCTGGTGGCGGTTTTGCGCGGAGTGCGCCGTCGCTCGGTCTCGGCGCTGACCTCGGTTTTATCGCCCAGCACATCATAGATATACACCTCCTGTATCAAAATCAGCAGGATGGAGGTGATGGGCACAGCCAGCAAAATCCCCAAAAACCCAAACAGCGCGCCGCACACAATCTGCCCCAGCAGCACCAGCACCGGCGGGATGCGCAAACTCTCGGAGAACAAGATGGGCGTAAAAATCTGGCTTTGGATAAACGACACCGCATAGACCACCACCAGCAGCCAGCCGGCGCGGTCAGGCGCTTGCACCACCCCCACCACAAAGGCGGCAAACCCCGCCACCAGCTGGCCAAAGTTGGGCACAAACGACAGCATCGCCGCCAGCACGCCCAACGCCGGCGCCTGCGGAATCCCCAGCAGCGCAAGGCCCAGCCATGTGGCCGCCGCCACAAAAATCATGGAGAGGAACGTGCCTTCTAGCCATGTGCGCAGCGCGGTATACATCTTGTCGAGGATGACCTGCACACGCGGGCGATACCAGATCGGGAACAGCTTAATCACCCCGTTCACATAGCTCTTGGGGTCGGCCATAAAGTACAGGCTCATGAACAGCACAATCAGGATGCCCAGCACAATGCTGGCCACATCGCTGACAAACGGCAGCACCGAGATGCTGATTTGGCCGATGGCGTTCACCACCTGCTGAACGATGTCCAGCGCCTGCCCCGCATCCAGCTGAATGCTGGTAATCAGCGGGCCGATGCCCTCAAAGATGAAGTTGCCGGCAAATTGCAAGCGCTGCTCGGCAATCCCCAACGGGGATAGGTTGTTGGATGGAAAGGTCAGGCCGATGTAGGGCAGGGGACGCGGCTCGAACAGCCGCCCGATGCCCTCGGGGATGGTGCGGATGAACAGTGTGACGAATTGGTCGCCAATGGTCGGCACAATCACGCGCGAGACAAGGCCGAACATGAAGATGATAAAAATCACCGAAATCACGATGGCCGGCCCACGCCGCACCCGATAGCGCTCTAAAAATCGCGTGGGGATGGTGAACAGCACCACAAGGATGATCGAGGCCAACGTCAATAGCAAAATGCTGCGGATTGTCCACAGCGCAATCAGCGTGCCGATGATGGTGATGGCAATCAACACCCAACGTGCCGCACTACTGTTGGCATTGGGACGCCCCTGAGGCGTGTCAGAAGGGGAGAAATCGGTCATATGGGCGGTTCTTCGTGTGGGTTGACGGATGGCAAACAACGTAATGCAGTCGCCTGTGACGACTGCACCACTGTGGGTTATGCCTCATGATGAATAACACGGAAGCCCGCCAAACGTTACGATTATCCGTCGTGACGAACCACCACCACCGTCTGATCATCGAACGGGGCGACCGCGCCGCAGAAAGCGGTCGCCGCATTGAGGATAGCCGCCAGCAAATCATCTGCCCCCAGATGCGCGTTCTCGGTCACGACCTTCATCAGCCGCTCCTCGCCAAAGAAGTCGCCCAACGCATTCTCAGCCTCGGTCAGGCCGTCGGTATAGAAGATGACGATGTCGCCGGGCTGAAGGTCGAGGTCGAGCATCTTCAGCGGGTTATCCGGAAACCAGCCAATGGCGCGCCCGCCTCTGGGCATCAAAAAGGCGTGCCGCTCGGCAGCACGATACACCACAATCGGATTGTGGCCGGCATTGACATGCACACTGCTGCCCCCCCGACTGAACACGCTGTAATACACCGTGACGAACATGCCGCTCTCAGCATCTTCCAAAATCAGGTCGTTGGTGCTGGCGATGGTTTCCAGCGGGGTCAGGCCGGTATGCGCAAGGGTGCGAATCATGGTGCGGGCCACCGCCATAAACATCGCTGCCGGCGCGCCCTTGTCAGAGACGTCGGCGATCACCACTGCAAAGCGCTCAGCATCCAGCTCAAACACGTCATAAAAATCGCCGGCCACCTCACGCGCGGCCTGCCAGTGCGCCGCCACCTGATAGCCCGCGATGTCTGGCATGCGGTGCGGCAGCAGGTTTTGCTGGATTTCGCGCGCCATCTGAAGCTCGCGCATCAAACGGCCTTGCTCCACCGCCAGCGAGTACAGGCGCGCGTTTTCCAGCGCCACCGCCGCCTGACCGGCCACCGCCGCCATCAAATCGCGGTCTTCGGGCGTAAAGTTGCCCTTGCGCATCGAGGTATCGACGTAAATCAGGCCAATCAAGCGGTCTTTCACCATCATCGGGGCGCACAAAATGGCGCGCAGACCGCGCAAGATGATGCTCTGGCCGGCCTGATAACGGCTGTCGAACTGCGCGTTGTTGGTCAGCAGGGTTTGCCTGGTGCGAATCACCTCACTGGTGATGGTGGTGCTGTAGCCTTCGGTGTCGCTGCCGTCCACCCCAGTGGAGACCAGCACCTCCACGTCGTCATGCTCTTCGTCATAGCGCATCAGATAACCGCGCTGCCCACGGGTGGCCTGCATTACCGCGCCGATGATGTTCTGGAGGGCTTCGTTAAAGTCCAGACTGCTGTTCATCACACCCGTAATCTGATACAGCGTGGCAAGGTGTTCGTGACTAAGGTTGCTGGCGTCCGCTGCGGACATCGTGACAAATCCTTCTGTTTGGCGGCAAAATTGGTTATAAGGCCACGCACGGCGCGGCGGATGGGCTTGTGAAAGTTACTGGTATAATCGTACCCTGTTTTACAGATTTTGGGGCAACGAGGATTTTACCAGATGACCAACGCAGTCGAATACGCGCGCACCCACGCCGCGCGCTTCCGCCAAGACTTATACGCCCTGCTGCGCATCCCTTCTGTCAGCGCCACCCCAGAGCTGGCCGCCGAGGTCACCCGTGCCGGTCAATGGCTGGTGGATGAGATGAAACGCATCGGCTTCCCGACCGTGGAGCTGGTGGCCACTGCCGGCCACCCCATCGTCTATGGCGAGTGGCTGAGCGCCGGCCCGGATGCCCCCACCGTGCTGATTTATGGGCACTACGACGTCCAGCCCGCCGAGCTAAAAGACGGCTGGGACAGCGACCCGTTCGAGCCGGTTGAACAAGACGGCAAAATCATCGCGCGCGGCTCAACCGATGACAAAGGGCCGGTGGTGGCGCACCTCAAGGCCATCGAGTCGCTGGTGCAGGCCGAGGGCCGCCTGCCGCTCAACATCAAGGTGATTTTTGAAGGCGAAGAAGAAGTATCGTCGCTGCATCTGGGCGGGTTCGTCAGCGCCAACAAAGACCGCCTCAAGGCCGACGCCTGCTTGATTTCGGATACCTCGATTTACGCCGCAGACACCCCGTCGATCGTGTACGGCCTGCGCGGTCTGGTCTATATGGAGCTGCACGTGTACGGCCCAAAAACCGACCTGCACAGCGGCGGCTTTGGCGGCACAGTGCACAACCCAGCCCAAGCGCTGGCCGAACTCATCACCCAGCTGCACGCGCCAGACGGCAGCGTGTCGGTGCCCGGCTTTTATGATGATGTCGTCCCCCTCAGCGAGGCCGAGCGCGCCGAGCTGGCCAAAATCCCATGGCATCTGGAGGATTGGAAGCAGGGCACAGGCATCGACACCCCATGGGGCGAGCCGAGCTACACCCTGCGCGAGCGCGTCGGCGCTCGCCCCACCCTCGAAATCAACGGCATGGCCTCTGGCTTTTATGGCGAGGGGGCAAAAACGGTGCTGCCGGCCAAAGCCATGGCCAAAATCTCGTGCCGGCTGGTGGCCAACCAAAACCCGCACACCATCTACGAGCGCATCCGCGACCACATCGCCCGCATCACCCCGCCCACCGTCCGCGCCGAGCTGCGCCTGCTGCACACCGGTGACCCCGCGCTGGTAGACCTCAATTCGGTGGCGATGAAGGCCGCCATCAGCGCCTATCAAGCCGGCTGGGGCAAAAGCCCGGTCTTTGCCCGCGAGGGCGGGAGCATCCCCATCGTCGCCAACTTCCAACGCGAGCTGGGGATGCCGGTGGTGCTGATGGGCTTTGGCCTTGAGACCGACGGCGCACACGGCCCTAACGAGCACTTCCACATCGACCGCTATCACAAAGCCATTGAGACCATCATCCACTTTCACCAAACCTACGCTCAACTGCACCGCGGCAGCTAAAGGCCAGCGCCGCGTCAGCCCGCCGTCTACCAAAGGATTGTAATGCGCGTTTCGGTAATCATGACCGTGTTGAACGAAGGCGAGTCCATCCGTGTGTTGATGGACTCGCTGTGCCAGCAAACCCGCCCACCCGATGAGGTCATCATCGTGGATGGCGGCAGCACCGACTCGACTGTGGGGGTGCTGCACAGCTATCGCAGCAAGCTCAATCTGCGCGTCCATATCGAAGCCGGAGCAAACATCAGCCGTGGGCGCAATCTGGCCGCCAGCCTTGCCACCGGTGATGTGCTGGCCATCACCGACGCCGGCGTGCGGCTTGCCCCCGATTGGTTGGCCCATCTGCTTGCCCCGCTGGAGCGCGCCCCCAACACCCACACCGTGGCCGGCTTCTTTGTGCCCGCCCCCCAGACCGTGTTCGAGGCGGCCATGGGCGCTGCCGTGCTGCCGCAGGTAGAAGACATCGTGCCGCAGGCCTTTCTGCCCAGCAGCCGCAGCGTGGCGGTGCGCCGCGAGGCCTTCGAGCGCGTCGGCGGCTATCCAGAATGGCTGGACTACTGCGAAGACCTGATTTTTGACCTGCGCCTGAAGGCGGCCTATGGCCCGTTCGCCTTTGCCCCACAGGCCATCGCGCACTTTCGCCCACGGGGCAGCTTGCGCGCCTTCTATAAGCAGTATTACCTCTATGCGCGCGGGGACGGCAAAGCTGACCTGTGGCGCAAGCGCCACGCCGCCCGCTATCTGACCTATCTGGTGATGCTGCCGGCCTTGCTGCTGATGGGCCTGACCGTGCACCCCGCCTTCTTGCTGCTGCTGCTGTTGGGCGGCATCGCCTACTGCCGCACCCCGCTGCTGCGCCTGCCGCGCACCATGTTCAGCCTGCCCACGCCCCCCACGCTCGCCGATTGGCTGTACGCCATCACGCTGATACCGATCATCCGCGCGGTGGGCGACATCGCCAAGATGCACGGGTATCCGGTGGGGGTGCGCTGGCGCTTCCAGCACCGCCCGCCGGCATGGCAGCCCGAATAAAAAAATTGCGCTCTCCCCCTGCCGCGCGTATACTTCTCATCACAAATCGCACGCGGGGGAGAGCTGCAACATGTTAAAAATTACGTGGTACAACTTCAAAGTCTTGATTGTTGACCCCGATTATTATGCCCGCCACGCCCTTTATACCTTTTTGGCGTGGGATAGGCGCACCCGCGTGATGCATACCACCAACGCCATCGAGGATGTGTGGGCCTATCTGCGCGAGACGCCGCAGGTGGAGCACCCCGACTACATCTTGATTGACGCCAATCACGCCGGCGGCCCAGACGAGCTGCGCAGCCTGATGGACAAGCTGCGCCAAAGCCTGCCCAAGGCGCGCATTGTGTGCATGGCGCAAGAGATAAAGCCAGAGCTGTTGGCCGTGGCCGCCGAAAAGCAGGCCCGCGCCTTTCTGCTGAAGCACGAGGTCGGCCTGCGGGTGGGATGGGCCATCGTCTACAGCGAAACCCACGACTTCACCATCACCCCCGGGCTGCACCGCTATACCAAGAACGCCCAGCACCCGCGCCTTCAGCGTGCCTCGGTGCTGCCGCGCAGCCTCGACTTTCCCCAGCTGACCTCGCGCGTCAAACAGGCCCTCGAGCTGTGGCTGGGCGGGATGCCGGCCTACCTAATCGCCGATGAACTCGGCATCGCCCAAAGCACCGTACGCGGCTATATCAAAAAGGCCTACCGCATCCTCGAGTCGGCCATCGAGTTCGACTTCCCGCGTGAAATCACGCAGCAAGAGCGCGCCTTTTTGCGCTATACCGCGCTGGACGAACAAAGCGAAGACTAAAGCGCACCGCTCAGGGCAGCCACATCCGCGCCACGTCGGCCACATTCACCCAATCGCCGTTGACGTTCATCTCCCAGTGCAGATGCGGCCCGCTGCTGCGCCCGGTATCCCCCGTCACCCCGATAATCTGGCCGGCAGTCACGGTCTGCCCGCGCGTGACGTGGATTTGACTGAGGTGCGCATAGCCGGTGAACATGCCATAGCCATGGTCAATCACCACATAGTTGCCGCGGATGTCCAGCAGGCCGGCAAACGCCACCCGCCCCCCCGCTGAGGCCTGCACCGGCACGCCCACCGTGGCCCGCAAGTCCCAACCGGTGTGGCGGGTCTGGACGGTGTCGTTGAGCACGCGCACCTCGCCAAACGGCGCAGTCAGGGCCGAGGCAATCGGCAGCTGGATGCCGCGCTCGTCCCAACCGCGCGCCTCGGTCACATGGTCGAACACCGCCGCCAGACGGGCAAACTCCACCCGCTCCACCTCGGGGTCAATCAGATACAAGCGGTCTTCGGGCACGGTGAAGGCACTGCTGATAAACCCCCCGCTCACCACTTGGATGGGGGCGGTCAGCGTTTCGGTCTGGCCATCGGCAAACGTCACCGCCACCTCCACATCATAGGTGCGGGCGGTCTGCTCGATGTTGGCCGTCAGCAGGGCATACCAATAGCCGTCACCGCGCGCCTCAAAAAACCCGATGTTGCGGTTGAGAAAGCGCGCACTCGCCCCGCTGATACCCGCTCCAGACACGCTAATCACCCCGACGCCGCCCTGCGGCAGCCGCTCGAACAGCACGTCCAGCGCGGCCCGCTGCCCGCTGACCGTCTGGCGCGGGGTCGGGCGAGAGGCGGGCGGCTCGGTGGCAGCAGGGGTGGCCTCTGGCACAGTCAGAGTCGGGTCGGGGGTGGCGGTGGGGGTCTCTTGCGCGCGGGCGGTCAGGCCCACCCCCACCAGCAAAGCGGCACACATCACAACAAACACAAAGCGGCGCATCAACATCTCACTCAGGTTTCTCTTGGAACGAAAGACGAACATCAGCGCTTAGGGCGCGGGCGTGGCCGTGGCGAAAATCACCCGCGCAGTCGGCGTGACCACAACCTGCTCGGTAGCGGTGGCCGGCACAGGCGTCAGCGTGATCGGCACAATCGTCACCGGCAGGGTGGTCGGCGCTGGGGTCGGCAGCAGGCTCAGGTCAAACTCCACCGAGTCAAGGATGGCTTGCAGCTCAGCTAACGCCGGCCCATTGATGGCCTCTTTCGGCTCGGTGAAGGCATAAAAGGCAAAGTTGAGCCGGTTAATGCTCAAGGCCGAGAACCACCCCCGCAAGCTGGGCAGGTTATCCGGGCAGTCATCGGCGGCAAAATATGCCCCTTGTCCGGTGATTCCACCCACCATAAACGTCATCGGGTCATCATACGCCAAGTTGCATTCGGGTTCAACAACCACAAACAGCAGCAGCCGCAAACCGTCGGCAAATAGGTTGATAGGCGACAGCGCCCCACCCACCGGCGAGGCCGGCACGACGTTTTCAAACGCCCACAGCACCAGCACTGTGCCCGTGCCGCCAGAGACCGGCCCACGATACAGCGAGAACGGCACAACCCCCATCCCCTCGCCCGCCGGCAGCATCAGCGCATCACTGGCAGACTGCCAACCCGCCGGCAAGCGCAGCCGAATCGGGGCGCTGATGTCGGTCAAGACCGTGGGGTTGAGGGTGGCCGGGATGCGGTCATCGGTGGGCAGCGGGGTAAAGGTCGGCGTCACCGTCGGCGGCTCGATGCTGGGGGCAGCGGTCGGCGGGGTGGTCGGGGTGCTGGTCGGGACGGCAGTCACCAGCGAGTCGGTGGGCGTGCTGGCCGCCGCCTCCAGCGGCGGCGCATCCCCTGCCGACCCACAGGCCGCCAACGCCACTCCCATCAACAGCAAACACACCCCACGGGCAAACCAAGTCATAGCAGTGTCCCTTGTGTCGAAACAGGCGCAATACAATCCGGCCCATCATAAGCTGCGTTATTGACCGCCTTGGAGACCTCATAGGCGCGCATCTGCGCCGCCGGCAGCGGCCTGAGCAAGTCAAGCGCCTCGGCATGGCTGATTTCGCCCGGCGTCAGCCACGCCGCATAGGCCTCGGGCGGCAAAATCACCGCCATGCGGTGATGATAGGCCTTCATAAAGTCGTTGGGTTCGGTGGTCAAAATGGTGCACGAGTGAATCTCTTCGCCCTCTGGCCCGCGCCACACCTCCCACAAGCCCGCAAAGGCAAACGGCCCATCATCTGCCGTGTGAATATACATCGGGTTCTTGCCCTTGGTCGGCCACTCATAAAACCCGTTGGCAGGCACAAGGCAGCGCCGGCGCTTCAGCGCGTGCTTAAAAGACGGCTTTTCGGCGGCAGTCTCGGCACGTGCGTTAAACAGCTGACTGCCGATGCTCATATCCTTGGCCCACGGGGGGATTAACCCCCAACGCTGAAAAGTCAGTGCCTTGGGCTGAGCATTGGTGATGACCGCTACCGGCTGAGTCGGGGCGATGTTGTAACGGGGCTGCATCTGGGTTGGGACGTTCTCTAGGGCAAAGGCCAGCGCCAATTGGTCGGCATTGGCAGTCAGGACAAAGCGGCCACACATCGACAGGTCTCCTCACTCCATTCTCGGCACATCACGGGCGGATGCTCAGCGCTTTTGGGGCGGACGAGCCATCTCGGCAATCTGGCGCAAAATGCTCACCACCGCCAGCACAAGGCCAAAAATCTGCGCGTTGTCGATCGGCTTGACCGTCTGCCCCGACTTGGCCGCCTCGTCGCCGGCCCGCCGGAAGATATACGCGCCCAACAGCCCCCCCAACAGCCCAACCACCGCGCCAAGCACGTACGGACGCCGGCGGTCAGCAGGCGGAGCAGATGGGGCAGGTCGGGCCAGCGGGGCAGCATCAGACAGGCGGGTACGCAGCAGCGTACGCCGGTCAGACAGGGTGGGTTTGCGCGGTTGACTCATGCGGTTACTCCTCCGAAACCGGCGGGCGCGGCGCGCGCGGCTCAAATGCGCCAAACCAGCGCGACACCCGATCAAATCCCATCGTCAGGCGGATGGTGGCGCGGGCCAAGACTCGCCCCGCCGTCGTGGCGCGCACTCTGGCGTCACGCGCGCGGCCCTCCAGCGTGGCCATCTGCCGGCCCACAATGCCGTCCATCCGATACACCCCATACATCAGCGCCGCCAGCAGCAGCCACAGCGGCAGCATCAGCAGCACCAGCGGGGCAAGGCACAGCACAATGCTCATCAAGGTGCTGGCCGACTCAAGGCGCAGCGCGCTCAATTGACCGAGCACAAACACCAATATCAGCACGCCAGCCGCCGTCAGCAGCACCGGCATCCACACGCGCCGGCGCAAAACCTGCTTTTCGCGCACACGATCAGAGGGGAGATTTTCGGCCATGTGTTCTATGATACCATGCAGTTTTATACTTAGCGACGGTCAGAGCCATCATCAAAAATGCCGGTCGGGTGGCATCCGCGCCCAGCACGCGCCGCCTCACGCTCCAGCTGACGAAAATCGTCATAAAAGCGCCGGTCTGGCTCATACAGCACCACCTCGGCATAGCCCTGCCGAATCAGCTCGGCGTTGACCAGCGTATCGCCCACATACACATAGCGCAGCAGACGATCATAGCGGTCGGTATCGCTGACATCACGCACAAGGCGCACCGTCTGGTTATCGACAAGGGCGCGATTGGCGCGCACCGCGTCCGAATAGCACGGCTCGTCTCGCTCTGGGGTATTCGCGCCAACATAACGCACCCGATACACCGTACCGTTGATGTTGACATCGATGGTGTCCCCGTCGATGACGCGCGTCACCCGCCCGCTCTCGCCGCCGACCGCACTGCTGCCGCCGTCATCCAGCAGGCCCTCGCAGCCCGCCAGCGCCAACAGCATCACCACCACCCACAGACCTCGCTGCCACATACGCCCATCCCCTTACCGTCATCCAAACGCCCAACAATCATAGCACAACCTCGCTGGACTTCCCCGCCCCGCAGGGCTATAGTACCGTGCAGATGCCCAATAAAAGGTGTGTTCGAAGGTGTGTTCCCATATGACCGGTTTCCGACATGTTTTGGTGCTGTGTGCCGCTGCACTCCTGCTCAGCGTCAGCGTGCAGGCGCAAAGCAGCACCCCCGCCGACACCGTGACCCAATTTTTGACCGCGTGGGGCGCGCGCGACAGCGCCACCATGTACCGCCTGCTGGCCCGCCAAAGCCAAGAGGCCTATCCAGAGCAGTTGTTTGCCAACCGCTATACCGTGGCCAACGACGCCCTCGCCCTGACCGGCGTCAGCTTCACCATCGGCGAGACGCACCTGCAAGGCCTGACCGCCGCCGTCAGCTATGATGCCGTGATTGAAAGCAGCTTGTTCGGGCGCATCGAAGACCCCGGGCGCACCATGCGCCTCGTCAATGAGGGCGGTCGCTGGGGCATCGCATGGTCAAGCATGGATATCTTTGCGCAACTGCCCTCGGTCGGGCAAATCACCTCCAGCGGTGTGCTGCCCCCACGTGCCAGCATCTATGACCGCAACGGGAACGTCGTGGCCGGCACGGGCACGGTGGTCACGCTGTATACCGCCCGCCCCAACATGGGCGACGAAAACGCCTGCCTCAACCTGATGGCTCAGCTCACCCGCCGCCCACGCGCCGCTTTCGAGCGCCTGCTGGCCAATTATCCGGTCGGCTTTGACACCATCTTCAGCATCGGCGAGCTGAACAAAGAAGACTACGACGCCAACCGCGACCTGCTTACCCGTCAGTGCGGCATCAACATCGCCAGCGAGCGGCAAACCCGCGCCTATTATGGCAACAACGCCATGGCCCATGTGGTCGGCTATACCGGCCAGATGAGTCCCGAACAAGTCGCCGAGTTCACCCCGCTGGGCTATAACCAAGGCGACCGCATCGGGCAGGGGGGCATCGAGCGGGTGTATGAGCGCACGCTGGCCGGCAGCGCTGACCGCGTGCTGCGCATCATCGACTCTGGCGGCACGGTGCTGCGCGAATTTGCCACCCAAAGCGGCAGCGACCCCACCCCCATCCAGCTCACCATCGACCGCGACCTGCAATTGGCGCTGGCGCAAGCCATGTTCGATGCCTATAACTACGCCGCGCCCAACTGGGGCGGGGTGGCCGCCGACGGCGCAGGGGTCATCCTCGACGTCAAAACCGGCGCGATTTTGGCCATGGTCAGCTACCCGCTGCTCGACCCGCAGCTGTTCGACCCAACCTCGCCAGAACCCGCCCGCCGCCTTGACCTGCTCGGCCAAGTCACCCGTGACGAGCGCCGCCCGCTGACCAATCACGCGGTGCAGAGCCGCTATACCCCCGGCTCAGTCTTCAAATTGGTGACCGCCGCCGCCGTCCTCAACGAAGAGATTGTCGAACCCGGCTCGGTCTTCAACTGCGAACTGTACTGGTCAGGCACGGCGCTTGGCGACGAAATCGAACGCCGCCCCGATTGGCGCGTGGCCGATGACCTGCCCGCCGCCGGCCCGATCACACCGGCAGAGGCCATCACCACCTCGTGCAACCCGTTCTTTTGGGAGACCGGCGCACGGCTCTACAACCGGTCTGGCAACCTGCTGGCCGAGTATGCCCGCCGCCTCGGCATGGGCGATGCCTACAACATCTATCCGGGCCTTGTGGAGGCCAGCGCCGAGCTAGACAACCCAACCAGCACCGCCCGCGCCATCAACAACAGCGTCGGGCAGGGCAGTGTCACCGTGCCGCCCATCCAAATTGCCGTGATGACCGCCACCCTTGCCAACGGCGGCACGGCCTATCGCCCCTATCTGGTGCAGCAGGTGGGCGGGTTCGACGGCGCGCCGCTGGTCGAGCGCTTCGAGCCGCAAATCCTCAATACCATCGACTTTAAGCCCGGCGTACTGGAGGAAATCCAGCGCGGGATGTGCGGCACAACCACCAATCGCGACCTCGGCACGGCCTATATCCGCTTTCGCAGCGCCCCCTACACCTCGTGCGGCAAAACCGGCACAGCCCAGACCGCTCGCTATCCCAACGCATGGTATACGGCCTATGCCCCCGCCGATGACCCGCAAATCGCCATCACCGTGGTGGTCTCGCAGTCGCTGGAAGGCTCGCAAATCGCCGCGCCGATCGTGCGCCGCGTCTTAGACTACTACTATCGCGCCACACGCATCGAACCCTTCCCCGACTGGTGGGCCATCGGGCCATACACCCCGCTCAATATCCCGCCCGGCAGCACCGGCGGCTGAGGCACACAGGAGCATCTTCACATGAACGACCACACCCCCACGCCGCCGCGCATTGTGCGCTGCCCGTCTTGTGATGGCTATGGCTGGATCAGTGACGAATTTACCGACGAAACCGGCGACTGCGACTGGTGCGCCGGCACGGGCTATGTCTACCGCTCGGCAGACGGCACAGACCGCCCGATACCCGCCGCAGAATATGGGCGGGTGGCCAGCTTGCTGGAATCGATGGAGCACGACCGCCTGCGCGAGATGGGCTATACCGGCAAGGCAGTCCACCCCAATGAGCAGGCCGTGCGCAAGCCCGCCCCGTCACAACCCGATGAGGACGCCGACCCCGAATAAAAACAGGCAGCAAAAAACCCCTCAACGCTTGGTTGAGGGGTTTGTGAGCGGGTGACGAGACTCGAACTCGTGACATTCTGCATGGCAAGCAGACATTCTACCACTGAATTACACCCGCGTGTCTGCATTACGTCCATAAGAATACACCGGCTTTGAAAAACGCGCAAGGGTGAATTTTGCTGTTTTTTCGCCGTGTGGGTGCGCCTTAAAACCCGCGGGCCAACGCCGCGGTATCATTTCCATCTCTGACAAGTGGTGGAGATGTGCAATAATAGCAGTCGCAGCGCACCGCGCCGCCTTATCCGCCGCCCTGTTTTCATCCCCCAATCCGATGATGCCACTCACAAACCTCAGCTCGTCCCCAATCCCTGCCGATAACCACACCCTGATTGAACTGCTGCCCGAGCGCTGGAAAGTCGTGCGGTCAGACAACGGCAGCTTTGGGCGCACCTTGTTCGAGGCACAGCGCGGCGGCAGCACCGTCTATGCCGATGAGTTTGCCCAACAGCGCGGCCTGCCACTGGACGGCCTGCCCGATGACGCCATCCGCATGGTGGTGCTGGGATGGTCGAGCAAGCTGAAGGCGTGGCAGCTTGGCCTATATTTTACTGAGAACTTCGCCCGTCAGCGCCAAAACAACCGCTGGCTAGAGCTGGCCCGCTGGCATGACCCGATTCCCAATGGCAGCTGCAGCCCGGCAGAGCTGGCCGGCAGCGCCCTTGCGCGCGTGCTGGGCGTGCCGTTTCGCGCCGTCACCCCAAAGGTCGAAGCCCCCACCGCGCCGGCCAAACCGCTAGCGCCCCTGCCGCTGGCGATGGGCGACTGGACTCTAACCGACGCCGGCACAGACAGCCTTGTGTTTATCCGGCAGGGCCGTTGGGCGCGTGCGCGGCGCAGCAGAGCCTTTTGGCACGTGTTCTGGGCGCTGATTTTCGCCTTCGTATCAGTGCTGTCGCTGACCGTGAAGCTTGGCCTGCCGACCGCCGGCACGCTGCTGCCCGCCCCGCATCTGCTGCCGTATATGGGCCTTGCCGTCAGCTTGATTTTGCTGGCGCTGGCCGGCAAAAACCTGTACCAGCTGCTCACCGCGCCTGATCGGGTGGTCATCGACCGCCCCACGCGCACCGTCCGTGCCTATCGCCGCGACAGTGAGCGCTGGTCTCGGCCCGAGGCGCACCTGCGCGCGGTCGTCGTGTCCGAAGTGGCCCAGCAGCGCCACAATAAACGCACCCTTCAGCACCTCGAAATCAACCTGCTGACCGTGGAAGACAGCTATGCGCTGGTGATGGACTCCGAGACCGAGTTCAGCATCGAGCAGGCCGGCCCGCTGAGTGATGAGGGCCTGCACCCGCTGGATGCCAACCGCGCCGAAACCCCGTCGCAAGCCGCGGGATTGTATGTGGCCGAGGCGCTCGGCGGCCTGCCGTGCTATCTCGATCAGCGCCACGGCTAACCCCCGCCGACTGCCAGCCGGCCGACAAACACCCACCCAAACACCAATTAAAACCGCGCCTTAACGCGGTTTTAATTGTAAAATCGCATTTTCGATGTATGGTAATGAAACCATTTTTCACTGGAATTGAGAGAAACCCCGATGACCACTCAGCGCCCGCTAGTGTTGTTTACCAATGACGATGGAATCGACTCCCCCGGACTATGGGCGTCAGCGGGGGCATTCCTCGACATCGCCGATGTCCTGATTGTCGCCCCCATCGAGCAGCAGTCTGGCATGGGGCGCAGCCTGCCGATGTACAGCCGCGGCAACATCGTGGAGCGCGAGCTGGAAATCGGCGGCAAGCCGATGCTGGCCTATGGCGTCGGCGGCACACCGGCCCAATCGGTGCAGCACGGGGTCTACGAGGTGGCCAAGCGCTGGCCCGCGCTGGTGGTGAGCGGCATCAACTATGGCGAAAACGTCGGCAACGGCATCACCATCTCAGGCACGGTCGGCGCAGCGCTCGAAGCCGCCTGCCTTGGGATTCCGGCCATCGCCGTCAGCCTGCAAGTGCCCAAAGACCTACACACCAGCTACAGCCGCGAGGTCGATTTTGGCCCTGCCGCCCATTTCACCCGCCTGTTTGGCGAGCTGCTGCTGTCTGGCGCGCACTTCCCCGATGTCGATGTGCTCAAAATCGAAGTGCCCACCCACGCCACCCCGCAAACCGCGTGGAAGCTCACCCGCCTGTCGCGCAAGCGCTTGTTCTGGCCCACCCGCGCGCACAAGCAGAACATCAGCGATGACGGCAGCCCGGGCTATTCCAAGCTGCTCGACCCGCAAACCGCCGAGCCAGACAGCGACATCTATGTGATGCTGCACGAAGGGCTGGTCTCGGTCACGCCCATCAGCTACGACATGACCAGCCGCCTTGACCGCGAGGCCCTGCGCGCCGAGCTGGACGAAAAACTCGCCCAGCCCACGCGCCCGTCCTAACCCGACCCGCCCCGCTAGGCCTTATTTGGGCCAAAATCGGCGCTGTCTAGGGTGATGGTCACCGGCCCGTCGTTGATAATCTCGACCTGCATCATCGCGCCAAACACGCCGGTCTCCACCGACACAACACCCTCAGCGCGCAAGCACGCCACATAGTGGTCAAACAGCGGCAGGGCATGATCGGGGCGGGCCGCCCGCACAAAGCTCGGGCGGCGTCCGGCGGTCACGTCGGCATACAGCGTGAACTGCGAGATGGCCAACACCCCGCCGCCCACCTCCAGAATCGAGCGGTTCATCTTGCCGGCCTCATCCTCAAACACGCGCAGCACCGCCGTGCGCCGCGCCAACAGGGCCGCCTCGGCCATGCTGTCCTGATGCTCGATGCCCACCAGCGCCACATAGCCCAAGCCAACCGCGCCAACCACCGCCCCGTCCACGCGCACACTGCCGCGCGTCACGCGCTGCAAAATCACCCGCATCGGCCCTATTCCCCCTTCATCCGATCGGATGGCAGCAGAAAGGCCGGTATC
Organism: Anaerolineae bacterium; assembly: GCA_034431675.1. Classification (GTDB taxonomy): domain Bacteria; phylum Chloroflexota; class Anaerolineae; order Aggregatilineales; family Phototrophicaceae; genus Flexicrinis. The sequence continues at coordinate 56,649 of DAOUCZ010000121.1, read as the reverse complement.
AGGGCCAACGCACACAGCACCGCAATCAGCAAGCTCATCTCGCCCAGCACCTGCACCGTGATGGCCGCATACTGCTCTGGAAACGTCACCGGGTCAAACGCGCCGCCCAGCTGTGCCGCCGCCAGCGCATTCACCCGATTGAGCGACAGCGTCGTCAGCGTGGACACCGACAGCGTCATCCCGACCAAGCGCAGCACGATCACCAACGCCGAGGCCACCCCGCGCTCGTGCTCGTCCGCCGCATTAATCACCGAGGCGCTGATGGGCGAGAACGTCAGGCCGATGCCCGTGCCGGCCACCAGCATCTGCACCGCCACCAGCGCATCCGCAATCCCCAGCGTCCACGTCTGCCACACCCACACAAAGCCGGCCAGCGCCATCACCACCCCAATCACCGTGGTCAGGCGCACCCCGATGCGCTCGCTCAGCCAGCCGCCGCCCACCGCCGCCACCGCCATCGGGATGGTCAGCGCCGAGAGCAAAATGCCCACCTGCAAGGCCGCATCGCGCAAGCTGCCGGCGTCCAATTGGCGCACATTGACCAAAATCGGCACAAACACAAGGCCGGCAAACAAGATATATCCGATCAACAGGTTGGTGAGCGCGCCAGCCCCCACCCCGCGCCGCCGAAACAGCCCAAGGTTGACCAGCGGGTCTTTGACACGCGCCTCGACCAGCAAAAACAGCAAAAACGACAGCCCCGCCCCCAACAGCACCGGCAGCGCATAAGGCGGCAGCGGCGACAGCTCTTCAAAGCTAGAGACCGACGTCCCAACCTCGATGTTCGCCCCCAGCCCCAACGTCAACCCCGACAGCGCCAGTACAATCAGCACCGCGCCCAACAGGTCAAAGCGCCCGCGATGCCGGCGCATCTGCACCCCGCGCAAGGCCCACAGCGTCAGCGCCAGCGCCAGCAACGTCAGCGGCACATTGGCCCAAAACAGCCCCTGCCACGGCAGAAACTGCACAAACACCCCGCCATACAAATGCCCAAGCACCCATCCCAGCGTGTCCACCGCCCCGATGATGCCCAACGGGCGCGCCCGCTGCGCCGGCGGGAACAAATCGGCCACCAAGGCAAGGCTGACCGGCACGAGCGCCCCAGCCCCCAACGCCTGCACCACCCGCCCAAAGATGATGATGCCCAGCGACACATAAGCCGTATCAGGCCGCTGCCCCATCCGCCGCATTAAGCCATACACCCACTCGGTCAGCAGGCCGTCGGCCATCGCCACAATCACCGAGCCGGCGATGAACACCATCAAGCACACCACATAGACCGTGCGCCGCCCCCACAAATCGCTGACCCGCCCCATAAACGTCATGCTGACGGCATAAGCCAGCAAATAGCCGCTGACAATCCACGCCGCATCATCCAGCGCGGTTTGCAGCGGCAGATTTAGGCCGATAATCAGCTCTGGCAAAAAGGCCGAAACAATCGTCAGGTCTAGCGCGCCGATAAACACCGGAACACACACCAGCGCCAAAATCAGCCACAGGTTGACGCCCTTGGGCTTGCCCGCCACATCAGACCCCAGCGCGCTCATGCCCCCTCCCCAGCGGTCGGCGGCACCACCTCGGACGGCTGATTGATGTCATAGACATCAATGGTGAACAGGCTTTCACCCTCGGCCTGCGGCACACGCATCTCGATGCGCACCGGATAGCCCGTCTCGGTGTGCACATACACGTTCAGCGGCAGGGCCTCGGTGGTATCAATCAGGCCAACCACCAATGACGAGACCTGCGCCCCATTGGCCATCCCGCTCACCTGATGCACCGGCGTGCCATCCTCCAGCGACAAGCGCCCGACATAAGCCAGCTCGGTCATGTTGGTCAGCGCGGCCTGAAAACCGGTCTCATCAGCCAGCAGCATGGCCGGCGTAAAGCCCGGGGCAAACTCCCCGCGTATCCATGGCAAATTGCCCAGCCGATACGACTGCCCAACCCCGTCGGCATACACTTCTACGTCAATCGGCACGCCATAGCGGATGCGCACCTTGCCCTGAAAGGTGTCGGGCGCGGCATACTGCGCGCGCGCCTGCAAGAACTGAGCGCTGACCACGCCCTCGTCACTTAACACCGCAGCAAAAAAATGCGGGTCACCGGTCACATCCACCGCCAAGCGAAAGGTCTCAGTCACGCGGATGCGCTCAGCAGCGGTGTTCAACAACTCAACCGGTTCAACCACTTCTGCCGGCTCTGGCGCGGCGCTCTGACACCCCGCCGCCAGCACACCCAGCATCACCACCATCAGCCAACCAAGGCGAACAAACAAAGCCACACCTCCCGATGATACGCCACACAACAGTGCCTATCATACCATTTACGCACCTGCCGCAAGACGGGTAGCAGGTCGCCTTCATCGCAGAAGCCCCCTTCTCTCACAGCAACGCTGAGGAGAAAGGGGCTTTTTTGCACGTTATATACAGGGGGAGGGCATCCGGCGGCTAGCCGGCGTGGATGGCCTCGCGCACGGCCTGCGCAGTCGCGCCGAACTCAGGCGTGAAGGCCATCTCGGGCTGACGCGGGCGGGGCAGCCCCACCGCAATGTCCGCGCTGACCCTGCCGGGCCGCCGGCTGAGCACAATCACGCGGTCGCTCAGCAGCACCGCCTCGGTGATGTCATGCGTCACCATCAGCACGGTCTGGCGGGTGCGCCGCCACTGCGCCAACAGGTCAAAGCTCAACTGCTCGCGCGTCATGGCATCCAGCGCGCCAAACGGCTCGTCCAGCAGCAGCACCTCGGGCCGCTGCACCAGCACTCGCCCCAACGCCACACGTTGAGCCATGCCGCCGCTCAGGCCGCCCGGATAGGCCTGCGCAAACTCGCTCAGGCCCAACGTAGACAGCATCTCGTCTACCGCCTGCTGACGCTCTGCCCACCCGACGCCCGCCAGCTCCAGCGGCAGACCGACATTATCGCGCACGGTGCGCCACGGCATCAGGTTGGCCGATTGGAACATCAACCCGACCCGCGGCGACGGCTTGGTGATGGGCTGATCGCCCAGCGTCACACTGCCCTGCGACACCGCTTGCAAGCCAGCCACCACCTTGATCAAGGTCGATTTGCCACACCCCGACGGCCCGACAATGCACACGAACTGGCCGGCCTCCACCGTCAGGCTGATTGGCCCAAGCGCCGGCAGACGGTCGCCATCGGGCATGGTATACGAGACGCCAAGGCTGCGGAACGTCAGCACGGCCCGTTACTCGCTCTGCTCGGCAGCGTCGGGCACAAACCCGTTGAAGAACGCCGTGCTCACGTCAAGGTCTGCCGGCACGCTGCCGATTTCGGCCAACACGTCGCGCGTCAGCTCCCACTGCTCCAGCGTGGTGATGCCCAGAGTCTCGCCCTCCCACAGCGCGATGGTGGCCAGCAGCACCCCAAACTGGGCGGTCTCGGCCCTGCCAAACTCGTCCACCAGCGCCTCAAACGTGGCGGCGCGCGCCTCAGGTGTGCCAAAAGCCGCCTCGGCATCTTCGGCCAACGCCTCCAGCGCGGCCACAAACGGCTCGCTGGCCGGCAGGTTCTCCACATACTTCAGGCTGTGCAGATAGGCTTGCGCGGGGTTGGCAATCACATCGCGCAGGCCGGCATCATAGGCCCACACCACATTGGCCACCTCGTCGGGGCGCTCGGCAATCGTGGCCTCGCTGACCACAATCCCGTTAGACACCATCGGGGCAACTGTTGAGACCTGATACGTGCTGATGCTGGTCACATCCCCGCACTGGCCGGCGTCGATGCGGCGCTGAATCTCCAGCGGCTCGTTATTGGCATAGACCATCGAGGCCTGCACCCCACCGGCACAGAACACATCCGGCGCCACATAGCCAATCGATTCCATCTGGATGTCGGCATCGGTCAGCCCGCCAAGACCCAGCAGCGCCACCAACGCGGTATAGCTTGCGCCAAACGGGCCGGGCACACCCACCTTCAGGCCCTTGAGGTCAGACGGCTCGTCAAACCCCAGCTCGCCGCGCGCCACCACCGCAATCGGGTACTTCTGAAACCACGCATACACAAACTGCACCGGCACGCCGCCGTTGCGCGCCAGCAGCACCTGCTCGCCGCTGATCAGGCCGTAGCGCGGCTCGCCCTGCGCAATCTGGATGACGCCGACGTTCTCATCGCCATGCTGAATCTGCAAATCGAAACCGATTTGGGCAAAGTACCCCTCCTCACGCGCCACATACAGCGGCGAAAACTGCACATTGGGGATGAACGAGGCGAAAAACGGCAGCGGCTCTGTGCTGCTGTCCTGCGCGCCCACCGGCACACACAGCATCACCAACACAGCCAACGCGGCCCACAACGAAAGACTCAAACGCTTCACGGTAACACAACTCCTTGCAGAACAGGGTCAGATACACCGCCGGCAGGGCGAAGGATGACCAAGCCATACGGCCATCACCAACCGGCGTTCAGAGACACACTCAGGGGGTCAAAACTGCTGCCAGCGCAGCACACGCCGCTCAATCAGCGCCACCACGCGATAGAGCGTGATGGCCACCGTCGCCAGCAAAATCACCGCCACAAACACCAGCGGGATGTCATATTGCGACAAGCCAAGGCGCACCAGATGCCCCAATCCGGCGCTGCCGTTAATCAGCTCGCCCACCACCGCCCCAATCACCGACAAGGTGGCAGCGGTCTTGAGGCCGGCCAGCAGCACCGGCATGGCCGCCGGTATCTCCAGCTTGCGCAGCGTTTGCCAGCGCCCGGCCTGCGACACGCGCATCAAATCACGCAGGTCATCCGGCACGGTGCGGATGCCAACCACCGTGCTCATCAACATCGGAAAGAACACAATCAGCGCGCTGGTGATGGTTTTGCTGGCCGTGCCGGGAAACCAAATCACCAACAGCGGGGCATAGGCCACCACCGGCGTCGATTGCAGCGCCACCACCATCGGCGACAGCAGATGATCGAGCAGCGAGCTGTGCGCCATCAGATAGCCCAGCACCAGCGCCACCGTCACGCCGGCAGCAAGGCCGGTCAGCACCTCAATCAAGGTGGTAGTGATGTGCGGCCAGATTTTGCCGTTGCCCACCCATTCGGTCAGCTCGGCCCACACCGCCGACATCGGCGGCAGCTGATAGACCGGCAGGGCGCGCATCTCTACCAGCACGTGCCACACCAACAGCACCAAGGCCAGCGTAATCAAGCCGCCATAGCGCTGCTCCCAATTGTGGCTGAGGCGGCGGCCTGCACGACGGGTCATACGGGGGATGGCGCGAACGCCGGGGAGTGGAATCTGCATACAAAAACGCCCTGTCGCTATGCTTCTCGTCAAGCAAACCACAGGGCGCACAGTGTAATGGATGGGAATCAGTATGCCAAGCAAGGTGACAGGATTGTTATCCTGTCAGCCAGCGCCGTCATGCACCCGCTGAGCACATATCGCTCATCAGTGATGCACCGCATAGCACGCACAGACACCCCGCGCACATGCGCGAGCTGCTGAGTCACCTTCTCCCATCCGGACTATACCGTCGGCCCCAGACTTGCACTGGAGTCAGCCGAGACACAGCTTGCGGGCCGTGTTCGGGTCGCGGGCTAAGGAGGGCCGCTGACTGCCCCCACATCACCGCCGGTTGGGAATTTCACCCCACCCCGAAGGTTGCTATAAGATTTAACAGTAAGCATAACACATAGATTTTTGCAGATTCAAGTGGTTCATCCAGACCATTTAGCAAATGTTATATTTGATATACTGAATCGGTGACCTTTATCCCTGATTGATGGACGGTATCCCCCGTGAAACCTCTCACCTTGTTCACAGCTTATCTCGGTCTGTTGGCCATCGGCCTGCTGGCCGCCTGCCAGCCCACCCCAGATGCTCCCCCCACCGCACCAGCAGACGCTAACTCCACCGGCAACCTTGCCGGCATGATTGAATGGGTGCGCGCGCCCGACTATGTGGTGTTTCGCGCCGGCGTCATCATCACCGACCGCAGCGACTTCTTTGCGCCGGCCTACATCCCCGACTGTACCCTGTACGGCGATAACCGCGTGGTCTACCGCCTGCCGCGCCCCGAAGGCGGCTCGTTTATCGCGGTCGGCACGGCCACCGATGAGGCGGTGCGCACCTTCATCGCCGACGCCACCCTGACCTATCAAATTTTTAACCAAAACCCCAGCACCACCGACCTTACCCCCGAGAACCTGCCCGCTCAATACGAGGCCATCACCATCGCGGTCAACGGCGACACGCGCACCTTTGATGCGCTGGGCGGCTGGGACAGCAGCTATTATCAGAGCTTGGCCGAGCGCTGCCGCGGCGTCAGCAGCGCCCCCGCCGAGTTCGCCCCGCTGAATGGGGCATGGCTGACCGTCCGCAAGGTGGACTATCACCCCGACCGCCCCTCCTATCTGTGGGATGCCGGCAGCGGCCTCGACCTTGCCAGCATGGCCGAGCGCGGGCGCACATGGGTGACCGGCGCAGGGGTGATATTGATATGGGATGCCCAACTCCAGCTCGACCGTCCAGACATCCAGTTTCAGCAGGGCGACAGCGCCTATCAGGTGATGATACAAGTGCCCGGCATCACCCCCGACTCGCCCCCAGCCCCGTGATGATCATGCGCCAAACCCGCCGCCGCCGTGTATCATAATCAGCGCGTTTTGATAACGATGACCACTTACTAAGGGGATACACTCATGCGCGTACTCGTCACCGGCGGGGCTGGCTATATCGGCAGCCACGTCGTCTACCGCCTGATTGAACAAGGGCATCAGGCCGTGGTGTTCGACAACCTGATTGCCGGCCACCGGCAGGCCGTGCACCCATCTGCCCACTTTGTCCACGGCGACCTGCTGGACATGGCCGCCATCCGCGCCCTGTTCGAGGCTCACGGCCCGTTCGACGGCATCATGCACTTTGCCAGCCATATTCAGGTGGGCGAGAGCATGAAGAACCCGTTCAAATACCTGCGCGACAACGTGCTGGCCATGACCAACCTGCTGGATGTGGCCACCGCCAGCGGGGTCGGGCGTTTCATCCTGTCCTCCACCGCCAACCTCTATGACAACCCCACCCGCATCCCGATCCCCGAGGACGAGCCGCTCATCCCCGGCAGCGTGTATGGCGAGACCAAGTATATGGGCGAGCGCCTGCTGATGTGGATGGAGCGCATCTATGGGCTGCGTTATGCCTGCCTGCGCTACTTTAACGCCAGTGGGGCACACCCCGACGGCCTGATTGGCGAAGATCACCGCCCCGAAACCCACCTTATCCCGCTGATTTTGCAAGTGGCGTTGGGCCAGCGCCCGCACATCGACGTGTTTGGCACGGACTATGACACCCCCGACGGCACCTGCATCCGCGATTACGTGCACGTGATGGACTTGGCCGACGCGCACATCCTCGCGCTGCAAGCCCTTGCCGATGGGCACAGCCGCGTCTATAACCTCGGCAGCGGGGCAGGCTATTCGGTGCTCGAGGTCATCGAGACCGTCCGCCGCGTCACCGGCCACCCGATACCCGTGCAGACCGGCCCACGCCGCGCCGGTGACCTCGCCCGCCTTGTGGCCGACAGCCGCAAGATTAAGGCCGAGCTGGGCTGGAGTCCGCGCTATGGCGACCTGCAATCGATCGTCGAAACCGCATGGCGCTGGCATCAGGCCAAGCCCAACGGCTACGACGAATAACGCCGGCCAGCCCCGACCATCGCCATCAAAAAAAAAGCGCCCGACTGTGGAGATGCAGTCGGGCGCGTCGGTTTATTCTTCCAGCGTGCTGGTATCGCCCTCTGGCTGACCCATCGCGCGGGCCTTCAGCACACGCCGCATAATCTTGCCGCTGCGTGTCTTGGGCAGCACACTCACAAACTCAATCTTGGTCGGCACGGCAATCGGCCCAATCTCACGCCGGATGTGGTCTTTCAGCGCCTCGGCCAGCTCATCCGAGCCGTGCTGACCCGCCACAAGGATGCAGTAGGCATAAATCACGTTGCCGCGCACCTCATCGGGGATGCCAATCACGGCGGCCTCGGCCACCGCCGCATGGCTGACCAGACCCGACTCGACCTCGGCTGTGCCAAGGCGGTAGCCGCTGACCTTAATCACGTCATCAATGCGCCCAATCACCCAGATGTAGCCGTCATCGTCCTTGCGGGCGCTGTCACCGGCCAGATACCAGCCTTGTTCGGGGAAGGCGCTCCAGTACTGAGACACATAACGGTCAGGGTCGCCCCACACCGTGCGCAGCATCGAAGGCCACGGGTGCTTGATAACCAGTCGCCCGTCCACGTTGGGCGGGCACGACGCGCCGTCATCATCCACCACATCCACCAAGATGCCCGGGAACGGGCGGGTGGCGCTGCCGGGCTTCAGCGGCGTCACCGGCAGCGGGGTGATCATAAAGCCGCCGGTCTCGGTCTGCCACCATGTATCCATAATCGGGCAGCGCTCGCCGCCCACATGCTTATAGAACCAGCGCCACGCCTCGGGGTTAATCGGCTCGCCCACGCTGCCCAACAGGCGCAAGCTGCTCATATCATGCTTGGCCGGCCACTCATCCCCAAAGCGCATCAGCCCGCGGATGGCGGTCGGAGCGCAGTACAAGATGCTGACTTTGTACTTGGCCACCAACTCCCACCAGCGGTCATAGCCCGGATACGTCGGCGCGCCCTCATACATCAAGCTGGTGACGCCCAACACCAGCGGCGCATACACGATATAGCTGTGGCCGGTAATCCAGCCCGGATCGGCGGCGCACCAATACACATCGTCCGGCTGAAGGTCGAACACCCATTGCAAGGTGGTGGCCGTATAGACCATATAGCCGCCGTGCGTATGCAGGATGCCCTTGGGCTTGCCGGTCGAGCCGCTGGTATACAGGATGAAGAGCGGGTCTTCGGCGTCCAACACGGCGGTCTCGGTCAGGGGGCTGGCGCTGGCCATCGCCTCGTGCCACCACACATCGCGTCCGTCATGCCACGTCACCGCCTGCCCCGTCCGCTGATAGACCACCACATGGCGCACGCTGGGGGCTTTCTCGACCGCAAGGTCTGCGATGTCCTTCAGGTTGACGGTCTTGCCGCGCAGCCACGCCCCGTCACAGGTCACCAACACGGTGCTTTGGGCGTCATTGATGCGGTCAGCAAGCGCCTGCTCGCTGAAGCCGCCGTAGACCACCGTGTGCGGCGCGCCGATTTTGGCACACGCCAGCATCGCCACCACAATCTCGGGCACGCGCCCCATATAGATGGCCACCGTGTCGCCCTTGCCAATGCCCATCCCGCGCAGCACGCCGGCAAACTTGCACACCTCATCGTGCAGCCACTGATAGGTGATGGTGCGCGTATCGCCCGGCTCGCCCTCCCAGTGATAGGCCACCCGCGCCCCATGCCCCGCCTTGATGTGCCGGTCGATGGCGTTGTGCACGATGTTCACCTGTGCCCCGACAAACCACTTGTAAAACGGCGCAGCAGAACGGTCTAGCACAGCGTCCCACGGCTTATACCACTCAAAATGGGCGCTGGCCTGCTCGGCCCAAAACCCTTCGATGTCCTGCGCGGCCTGTTGATAAACCGCCTCGTAGTCCTTGACGATCGCGCGCGCCTTCACCGCTTCTGAGGGATAAAACCACTCATTGGTGTTGATTTGAAAATCGGACATTTCTGCCATGTCTCCCAAAAATTTATGCCTTTAGCGAGAGGGCATGACCGCCTCGGCGCGGCGGCTACCCTTCCCGTAACACACCCGCGCTCAACTTTAGCGAGAGAACAGGCTTTTGGCAAAGAACCACAGATTGGCCGGACGCTCGGCAAGGCGGCGCATAAAATAGGGATACCACGCCTCGCCAAACGGCACATATACCCGCACCGTGAACCCCTCACGCGCCAGCTCCAGCTGCCGCCCGCCGCGGATGCCATACAGCATCTGAAATTCAAAGCGGTCGGTGCTGGCGGCGTACTTGCTGATGCTGGTCTTGGCAGAGACGATCATCTTCTCGTCGTGGGTGGCGATGCACAGATAGGCCGGCGGTGGCGCTTGTAGATAATCATCGACCAGCTGGCCATAATGCTCATCCACATCGGCCTTCTCGGGGAAGGCTACCGTCTCTGGCTCAAGGTATGCCCCCTTGCACAGGCGGATATGACTGCCCTCGGCGGCCAGCTGGCGCATATCCTCGCGGCTGCGATACAGATAGGCCTGAATCACCGTGCCGACGTTGTCAAACCCGTACTCATCACGCAGGGTGCGGTACAGCCGCAGCGTGACATCGGTATAGGCTGTGCTCTCCATATCAATGGTGACCTGCACACCGGCCTGTTTGGCCGCCTGCAGCACCGTGCGCAGGTTGGTGATGCACAGCTCCTCGGCAATATCGAGGCCCAGATGCGTCAGCTTCAGCGAGACGCTGCTGTTCAGCCCGCGCCGCCGAATCTCGCCGATGGCCTGCACATAAGTCTGCACCACCTCGCGCGTGTCCTCGGCCTTCTCCACGCTCTCGCCCAGATAGTCCAGCGTGACCGCGAGGCCGTCGGCATTCAGCTTTTGCGTGACCGCCAGTGCCTCGTCCAGCGTTTCGCCGGCCACAAACCGCCGCGCCACCCGCCGCGCCAAAAAGAACCGGCTCATCAGCGCCCGCGCCCAGCGCGCCGTCGAGAGATATAGCAAAAACCGCCTCATCATCACCCATCAACCCTTGTGTGACAGCCTGATATACGGCCTCCGATTATACATCAGGCCAGCGGCGCGCCCCTATCGTGCGCTTTGGGGATGGCGCAGCGCTACAGCACCCCTTCAACACGGGCAGCAGTCATCACCAGCATCAGCAGTTGCAGCATCCCATCGCGGATGGGGGCGGTCTCGGCGTATTCGTCAAGGCGGTGGGCGTTGCCGCCGCGCGTGATGCCAACAGTCACCGTGGGGCATCCGGCAGCCAGCGAGATGTTGCCGTCGGTGCTGCCGTTCTCCAGCACCGCGCGCAGGCCAACATAGTTCAGCGCATCCACCGCGGCCTGTACCAGCGGGTGCTCTGGCGACACCCGCCCCGACGGGCGCTCGCCCACCACCTCTATCGCAAAGCGCACTTCGTCGCTGCTGAGCTGATGGATGAGGGCGCGCACGTCGCGCTCCAGCACGGTCAGGGCATCGGTCTCTTCTGAGCGCATGTCCAGCCACATCGAGGCATGGGCGGCAATCGTGTTGATGGACGTGCCGCCCTCAATCACCCCGATATTAAAGGTGGTGCGCGGGCGCTGCGGGGGCTTCAGCTCGGCGATATGCGCGCCCAAGCGCATCAGCTCGTGCACCGCAGACGGACGCCCAAAGTGCAGCCAGCTGTGCCCCCCACCGGTCTCAACCCCAATCTTAAGCCGCTTGACCGCGATGCCCGCGTGATAGATGTGCCCCAGCGCCAGCCCCTCAAGGTTGATGACGCCGGCCACCTGTGTTTTCAGCCGGTCATAGGCCGCGCGCATCCCGCGCAGGTCGCCCAGCCCCTCCTCGCACGAGGTGGCCACGAACCACACGTCACGGTCTAGCATGATGCTGCGACTGCTCAGATAGTGCAGCACCCCCAGCAGGCCAGCCACCCCCATGCTGTTATCCCCGATGCCCGGCCCGTACAGCCCATCGCCGATGCGGCGCAGCGTCAGGTCGGTGTCTGGCCCAAACACCGTATCGGTATGGGCCACCAGCATGACCGCCGGCAGCGCCGGATAGCGCCCGGGCAGCCGCCCATACACGTTGAAGACCCCGTCCTCATCCACATCGCTCAGGCGCATCTGGCCAAACTGCTCGCGCACATAAGCTGCACGGCGCTGCTCCATAAAGGTGGGGGCGGGAATCTGCTGGATGACCGCGGCTTTTTCGATCACCCAGTGCGCCAGCGAGGCAAGATGATACGAGTCGAGTTGTTTGGCAATCTCATCCATCTGGAATTTCATCGGGCGTTTTCCATCTTTTTGTCCTACAATCATGGTCTATGATTGTCCGCATCTAGTGCATCAATTATGCCGCACCCCGTGGTGCTTTCACACCATCACAACCGGAGTTTGCCCATGGAGCCGCCGCCCATTGTGTATATCGGACGCGCCAACGCCAGAGAATCGCGCCCATTGGTCGAGGCGATTGGCAAAAAATGGCCCATACACACTGCCGCCAGCGGCAAGGCCGGCGCTGCGCTGGCCGGACGGGTGCTGCCCCGCCTTGTGATTGTGGATGCCGCCTCGCTGCGCACCAACGGCGAGCGGGTGTGCAAAGCCTTGCGTGCCGCCGCCCCATCGGCCATCATCGTGCGTGTCATGCCCGCCGAAGACAGTGCCAAGCCCTCGGCTTGCGCCGACCACACCCTCAGCCACCCGCTGACCCCGCGCCGACTCGTCGCTCAGGTGCAAAAGCACCTCGGTCAACCGCGCGAGCGGGTGCTGCGCGCCGGCCCGCTCAGCCTCAACATCGACCGGCGCGTGCTGACCGCATGGGGGCAAGAAACCCCGCTCAACCCCAAGCTGGCCGAGCTGTTTGCCGTCTTTCTCAAGTCGCCCAACGCCACCATCGAGCGCGCCGCGCTGATGCGCGCGGTGTGGGACACCGACTATACCGAAGATACCCGCACCCTCAACGTTCACATCAGCTATGCCCGCCAAATCCTAGAGGCCAACGGCCACCCCCGCATCCTCAACACCGTGCGCGGCATCGGCTACCGCCTAGACCTGCCGGCCTAACTCCCCCTGCAAAACAAAAAAACCGACCCCGTAAAAGGTCGGTCTTTTATGTCCCTTGGATGAGGGGACGTGTGCTTACGCCGAGGTCAGCTTGGCCAGCTGCGACATCAAGCGGCTCTTGCGGCGGGCCGCATTGCGCTTGTGGAGTACGCCACGGCTCACAGCCATGTCGAGGTCGCGGACGGCTTGCTTGGTGGCCTCCACCGCGTTCTCAGCGCTGCCTGCCTTAATCGCCACGCGAGCCTTCTTGACCAGCGTGCGGGCGCGATTGCGGTAGGTGCGGTTGTGAAGGCGGCGCTTCTCGCTTTGACGGATGCGCTTGAGCGCGGACTTGTGATTCGCCATCGGGAAACTTCCGTGTCCTAAAATTGTCTTACCAGAGCAAGTGACGCATTAGATTATCATGGGCCGCGCGGTTTGTCTATCCCATCGGGGCAAGGATTTTGCCAAATGTCACAATCCCCATCCCGATGTTGGCCAGCAGCAGCACCACCACCAACAGAACATAGATGCGCGGCGTCGGGGCATCCGTGCCGGGCATACGGGTGGGGACAATCTCCTTGGGGATGGCGCGCAGCAAGGCCGCCGCGCCGGTCAGCTCGGGCTGCGGCGTGCGCGCCTGCTCGCGCGTGCTGCGCTTGCCGCCCTCCTCCACTGGCGATGGGTTGCGCAGCACCCGCTCCAAGTCCTCCTCCAGCGGCAGGCGCTTCTTTTCGGTCGGGCTGGCCTCAAGGCCAACACTGCTGACCTGAAACGGGGTGGTCGGGAACGGGTCATCAAAATCTGGCTCGGCAAACGCCCCATCCTCCAGATTGTCGAAGTCGTTGGCCGTAAACGGCAGCACCGATGACATCTCTTGGGTGTTGGACTCAAGGCGGATGCGCTCCAGCTCGTCCAGCATCGAGTCGCCCTGCGGCAGGCCAAACTCGGCAAACGGGCTTTCTTCGGGCGGGACAATCACCTCTTCGGGGACGTCTGCGCCCAGCTTGGCATCCAACATGGCCAGCCCTTGCATGGCATGTTGGTTGCTGGGGTTGATGAACAGCACATTCTTCAGGCAGATGCGCTGCTCCTCGTCGGTATCCACCACCCCGCTCAGCCACAGCCACGCCTGCTCGTGATAGCCATCCATCTCGGTGGCACGCTCCAACAGCACACGCGCCTCGGCCTTGTTGCCCGACTTCAGCAGCCGTATCGCCTCTTTGACCATCGCATCGATGTTGCTGGCCGACATGCACCTGCCCCCTTCACTTTATCAATCCCTATTATAACGCAACACCGCCGCGTCCTGCCGCCATCATCCGGCCAGCAGCAGGGCAATCGCTTCAAATTTTCTGGTAGGGTCAAAACTCATCGCGATGGGTTTTGTAGGGGCAGTTCGTGAACTGCCCAGCGTCACGGGCGCAGCGCGCTGCGCCCCTACGCACCATTTTGCCCTCTCATGAACCAATGACTGATTTTGAAGCGATTACCCTAAGCCAGCAGCCCCAGCCCCCTCATGGCGCGGGGATGTCAAACTGCTCCACCACATGATACGGCTGACCATCAGCCGTGACAAACGGCTTATACGTGCCATCCGGCAGCCACTGATAGACCTGCACCGCCACCTGATAACGCCCCGCCGGCAGCCCCGACCGCCCATCCAGCAGGCGCATCGGCTTTGGCTCAAACATCACCGTGCGCGGCGGCCATGTCGAGGTCGGGCGCTCACCCAAAAACGGGCCAGAATCGTACTGCGCCACCACCTCGCCCCGCTCGTTCAGCACAATCGCCGAGGTGGTCAGGTCCATCGGCAGCGGCTCGGGCACCGACCACCACAAGTCCAGTCGCAGCGCCTCGCGGTCAAAGCGCGCACGGCGCAGCGCCAACGGGCCGAACTCGGTCAGCGGCGCAACCCCGCGAAACTGCGCGCGCGGGTCAAAGCGCAGCGCCTCCAGCACATGGCCATCATAACGCATGATGCGGTGCGCAGTGGGGATGAACCCGCCGCGCCGCATTAGGTCAAACACCGCCGGCTCGTCATTCCAGCGCAGCACCCACACCGCCGGGCGCGCATATAGGCGCGGCAGCAGCTCGTCATATAGGCCCGCCGAGTCCCAGATGGCATACTGACGCAGCGAATCGACCGTCACCGCCGGCGGGACTTGCCGCAGCAGATAGTAATATGGCGAAAAATCCGCCCCCTTCATGTCAATCAGCACCGCCTCGCCGGGCAGCACAAACTGCGAGGCCAGCGCCGCAAACTCACGCTCTGGAAACTTGGGGCGATAAAAATCGACGTTGAACGTGCCATACACCACCACCACCGCCACCAAAAACGCGCGCGCCCACCCGCCAAAGGCCGTCAGCCCCAACGCCCACAGCAGCACCAAGGCCGGCGTAATCAGCGAGATGCGGTAATACGTCATAATCGAAAAGCGCAGGTTGCCGATGAACGTCAGCATGACCGGCACAACAATCCACAGTACCAACAGCAGCGTCGCCTGCGGCGGGCGCATCTGCCAGCGCCCATCGCGCACCGTGCCCAACCCCAATATCAGCAGTCCCAGCATCAGCGGCCACTGCTGCGTCAGATAGCTGTGCGCATACCATACCAGCGTCTGCAGCGTAGACGGGTCGATGGTGGCGTCGCTGTCGGCCTTGGCCAGCTGATAAGGCAGCACCACCAGCACCAGCCACACCGAAAACAGCGCCGCAGATGCCGCCAGCAGGCCCACCGCCGCCCACCGCCGCCCACCGCGCAGAACCATCAGCGCGTACAGCCCGTGCACCACCCCCATCCACGCCCCCAGATAGTGCGTATAGACCAGCGCGGTCATGCTCAGCACCCACACCAGCGCCATCGGGCGGCGGGCCGTGCGCACCCAGCGCAAAAACCCCCACGTCGAGACCATCGCCAACAGCACGTGCAGGCTGTAGCTGCGCACCTCCTGAGCGATATAAAATTCCATCTCGGCCACTGCCATCAGCAGCGCCGCCAATACCGGCATCATGCGCAAGCGCGCGCCGCCCATGCGCAGCAGCGCCACCTCGCGCGCCAGCGGCATCATCACCGCAATGCTCATCACGCTGGCCAGCAGGCTGAACCAGCGCAGCGCCAGCTCGCTCACCCCCGTCAAGCCCGCCCACGCCTTCAGCACCGCAAAATACAGCGGCGGGTGCACGTCGCGGCGCAGCACCTCTAGCAAATCGGGCTGCATCACCGCAAACCCCGAAAACCCCTCATCCGTCCACAGCGGCTGCACCCCAAGGTTGACCCCGCGAATCACCGCGCCCAACAGCAAAATCAGCGTCAGGGCGGGCAGCATCGGCACAGCGCGCATCGGGCGGAAGGATTGCAAAGGTAATGTCGTCATAAGAGATGTATCTCATCCTTGCGCGGTCATCGATGGGATTGGGGGCAGCGCCCCCACAGAAGTATAGTATTCTCGTGCGCATTTTTCAGGCGTATCATTTCATTACCACAAAGCGAGGCAAAACGCATGTCCACCCTCACCGACACCCGCAATCGCCCCCTGCGCGACCTGCGCATCTCGGTCACCGACCGCTGCAACTTTCGCTGCGGCTACTGCATGCCCGAAGAGGTGTTCGGCGAGCGCTATCAGTTCCTCCAGCGCGAAAAACTGCTGACCTTTGAGGAAATCACCCGCATCACCCGCCTGATTGTCGGACAGGGGGCGGTCAAGCTGCGCCTGACCGGCGGCGAGCCGCTGATGCGCCAGTCATTCGAAAAGCTGGTCGAGATGCTGGCCGGCATCGGCGGGGTGGAAGACATCGCCATGACCACCAACGCCTATTTTCTGCCCGACAAAGCCGCCGCCCTACGCGCCGCCGGCCTACAGCGCATCACCGTCAGCCTAGACAGCCTCGACAACGACACCTTCCGCGCCATGAACGGCAACCGCGCCGATGTCGATCAGGTGCTGCGCGGCATCGAGGCCGCGGTCAAAGCCGGCTTTGGCCCGATAAAGCTCAACGCCGTGGTCAAGCGCGGCGTCAATGACCACACGCTGATCGAGCTGGCCCGCTATGCCCGCGACCACGGGCACATCCTGCGCTTCATCGAATATATGGACGTCGGTACGCTCAACGGCTGGCGCATGGATCATGTGGTGCCGGCGCGCGAAATCATCGAACGCATCCACGCCGCCTTCCCCCTCCAGCCCATCCAGCGCGCCTATGACGGCGAAACCGCCCTGCGCTTTCGTTATCAGGACGGCGCGGGCGAAGTCGGGGTGATTGCCTCGGTCACCCGCCCGTTCTGCGGGGACTGCTCGCGCCTGCGCCTCTCGCCCGAGGGGCACATCTATACCTGCCTGTTCGCCACCGAAGGCGTTGACCTCAAGACCCCGCTGCGCGCCGGCGCATCGGATGATGAACTGACCGACCTCATCGCCCAAACATGGCGCGCCCGCACCGACCGCTATTCCGAGCTGCGCGGCGCAGGTCAGCTGCCCCCCACCGACAAGATACAGATGTATTACATCGGCGGATAGGCCGACGAAATATATTGAAATACCAATTGTGTTACATCTCTACCCTCTGGCAGATGAGCGGGCTATCCTAATCGACAAGGTGCGGAAGGCCGCGCCGCAATCGGTTATCTGCACAAGGAGAGACGCCACATGCCAACCCTCGACATCAACGGCCAGCAGTTGTTCTATCAAGACACCGGCGGTGATGGGCCTGTGCTGGTGTTTTTGCACGGCTTTCTGTTTGACCACACCATGTTTGCCCAACAGGTCAACCAGCTTGCCCCCGATTACCGCTGCATCTGCGTGGATACGCGCGGGTTCGGCCAAACCGTTTGGGATGGTCAAGCCTTCACCCTCTACGACGTGGTGGCCGACTGCATCGGCCTGCTGGACGCGCTCAAGCTCGACAAAGTCACCCTGATTGGCATGTCGCAAGGGGCATATGCCGCCGTGCGCTTGGCCCTCAAGCACCCAGAGCGCCTGCACGCCCTCGTGCTGATGAGCACCCGCAAAGACATCCTATCCGAAGAGTTTCAGGCCAACTATGCCGGCCTGCGCGATGAATGGGGCAAATCGGACGACAACAGCTTCTTCATCGACTCGCTGATGACCCTGCTGATTGGCCCAAAAGACAAATTCGGCGCGTATTGGGAGCAGTGGCGCGCCCGCTGGGAGGCCTTTGACCACAACCACATGTACCACACCATCAACGCCCTGCTGGCCAAAGAAATCCTGACCGACGAGCAAATCGCCAGCATCACCGTCCCAGTCCTGTCCATCCACGGGCTGGATGACCGCGGCACGCCGGTGGTGTTGGCCGACCAGCTGTATGCCCTGTTCCCCAATGGCAAGGGCAGTGTGCGCGTGCGCGGGGCAGCACACGCCGTCAGCATGACCCACCACGCCGAGATCTATCCCCCGCTGCGCAGCTTCCTTGACCAGTACGCGCACAAATAATCCCTCTCCCCCCACACAACACGACGCCGGCGCAGGGGTTGGAACTGCGCCGGCGTCGTCGTGTAGAGGGCAGGACGGAGAGGCATCAACCCCAATGCCTCTCCTTCGGTCGTGTCCAAAGTCTATTCTATAAAGGGGGCGGTGCGCCTGCCCCGACTGCGTCATCCCCCATGAATATGACAGCCGGGTCGTGCAGGCCTCGCGGGGTGTCTCAAACACCATCCCCTGCCTTTGAACATCCTACCTGTCTCCAGTATAGACCGCCTGTCAGCGGGTGTCAGGCCAAAAGCGGCTGTTTGTGACATTTGTCACAATAAACACGTGACGGCCTGCACCCGCTGTGGATTATGGCTTGAGGGTGACGCGCTGGCCCAGCCAATCGGTCAGCAGTTCCAGCAGCTCGGGCATCAGTTCCAGCTTCAGCAGAGTATATTCATCCAGCCCGCCGGTGACCGCGCTCTGGAACAAGTGGTTGGCATCGGGCAGGGTGACAACGGTGACATCGGTGTTGCCGCCGGCCTCCAGCGCAGCGCGCAGGGGGTCGGCGTTCTGCACCGCGCTGACCTGCACGTCTTTGCCGCCAAAGATGGCCAGCACCGGCTGCGTGGTCTGCGCAAAATCGGGCGCGGGGTCGTATTCCAGCAGCGAGGCAAACCACTCTGCGCCGTACTGCAAGCGGAAGCTGGCAGCAGCATCGGCGGCATAGGCCTCAAAGTCCGCTTCGCTCAAGCCCTCGCGCTGATCGGCGGGCAGTGCGGCAAGGTCTTCCAGCGTGTTCTGATAGACCAACGCCTCCATCGCATCCCAGTTGCGGGCCAAAATCAGCGGATAAGCCTGCTCCAAAAAAGCCAACTGGGCCTCAATTTGCTCATCGGTTGCACCGGCAGCAGCCAGAATCAAGCGGTTCTGTTCGCTCAACAGCTCCGTGCCTCGCACGCCCGGCCCAGCCAATGTGATGATGAACGAGACGCCGCTGTCGGGGGTTGCGCCGATGATGGCGGCATACACCCCGCCCTCGCTGTGGCCCAGCAGGCCAATCTGTTCGGGGTTGATGTCGCTTCTGCCGCGCAGATACGCCACCGCCGCCAGCGCATCACTGGCAAAATCGGCCATGCTGGCGGTGTCAAAGCTGCCGCCCGACTGCCCAACCCCGCGGTCATCATAGCGCAGCACCGCAATCCCTGCCGGCGTCAGATAATCCGCCAGCTGCTCAAAGATGCGAAAGCCCGGCACCACCTCTTCATTGCGATCCTGCGGCCCGCTGCCGCTCATCAGCACCACGGCGGCATACGGCGCTTCCCCTGCCGGCAGGCTCAGCGTGCCGGCCAGCGTGATGTCCCCGTTGCTAAAGGTCACCTCTTCAAAGCGGTATGGCCGCTCAAATACCTCGACCACCGGGCGCAGCGCTTGCAGCGCCGGCAAAAAGACCTGCTCGTGCAGCGCATCATATTCCTCTGGCACGGTTTGCAGCAGCAGGATATACGTGACTGCGTTGCTCTCGGCCAGTGCAAGGTCAACCCGCACCGTCAGGCTGCCCACCGTCACATCAATCTGATAGACCGTCCAGCGCAGCGCCTCGGTCTGAATCGTGTCAACCGGCGCGGGGGCAGACGACTGGCGCAGCTGGCGCATCAACACCGGCATAATCGTATCAGGCGCGGCGGGGGCAGCTTGCTGCGCCAGCAGCGTGGTGCTGCCGGCTTGCGGGCTGTACAGCCCTTGGCCCAGCGCCGTCCATGTCTCTGGCACAACCCCTGCGATGCGATAAGCGGGGTCTTCAAACGGCACAAGCGTCAGCGGGTCGGATTGTGCGCCGGCGGGCATCACCAGCACACTCACCATCAGATAGAGCGCGGCAAAGCCGGCAAAAATACGCGAGAACGTGGGCATCGTAATCTCCTGTCTGTTCGATGTCGTGGCCTTACTCTTACATTAAACGCGCGGATGGGCGGTTTGTCATCTGCGCCGCGCTGAACCAATCTCCACAAATTGCTGAGATGCCGGCCCGCGCTTGCGGTTAGAATATCGTCATCTGGCAAGGCAAGCGGCAGGGGAAATCGGGGAAATCGACCATGATGCGGTGGATAAGACAGTGGACGCGGCGGATGACCTTTCGGTTGTTCGTCAGCCATGTGGTGGTGGCGGTGCTGACCGGTATAGCGCTGACCGCCGTGCTGTTTGTGCTGATTGCGCGCCTGACTGCCGAGCCAACCCTGCAAATCTATCAAGCGACGGCACTCCAATACAGCCTGTCGTGGCTAGCGGGGACGCCCGATGGCCAGCCCTCCGACCTCGACCTTGACCCGATGCCGGGCTGGACACTGGTGGTGGGCGCAGACGATACCATCCGTTGGAGCAGGGGAGACATCACCTGTCGGGCCGGCACGGCGCTGTCGGCCTGCGCGGCATGGGCCGAGCGCCCGCCGACGCAGGGCTTTTTCGATCACCCCAGCGGGGAGCGTTGGGCCTATGTGGATGTGCCGCTGGTCACCGGCGACCGCGTGGTGATGGTGCGTGGGCCAATCACGGCCCAGCCTTTCTTGGTGTATGGGGAATTCATCATACAAGGCTATACCGAGCTGTTTATCTTCGAGATGGTCTCGCGCGGGGTGATGGCCCTGCCGATTGCGCTGGTGTTGGCGTGGCTGTTCACCCGCCGGCTGACGCGCCGGCTCAAGGCGCTCAGCGAGGCCAGCAGGCGCTTTGCCCGCGGTGAGCTGACCGCCCGCATCGCCGACCCGCGCACCGATGACCTTGGCCTGCTGGCCCAGCAGTTTGATGATATGGCCTCCGCCCTCACCCAAAACATCAGCGCGCTGCACGAGCTGGCCCAGCGCAACGCCGAGCTGGCCGCACAGGCCGAGCAGTCCGCCATCACCGCCGAACGGGCGCGCATCTCGCGCGAGCTGCATGATGCGGTCGCTCAGCGCCTGTTCAGCCTGTCGGTCAGCACCACCGCCCTGCCCGAGCTGATTACGCAGGACGCGGCGCGCGGGGCGCAGCACGCCCGCACCATCGCCGAGATGGCCGAGCAAACCCTGCTTGACCTGCGCGCGGTGCTGGTGCAGATGCGCCCCAACCCGCTTCAACGGCAGGGCTTGGCCGAGTCGCTGCGCGAGCTGTTCCGTCAGTGGCAGGTGCTCAACGGGCCGCACATCACCGCCGACCTGATGCTGACAGGTCGCCACCTGCCGGCTGTCATCGAGGACGCGGTCTATCAAATCACGCAGGAGGCGCTGAGCAATGTGGCCCGTCACGCCGGCGCGCACGCGGTCGCGGTCTCGCTGGTCGAGGGGCAGCATCAGCTGGTGCTGAGCATCAGCGACGACGGGCGCGGGTTTGAGGCCGAGCACCTGCCGGTCAGCGGCAAATACGGCCTGATGAGCATGCGTGAGCGCGCTAGCGTGTTTGGCGGCACGCTCATCCTCGATAGTCAAATGGGCAAAGGGACGACCGTGCAGGTTTGCCTGCCGGTGCAGTGGGAGCGACCGGCATGAACAGCATCCGAGTGTTGATTGTGGATGACCATACGGTGGTGCGGCAGGGCTTGCGCCTGCTGCTGGAGGCACAGGTGGGCATCAGCGTGGTGGGGGATGCCGCAGACGGGGCAGAAGCCCTGCGCCTGATGGCACACCTCGCGCCAGATGTCGTCCTGCTCGATTTGATTATGCCCGAGCTAAGCGGGCTGGATGTGCTGCGCCAGATGCGCGCTGCCCAACTGCGCAGCGCAGTGCTGGTGCTGACCTCTGCGCTGGATGACCATATGGTGATGCAAGCCCTTCAAGCGGGCGCGCAGGGCTACGTGCTCAAAACCAGCCGCGCCACCGAGATGCTGGCGGCCATCCGGCAGGTGGCAGGCGGCGGCAGTGCCTTTGACCCGGAGGTCACGCACGTGCTGCATCAGCGCCTGTCACAGGCCGACCCGCTGGACGGCCTGACCCCGCGCGAGCGCGAGGTGTTCGAGCTGCTGGCGCGCGGCATGAACAACACCCAAATCGCCGCCCAGCTGGTGGTGGGCGAGGCCACCGTGCGCACCCACGTCACCAGCGTGCTGGACAAGCTGCACCTGCGCGACCGCACCCAAGTGATGGTGTTTGCGCTCAAGCGCGGGCTGATACGCCCCCAAGACCTGCCCTAACGCGCGGGCTTGGGGGCACGCCTCCCGCGCGGGTTACGCCTCGTACTGCACGTCCACCATCCGGCCCGTCTGCGCCGACTGCACGATGGCATCACATATCACCGCGTTGCGATAGCCGTCAAGGAAGGTTGCGCCGTGCGGCCCAACCGCCTCGCCCTTCACAATCGCGCGGAAGAAGTGGTCAAACTCATGCACAAAGGTGTGCTCCCACCCGATGATGTGCCCCTGCGGCCACCAATTTGACCAGTACGGGTGATACGGCTCGCTGATCAGCACGTTGTGAAACCCCTGCGTCTCCTGCGGCTGTTCCCCCGCCCAGAAAACCTCCAGTTCGTTCATCCGCTCCAGATTGAAGCGCAGGCTGCCGCGCTCGGCATTAATCTCAAGGATTTGATGGTTTTTGCGCCCATGGCAAAAGCGTGACGCCTCAATCGTGCCCAGCGCCCCGTTTTCAAACTCCAACAGCGACACAAACGCATCGTCCACGTCCACCGTGCCGCTGGCCGCAGGGTTATCGGGCAGGGGGCGCTGCTTCACAAACGTCTGCGTCATGCCCATGATGCGTTTTGGCTCGCCCACCAAAAAGCGGGCAAGGTCAATCACATGGCTGCCGAGGTCGCCCAGCGCGCCGCTGCCGGCCTGCGCCTTGTCCAGCCGCCAGATTTTGGGAAAGTTCGGGTCGATAATCCACTCCTGCAAGTACACCGCCCGAAAGTGAAAGATGCGCCCCAACGCCCCGCTGTCAATCAAGCGCTTCATCTGCGCGATGGCCGGCACAAACCGATAATTAAACGCCACCATGTGCTTGACGCCGGCCTTCTCCACCGCGTCCAGCATGGTCTTGGCCTCTTGGGCAGTGCGCGCCAGCGGCTTCTCGCAGAACACGTGCTTGCCGGCCTGCGCCGCCACAATGCACGGCTCGGCGTGCGCGTCGTTTGGCCCGCCGTTGTCAAACACCTGCACATCGGGGTTGTCCAGCATCTGCCGCCAATCGGTATAGGCCCGCTCATAGCCATAGCGCCGCGCTGCCGCATCCACCGCGCTGGCGCTGCGCCCAGCAATCCCGACCAAGCGCGGGATGGCCGCCGGCGGATACATCATATAGGGGATTTTTTTGAACGCATTGGAATGCGCTTTACCCATAAACGCATAGCCCAGTATCCCGACGCCGATTTCGGGCGCTTCGGTCTCGGTCGGGCCGCCGGCCATGCTGGTAAATCCACCATCGCTCATCGTGTGTGCCTCCTTGTTATGTGCTTAATTGTCGCGCTCAAAAGCGGCATCAAATGCCCGCCCGCTGGGGGCAAAGTCATGCTTGCGCACCCACGCGCAAGCCTCTGCCGCGCCAAACTCGCGATCCATCCCGCTGTCCTCCCACTCCACCGACAGCGGCCCATCATAGCCGGCACGGTTCAGCGCCCGAATCATCTCGTCGATGTCCAAATCCCCATGGCCCGGTGACACAAAGTCCCACCCGCGCCGCGCATCGCCAAAATTGAGGTGCGAGCCAAGGATGCTGCGCATGCCGTCCAGCCGCACCTTGGCATCCTTGACATGCACGTGATAGATGCGGTCGGCAAAGCGGTCGATGAACTTGGCCGGGTCAAACAGCTGATGGATGAAATGGCTGGGGTCAAAGTTGAAGCCAAACGCCGCGCGCCGCCCCAACGCCTCCAGCGTCTTCTCGGCAGTGTAGATGTCATAGGCGATTTCGCCCGGATGCGCCTCCAGCGCAAAACGCACCCCGACCTCGTCAAACACATCCAAGACCGGATTCCACCACGCGGCAAACTGCCGATAGCCCGCCTCCATCATCGCATCAGAGGCCGGCGGAAACCGATAAATCAGATGCCAAATCGGGCTGCCGGTGAACCCATTGACCACCTTCACCCCCAGCTTGGCCGCCGCCCGCGCGGTGTTCTTCAGCTCCTCCGCAGCGCGCTGACGCACCCCGTCTGGGCGGCCATCACCCCACACCCGCGCCGGCACAATCGACTGATGCCGCTCATCAATCAACCCATCGGCCACGCACTGCCCCACAAGGTGATTGCTGATGGCATATACCTTCAGGCCATAACGCGCCAACAGCTCGTGACGGGACTGCACATACCCATCCTCGTTCAGCGCGCGGTCAACCTCAAAATGATCGCCCCAACACGCCAGCTCCAAGCCATCATAGCCAAAAGCCGCCGCTTTCTGGGCCAGCGTCTCCAGCGGCAGGTCGGCCCACTGGCCCGTAAACAACGTAACAGGTCTAGACATGGTGTTTTTTTAACCTCATCTTTTGCGCCTTCGCAGACACCGCCAATTGTAACGCGCGCCAGCACGCCGCGCCCGCCGCGCCCGCAGTCCATTGGCCAGCGGCCCGCCGACCTCGCTTTATATGTGCAATTTGCACATATTTTAAAGCAACGTTATTGCATTTTAACCCATTGGTGGTTATCTTAAACGTTTAAGAAGACTGTTCAGCCCACATTGAAAGTGTAACGATTGTGAACCACGCACAAGACCGCCTGTGGCAGATTACCGAATACCCGCACCATCCCTCTAAACAGCTGTATTACGAGACGATTTTTACGTTGGGCAATGGGTATCTGGGGACGCGCGCCACCTTTGAAGAAGGCAGCGCCGGCGAGACCCCATCAACCCTTGTGCATGGCATTTTTAACCACGCCGAGGGGGCACTGGTGCCAGAGCTGGTCAACGTCCCCGATTGGACGGGCATCCGCCTGTGGGTGGATGGCACGGCGTTTCATCTGCGTGGCCCGGGTGACAACTGGCTGACCCCGCCCGGGGGCGCATCGCTCGGCTATCGGCGCACGCTCAACCTGCGCGAAGGCGTGCTGCGGCGCGAGACGCTGTTCCGCGCTGAGACCGGCGCAACCGTGCGCGTGGTGTTCGAGCGCTTTGCCAGCCTTGCCGATGTGCACGTGCTGGCCCAGCGCGTCACTATCACCGCCATCGACGGACAGCCCACCCTCACGCTGGAGGCATTTCAGGAACGCACCACCACCAACCAAGGCCGCATCCACTGGCAGACCCCGCAAGCCTCTGCCAGCGGCAGCGAAACCATCTGGACGGCCCAGACCACCCAATCCGGCTATCGAGTGGCGCTGGCCTCACGCCTGAATGGCCCATCGCCAATCAGCGCCACGGGCGACAGCGACCCGACCCTGCGTACCACCCTCCAGCTGCCCAAAGACGGTGAGGCCGTCTATGAAAAGCTGACCGCCCTCTATACCAGCCGTGATGTGCCCGACCCGCTGGAGGCCGCGCGCCGCAAAGCTGCCGAAGCCGCACAGACGGGCTACAGTCCGCTGTTGGCGGCGCATACCGCGCACTGGGCGCGCATGTGGGACGACAGCGACATCCAGATTGAGGGTGACGAAGAGGCCCAAATCGCCATCCGCTTTGCCACCTATCACGTGCTGATTGCCGCGCCGCAGCACGATGACGACGTCAGCATCGGGGCAAAGACCTTGTCTGGGCTTGGCTATAAGGGACACGTGTTCTGGGATACCGAGCTGTTCATCCTGTCGCCGTTGATTTTTACCCAGCCAGCCATCGCCCGCAACCTGCTGACCTATCGCTATAAGCGGCTGGACGGCGCGCGCAGCAAAGCCCGCGCCAATGGCTATCAGGGTGCGATGTTCCCGTGGGAGAGCACCGACACCGGCCAAGAAACCACCCCCCAATGGTCAGACCCGCAGCCCGACGGCACGCGCATCCGCATCTGGACGGGCGACAACGAACAGCACATCAGCACCGACATCGCCTACGCCGTGCTGCAATATTGGCGCTGGACGGGTGACGACACGTTCTTGCGCACCCGCGGGGCTGAAATCGTGCTGGATACCGCCGTGTTCTGGGGCAGCCGCGCCGAGCGCACCCCCGACGGGCGCTATCAACTGACCAACCAGATCGGGCCAGACGAATATCACGAGAACATCAACAACAGCGTGTTCGTCAATCGTATGGTGGTCTGGCATCTGACCGAAGCATTGGCCCTGCTGGACTGGCTGAAGCAGTACGCCCCCGCCGATGCCGAACGCCTGACCACCACCCTCAGCCTGACCCCAGAGCGTCTTGCGCTGTGGCGCGACATCATCGCCGGCATGGTCATCCCGTTTGACGACGAAAAGCAAATACACGTGCAGTTTGACGGCTTCTTTGACCTTGAATACGTGCCCGTGCCGCACTACGAACCGCGCGTCGGCGGGGTGTGGCCGATGCTTGGGCATCACCGCGCACTGCAATCACAGGTGATTAAGCAGGCCGATGTGGTGATGTTGATGGCCCTGCTGGGCGATGCCGTCGGCCCGCGGCAGGTGATGCTGAACAACTGGCACACCTATTACCCGCGCTGTGACCACGGCTCATCACTCAGCCCAGCCACGCACGCATGGGTGGCCGCCCGTCTCGGGCAGGCCGACGCGGCCTATCACATGTTCCACCACGCTGCCATGATTGACCTGCAAGACAACAAAGGCAACGTGCGCGATGGCATCCACGGCGCGGCCTGCGGCGGATTGTGGCAGGCCATCGTGTTCGGGTTCTGCGGTCTGCATCTCGATCCTGATGGTCAGCCGGCGCTCGACCCGCGCCTGCCCGCCCACTGGAAGCAGGTCTCTTTCCATACGTACTATCGGGGACAAAAACGCCGCTTTGTGGTGCAAAACCCCGTTTTAGTCGCTCCGTAAGGCGCTGCGGAGGTGGCCTGTCCGGTCGTCGCCGGCGGCAGGCCGCACAAAAACGCGCCGCGTTTCAAGTTGCACCGTCCAAACACATTTTTGGAGGCTATTGGACATGTTTAAGCGTTTTGCCCTATTACTCGTAGTGATGGCGTTGGTGCTGCCGGCAGCAGCTCAGAGCGACACCATCACCATCACCGTCGCCGGATGGTCATCGAACCCTGCCGAGGATGCCGCCCTCAACGCCCGCCTTGCCGCCTTTATGGAGGCCAACCCGGGCATCAACGTCAGCTTTGTGCCGTCCACCGACCACACCGTCACCATGCAGACCGCCTTTGCCAGCGGCACTTATCCCGAGGTGTTCTACATCGACAGCTCGCGCCTGCCTGACTGGGCCACCGCCGGCGTGGTTGCCATCGGTGACGAGCATATCGAAGACCCTGACGGGTTCTATCAGCCGCTGCTGGACGTGTTCACCTTCGAAGGCGACCTGTACTGCCCGCCCAAAGACTTCTCGACCATGGCCTTGCAGTACAACAAAGACCTGTTCGACGCCGCCGGCCTCGACTACCCGACCGCCGACTGGACATGGGATGACCTGCGTGCTGCCGCCGAAGCCCTGACCGACGCGGACGCCGGCGTCATCGGCCTTGTCACCCCACCGAACCTCGAGCGCTGGCTGCCGTTTTTGTATCAAGCTGGCGGCGCAATCCTCGATGAAAACGGCGAGTATGTGATGGACAGCGAAGCCGCCCAAGCCGCGCTGGAATTCTATGTCAGCTTTGCCCAAGACGGCATCGGCGGTGCTCCCTCGCGCGTGGACAGCGGCTGGGGCGGTGAGGCCTTTGGCCGTGGCCGTGCCGCCATGGCCATGGAAGGCAACTGGGTCATCCAGTTCTTGCTCGATAACTACCCCGAACTGAACTGGGGCGTGGCCGAACTGCCCGCCGGTGAGGCCGGCAAGGCCACCATGGCCTTCACGGTGTGCTACGGCGTGGCCGCCAACATCGACGGTGCAGTAGCAGAAGCCGCGTGGAAGGTGGTCAACTTCTTGACCAATGACGACGGCGCGGCCAGCGTGGCCTCGGCCAGCTTTGGCCCAATGCCGACCCGCCCCTCTGCCGCCGAAGCCTATCTGGCCAACTGGCAGGCCCGCACCGAGGGCAGCGGCGTAAACTATGAAGACTTTAAGGCCTACATCGCCGGCGGCGACTACAGCTATCCGTGGGTGCTGCCGGTCGGTTTCCAGCCGTTTGTGGATGCCTTCAACGCCGGCTTGCAGCGCGCCTTTGACGGCCAAGCCACCGCCGAAGACGTGCTGGCCGAAGCGGCCATGATTGCCAAGGAACTGCTCGACCGCTAACCAGCGGCTTGTGCTGCCGGTGATGGGGCGTGGTGTGCATGGCGCATCACGCCCCATCCTTCCCCAAATATCAAGCACGCCATTTCATCTTATTATTTTTGACAGGTCAACAGGGTTCATACACATCATGGCAGCAGTGACATCCTCCCCGCCCACCGGCCCGCTGGCCCGCCGCAAACGGACAGAAGCGCTTGCCGCTTACTTGTTTATGTCACCGGCCATGCTGGTGTTTGTGGTGTTTCTGATCATCCCGATTATCTTTGCCGTCGTCATCAGCCTGACCAACTGGAACGGCATCACCCCGCTCAATCAGGTGGCCACCCGCGCCAGCGGCCCGATTGTGATTGAAAACCCCACCGACGCTCCAATCAGCGTGCCGCAGGGTACAATCGTCTCCAATGGGGGCGACTCGCCGCGCCGCTACCGCCTGACCAGCGACGTGATCGTGCCGGCCGGGGAGAGTGTCGAAGCGACAGTCGAGGCGCTGGAGGTTGGGCGACGCAGCAACGTCCGCCGCGGCCAGCTCGACACCCTCGAGGACGAGGCGCTGGCCGCTCAGCTCAGCGTGCGCAACCCCGCCCCAATCGAAAACGGGCTGGACGCGCCGTTCGAGTTCGTCGGCCTGTCCAACTACAGCAAACTGCTGTTCGAGAGCGGCATCCGCCAAACCGACTTCTTTATCTCGCTCAAAAACACCGTCTATTTCGTGCTGGGCGTCGTCCCCACCCAAACCGTGCTGGCGCTGGTGCTGGCGGTCATCGTCAATCAACGCTGGCTGAGGGGCAAAGGCTTCTTCCGCACCGCCTTCTACTTCCCTTCCATCACCTCATCGGTGGTGATTTCAATCATCTTTATGTGGATGTTCACGCAGGGGGGCATCGTCAACACCCTGCTGCGCGCCCTCATCCCCAACTTTCAGAGCGTGGTATGGCTGGATGACTCCAGCGGCGTGCTGCACAACCTGCTGGCCGGTCTGGGCATCACCCGCCAGACGGTCGGTGATTGGGCCAGCACCCGCCTTGCCGGCATCACCTTGTGGGACTGGCTAAGCGGCCCAAGCGTGACGATGTTCACCATCATGATTTTGAACACGTGGACGACCATTGGCACGCTGATGGTGATTTACCTCGCTGCCTTGCAAAACATCCCCAGCAGCGTCTATGAGGCCTCCGCCATCGACGGCGCAACCGGATGGCAGCAGTTCCGCCTGATTACCGTGCCGCTGCTGGCGCCCACCACCTTTTTTGTCGTCACCATCGGCCTGATTGGCACGTTTCAGGTCTTTGACCAGATTTTTGTCATCTCGAGCGGCGGGCCGGCCAAAACCACCCTGACCATCGCCTATATCGTGTATAGCAACGGCTTCAACAACTCCGAGATGGGGGTGGCCGCCGCCACCGCACTGCTGTTGTTTGGCATCATCTTTGCCTTCACCCTCGTTCAGCGCCGCTTCAGCCGCGAGACGGCCAACGCCTAGCCGCACAGACAGGAGACTCCTCAATGACCGCCGTACAACCCCTCCCGTCTACCGCGCCGCGCCGCTGGATTCGCACCGTACTGGCCGCCTTTGGCTTCGGCTTTTTGGTGCTGTTTGCCCTGATTGAGACCGTGCCGTTTGTGCTGACGGTGGCCAACTCGTTCAAATGCCTGCCGGCCACCCGCGAGGCCTCAGAGGCTTTCATCCCCGCCCCGCCGTTTGGCATCGACTGCCGTGCCGATGGGGTTGCCCTGCCGGCCTCGGCCACCACCAGCGGCCTGACCTTCAACCCCACCCTAGAAGGCTATCAGCAGGTGCTGCGCTACGACTTTGGCACATGGTTTCGCAATTCGGTCATCTACTCGGTGGCCATCACCGTGCTGCGCGTGCTGTTCGACTCACTGGCCGGTTATGCGCTGGCCCGCATGAGCTTCCCGGGCAAACGCGTCATGTTCTACATCATCCTCAGCACCCTGATGATACCCGGCATCGTGCTGCTGATTCCGCGCTTCATCATCCTTCAGCAGCTCGGCCTGTTGGGCACGGTGCAAGGGGTGGTGCTGGTGCTGGCAGCAGACGCCTTTGGCGTGTTCTTGATGAAGCAGTTTTTCGAGTCCATCCCCGAAGAAATTGAAGAAGCCGCCATGGTGGACGGCGCGGGCCGCCTGCGCATGTTCTTTCAGATTGTGCTGCCGATGGCCACCCCTGCCCTCACCGCCCTCACCATCTTCAGCTTTCAGGGCACGTGGAACAACTTTATGGACGTGCTGATTATCATCGGCAAACAGCAAGACCTATGGAATCTGCCGCTGGGCCTGTCGCAGCTGCGCGGCCAATTCGGCGATACGCTGGAATGGAACACCTTTTTGGCCGGCGCGGTCTTTACCACCCTGCCAATGGCCGTGTTATTCTTCTTCTTCCAGCGCTATTTCGTCGAAGGGGTCAGCTACAGCGGCCTGAAAGGGTGAGCGATGCCAGTTTTATGGGTGCTGCGCCGCGCGGTGCAGCACCTCAACCAGCGAGGCTATCTGTTTGTGTGGGCCAATGTGCTGTGTCTGTTGGCCATGCTGCCCCTCGTCACCGCGCCGGCGGCATGGGCTGGCCTCACCCATCTGACTTACCTCAGCGCCACCCAGCGCCAAGTCGGCCTAGAAGACTTTTGGGCCGGGGTACGCCGGCACTTTTGGCGCGGCCTGACCGTCACGGTGCTCAACATCCTGATTGTCGGCATCAACGCGGTCAACCTGTGGGCCTATGCCGCCGACCCCAGTCCGACCGCCGTCCTGCTGCGCCCAATTTGGGCCGCCACCGTGCTGGTCTGGTTCACGCTTCAGCTCTATTTGTGGCCGATTTTGCACCACCAGCAGCACCCCAACCTGTGGCAGGCCATGCGCAACGCCGGGGTGATGCTGCTGCTCCACCCGCTGTTCAGCTTGGGGACATGGGCCGTGCTGCTGGTGCTGTGGGCCATCAGCACCGTGCTGCCAGCGGCATGGCTGCTGCTGACCCTGAGCGCCACGGCGGTTTTCTTAACCACCGCCGTGCTAGACAGGCTGGGTGTTCGCGGCTATATTAGAGATGAGTAAATGCTGAGCAGAGAAACATCCCCATATCCTCATGCCTACCATCAAAGATGTCGCGCGCGAGGCCGGCACCTCGATTGCTACCGTCTCTTACGTCATCAACAACAAGACCAGTGAAGTCAGCGAGGCCACCCGTCAGCAGGTGCTGGCGGCCATCGAGCGCATCGGCTATCGGCCCAACGTCAACGGGCGCAACCTGCAAGCCTCGCGCACCATGCTGATTGGCTATGGCTGGCACGACCTGCCCCACGGCCAGATGAACCCGATCCTCGACCAGTTCATCTATACCCTAGCCCAAACCGCTGAGGCGGCAGGGTATCACCTGCTGACCTTCACCCAAAACCCCGACAATTGGGAAACCGTCTACCGCGACCTGATTCAAACCCGCCGCGTGGACGGCTTTGTGCTGTCCAACACGCGCCGCGATGACCCGCGCGTGCGCTACCTGATGGACTGCGGCTTTCCGTTCGTCAGCTTTGGGCAGGCCAACCCCGATTGGGACTTTCCCTATGTCGATACCGACGGGGCTAGCGGGGTGGCCGAGGCCGTGCGCCATCTGATTGCGCTGGGCCATCGGCAGATTGCCATGGTGGCATGGCCAGAAGGCTCGCTGTCGGGCGATGCCCGCCTGCACGGCTACCTCACCGCCATGGCCGAGGCCGACTTGCCCGTGCCACCCGTCTATATCCAGCGCGGCATCCAAGACGAACAGACCGGTCGGGATGCGCTGCATGTGTGGCAGAATTTACCGACCGCTCAGCGCCCGACCGCCGTCATCGCCGTCACCGACCTGATCGCCATCGGCGTGATGACCGCCGCCAAAGCCCTTGGCCTAACGGTCGGGCGCGATCTCGCGCTGATTGGGCATGACGATGTGCCGCTGGTGCAGTATTTCGAGCCGGCCCTCACCACCATCCGCCAGCCCCTCGCCGACATCAGCACCGCGGTGCTGAACATGCTGCACCCCCTGATGGCCGGCAGCGCGCCAGAGCCGCGCCATCAACTGATTGCCCCGCGTCTGATTGTGCGCCAATCCTGCGGGGGGCAGCCCCGCGCCTGATGGCAAAAAACAAGCCCCCTGCGCTGCGAACAGACAGGGGGCTGTTTCTTTCTCTTGAGGGTTAGCGCCCAGACAGCTTACTGTGCGATGTGCACCTTGGGAGCAAGCGGCGGCAGCAGCGTCGGGTCGTGGATGATGGTGGCCTTCGAGCCAGATAGTTTGACGCGCCAGCCGATAATCGCGCCGACAAACTGCACATCTGGGAAGCTGGCGTCAATCTGACCGTTGGGCGCATACAGCACGCCCGCCGAGTTGATTTTGCCGGTGAACGAGATGGCGTTGTTGGCCGCGTTGCCAGTACACCCGCGCGCGCCAAACTCGGTATAGGCAAGGAAGCCAGCCACCGGCAGGTCGGTATAGCCCAGCGACAGCAGCTCGGTGTAATAGGCAAGGCCCACGCCAGAATCCACGTGGATGTCCATCGCCCCACGGCTGACGATCGTCGCGCCGACGTTCGGGTCCCACGTCACATTGTCGCTGGGAAGGATGGTGACATTGCCCTCGACAAAGTAGAGACCTGCCAACACCGAGTTGCGCGCCGGATTAAAGTTGCCCACGATGTAATGGCGGCGGTGCGCCGGCAGCGCCTCATAAATCGCGCCGCCCGGGGCATAGTCGTTGATGTCGATGATGCTCATCGGGTTGCTGACCTTGGGCGCGCCGTTGGTGGCCGTGCCGTTCAGGGTCACTTTGTTCGGGTTGATTTCGACCTGACCCGCAGCGCTCAGGTCGCCGGTGATGTTGACCGGCTGGCCGCCGCCGGTGAAATCGATGTCGGTGTTGCTGGTCATACCGCCCACGATGGTCTGACCTGCACCAGACACGTCGATGGCGTTGTCGCAGGTGTCGCTCAGGCCGACCACGCCGCCCAGCGTCGCGGGGTTGAACTTCTGTCGGCAGTAGCCGATGGCGCTGACGTTGACGCGCAGCGGGTCACGGTAGAGCACATGGATGAAGTAGGCCGGCTTATCAGCCACGATGTTGACCTCGACATAATCGGGGTTGCCGGCCTCTGGCCCGCGCAGCGGCGGATAGTTGACCGTGACGGTGTTGCTCACGCCGTCGTTGTTAAAACCGTTCTTGCGCGCGGTATCGATCCCGACCGCGGTCGGGTCGCCGCCGGCACAAATGGCATAGCTGGCGGCCAGCACTGAGGCGTCGGTGGCGTTGACCGCGTCGCGGTACAGGGCAATCAGGCCGCCGCCGTCAATGGCAAGGCCGGTAAAGCCCAGCAGCACAATCATCGACAGCGCAATAATCACAATGGCCTGACCGCGCTCGCCGCGGCGGGGGATGTAGGGGTGAGAAAACGGGTGCAGCATGATGTTCTTTGTCCTTGTGTGCAGGGTAGGCAGATGGCCTAGTTGTCTTCGATGATGGCAATCGCGGTGGGAGCGTGCAGCTTGGCGTTGGTAGCGCTGACTAGGTCAACATAGAAGAACTCGTTGCCCTCGCGGCTGTTGTCGCCCATGATGAACACGCGCACGGTCGCGGTACGAGTGCCGGCAGGGATGGTGATCGGGTTGGTATCCCAGCAGCGGGTGGTGGCGTTGCTGCCGTTGCCGCGCGTCTCGCAGTACTGCGCCGATGACGCCAGCACCGTGCCATAGTCTGTGCCGGCGGCGGCCGGGCGCACCGAGGACGGCAGGCTCGGGTCAAGCGCGGTGGCTTGGCGCGTGCGATAGCGCAGCACGGTGGCTTCGGGGCTGGCTTTGTCCAGCTCAATCGTCAGGGTGTACACGTTCGAGAAGTCACTGCTCTTCTCGGCCTCCAACAGCGTGCCGGTCGGGGCTTTCAGCGTCACCAAAATCTTGTTGTTGGGCAGCGTGCCGGCGTTCAGCTCGTCGCAGTCGTTGACGCCGTCCTCATCGGTATCCTTCAAGCTCGGGTTGGTGATTTTGTAGGGGTCGGTGAACTTGAACAGCTCGTCGCCGTCGCTGCAATCCACGCCGTTGGTGCTGTCGCCGTCGCTGTCACGGTTGATTGGGCTGGTATCCCAATTCTTGGCCGTCATGCCGGCAGCGCACTCACCCGGATTCATCTTGCCCGCGGGCTGGTCGCAGTGCTCGTCATAGTCGCTCAGGCCGTCGTTATCGGTGTCCGACTTGGTCGGGCTGAGGCCCGGATAGGTCGAGCGCAGCGCAATCTCCACGTTGTCCCACAGGCCGTCGTTGTCGGTATCGCGGTTGCACGGGTTGGTGCCATGGGTCACCACCTCGTCATAGTCGCTCAGGCCGTCGCCGTCGGTGTCGATGCGCAGCGGGTGGGTGACGCAGTCGGGATACAGCGGGTTCACATAGCCCATCTCGCCAAAGCCGGTGGCCGGGTTGATGCCGTCCCACAGGCCGTCACCGTCACTGTCCGGTGAGCACGGGTTCAAAATCAACACTTCCTGCACGCTGGCACGGTTGACCGTGGCGCGCCACACAATCCGCATGTCATCGCGCGATTCGTAGTTGGCCGCCACCTCGCGATAGTCGCTCAGGCCGTCGCCATCGGTATCGGCGCGCGCGCCGTTGGTCTGGCAGCCGTCATAGGGGGCAGGGATGCGTGTCTCGCCGATGCCGCGCAGGTCAAAGCCGTCGAACAGGCCGTCGCCGTCGCTGTCGGGGTTGTTGGGGTTCAGGTCGTTGTTCGGATTCGAGTCGAACATCGTCTGATACTCGACGTAGTCGTTCAGGCCGTCGTTGTCGGTATCGGCGCGCATCGGGTTGGTGCCCGGATAGTAGAACGAACCGGTATTGATCGGGTGCTCTTGCAGGTTGCTCAGGCCGTCGCCGTCAGGGTCATCGCTAGCCCCATAGGCCGTGATGCTGCCAAAGTAGGCGATTTCCCAGCTGTCGCGCAGGCCGTCGCCGTCTTCGTCGTTGTTGGCGGTGCTGCCGTGCTGCGCCCCGTCCATGATGCCGTCGCCGTCGGTGTCTTCCACGCACGGGTTCAGCACGTTCAGGTCGCCATAAGTCCACTCAAAGCCGTCGCTCAGGCCGTCGTTGTCGGTGTCGCCGTCCATGTCGCCGGGCAGCATACACGGGCCATAGCTGATGTTGGTGGTGGGGTTATAGACGTTGGTGAAGGCCTCAAAGCCGTCCAGCAGGCCGTCGTTGTCGGTATCCGCCTTCTTGGGGTCGGTGTTGTAGTTGGCTTCCAGCCCGTCCAGCAGGCCGTCATTGTCCCAGTCCGAGTCGCACGGGTTCAGGCCCAGCAGCAGCTCGGTCTTGTCGTCAATGAAGTCGCCGTCGGTGTCGTTCTTGGCGGGATCGGTGGTGCAGGTGCGCTGCCCGGGGGTCGGGTTGGACGGGAACTCGTGTACCGTAAACACCTCGTCGCCGTCGTTCAGGCCGTCACCATCGGTGTCTGGCCGGAGCGGGTCAGTGCCATAAATCTCGATCTCGTCACGGTCATTCAGGCCGTCGCCATCGGTATCGACCAGCGTGCCGTTTGTGCCGCGCTCATATTCCTCTAGGTCGCTCAGGCCGTCATTGTCGGTGTCGGGGTCGCACGGATTGGTCGGCGGGGTGGCGTTGACCTCTTCATAATCGGTCAGGCCGTCACCGTCGGTATCCACCAGCAGGGGAGAGCTGTAGCACAGGCGCTGATCATAATCCGGGTTGGCCGGGTCATAGTCGCGCTCGGTGAACGAGAAGTCGCGCAGCGTGCGCACCTCTTGATAGTCATTCAGGCCGTCACCATCGGTATCGGGATTGGTGCCGTCGGTTTCATAGTAATAGGCCTCTTCGTGATCCAGCAGGCCGTCGCCGTCGGTGTCGTCAAGGAACGGGTTCATCCCGCGCCCAGCTTCGCAGCCAAGGTTGCACAGGTCACCGTCAAGGTTCTCGGTGGCGATGCGGCTCAGGTCGCCAAAGTGCAGCAGTTCCCACTCATCTGGCAGGCCGTCAAAGTCGCTGTCGATGTCGTAGCTCAGGCCCAGCGTGATGCTCTTGACGATGGTGCGCTGCGCCCGAAAGTTCAGCTCTAGCGACGGCACAAACTGCGTCACCAGCGGGGTAATCAGCTCGATGCGCGCCGAGCTGCGGATGCGCAGCATGTCGCCGTTTTCCAGCGCGGAAGCTGTCACGGTGTTGCAGTTATAGGTCGTGCCGTCCTTCTTCACATATTCAATCGTCACGCTCTGCTCGCGCGCCAGCAGCACGCGCCCCGCCGCCGCTTCCATGCCGGCACAGTCCAAAAAGCGCGGCACGCCGCCGGGCCCGCTGGCATAACCGGTCACCTCGGCATAGCGCGAGGCCTCACGCATCGCACCAACCCCCTGCACATAGGTCAGGATGACCAGCGCAAAGTCGAGGATGGCCATCAAAATCAGCAGCAGGATGGGCGACACCAGCGCAAATTCAACCAGTGCCTGACCGCGCTGGCGGGTGCGCTGGCGCGGCGGGCTGTGGGGAGAGGTCCTAAAAATCATCGGGATCATCCTTACTGTGAGATAATGATGTGCGTGGCCGAAGCGCTCAGAATGAGGTTGTCGCGGCCCAAAAGCTGCGAGATAAACGGCGTAATCAGCGGAAAGCGGTAGCGCACCGATACGGTCACCGGGTCGCCGATGGTATAGCCGTTGGGCCGCACCACCGTCACCTCGACGCGCGTCCAGTCCACGTCGCCGCCGCCAGAATTCAGCGTGCGATACTCGGCGTTGTTGGGGTCATCGCACATCGCACGGCCACCGTCCATCGCATAACGGCAGGCCGGCTCGACCGACATATAAATCGCACCTTCGTTGGCCGCATCTTGCAGCGCAACGCTGGCAATGTACGCGCGGCCAAGATCGACGATGCCGCAAAACAGCGCCAGCAGCAGGGTTGCGCTCAGCGCAAACTCCACGAGGCTCTGCCCACGCTGTGCGAGGCTGGCTTTATCAGAGGTGGGTTTTGTGGGTTGCATCATGGGTTTCTGACCGTGTTTTAGAACCGTGTTACAGGGCAAAAAGTACTAATGACTGATGATGTCTGTGGCAGGACTACCATTAAAACCGCGGCATCTGTATCAACGTCGCAGCAATTTTGTATGGGTTTTGTCAACAAAACTTTACACTTTGCGACAGTGGGACATGTCATACGGTTTTAAGCATGACGATGATGTCTTACGCCTTTGACAATGGATGAAAGGATGCCCCGATGCGAACAACACCTTTTAGAGTGGTACTGGTCATGATGGGCGCGCTGCTGGCCCTCGTGATGGCAGTGCCCGCTCAGGCGCAGGGGAACCCGCGCGACCCCAGCCCGATCAAGCCCGACTATCCACCGCGCGCCCTGCCGCGCGCGATCGCGCCGCGCGCCGCGCCCCTCAACGACAACTTTGCCGATGCTGCCGCCCTCTCAACCACCCTGCCCGCCACCCTGACGATTGTGGATTTTGAAGGCGCAACCCAAGAGCTAAACGAGCCTCAGCCGCCCTGCCGTGCGCGCGATGTTCAAACCGTCTGGTTCAGCTATACCCCGCCGGCCAACCAAACCGTCACCATCGACCTGCGCCGCAGCACGCCCGACCTCGACACCTTGATGGCGGTCTATACCGGCGCATCGCTCGACAGCCTAACCGCGGTGGCCTGCAACGACGACTTTGATAAAGAAGTGGTCTTATCGCCTTATCTCAAGGGCGTTTCGCTGACCAGCGGCACAACCTATTACATTCAGGTGGCCCTGCTGCTAAACGCCGACATTGAAAGCGGCGCATTCATCACGGTAGACCTGTCCATCACCCCATCCCCAATCAGCGTCACCGTCGTCCCCGACATCGATACACAGGACGCCGCCCCCGGCAACGGCATCTGCGCCGACAGCAACGGGCAGTGCTCGCTGCGCGCCGCGCTGATGGAGGCCAATCAGGCCCTCGCCGGCTCGGTCATCACCCTGCCGGCAGGCAGCTACCCCATGCTGATAGCCAACGACCTCGACGATACCGCCAGCTATGACGGTGACTTCGACATCCGCGAGACGATGACGCTGGTCGGCGCTGGCCCGCAGCTCACCACGGTGTCCGCCGACGGCTCAGACGGGGTGTTCCATGTGCTGGGCAACGCCACCGTCACCCTCAGCGGCATGACCATCACCGGCGGCGTGCGCGGGTATGGCGGCGGCGGCGTGCGTGTGGATGACCCCAGCACCACCCTGACGCTGGACAACGTGGTCATCATCAACAACGTGGCCAGCGACGGTGCAGGACTCTACAGCTCTGGGGCAAGCATCACTCTCGCCAACAGCAGCATCAGCAGCAACATCGTGCCAGCTTCGGCGTTTGGCAACGGCGGCGGCATCGCGCTCTACGACTTGCAAATCGGTGACGGGGTCTATGACGGCGCAACCCTCAGCGCGCTCAACGTCACCCTCAGTGGCAACACCGCCACCGAAGGCGGCGGCCTGTATGTGCAGACCGAATCGGCGGCCAGCCTCAGCCACGTCACACTGGCCAACAACCGTGCTTTCTCGCGCGGCGGTGGCTTCCGTAGTGATGGGTCACTCTCAATCGGGCGCTCACTGACTGCCACCAACACCGCCGACGTCAGCGGGCCAGATTGCAGCGGCGGCTACACCCGCGCCGCCCGCAACCTGATTGGCAATACCGCAGGGTGCAGCGTGGCCGCCAACGAGACCGTCAACGTCGATGCCCTGCTGCGCCCGCTGGAGCTGAAAGGCCCGGGCTACACCTATACCCACGGCCTGCGCCCGGGCAGCCCGGCCATCGACCTTGTCGGGTGCGGCTCTGCCGCCTTTGACCAGCGCGGGGTCGCCCGTCCGCCCAGCGGCACGGCCTGCGACGCCGGCGCGCTTGAGGTTAATCCGGCGGTCGCTGCCGCCTTCAGCCTGATTTCGCCCGCCGACGCGGTCGAAGCGCCGGCCGTCAGCGACATCGCCCCCTTCACATGGAGCGAGTCCAGCTCAGACGTCTACGGCTACAACTTCATCCTCATCAGCCTGTCCGGCACGCCGACCGAGGTCTTTAACACGCTGGTGCGCCACGAACAACACTGCACCGGCGGTACTTGCACCTATACCCCACCGACTCAGATGGTGCTGGCCGACGGGTTCTATCACTGGCGCGTCGAGGCCAGCTATGACGGCGCGGCCACCGTCAGCGAAACGCGCGGTTTCCGTATCGACCCGTTCGCAGTCGGAGGCCAAACCAATCTGATCCGCAACCCGGGCTTTGAGGCCGGACGCGACCCGTGGCGCGTGGTCAACGGCAGCAAAGACAACGTGGCCTGCAACATCCCGGCCGGCTCTGCCGAGGGCGCGTGCGTCTTCCGCTTCCGCGGCAGCAGCACCGAAAAGGCCGTGCTGCGCCAGAACGTGCCGCTGTCTTCGCTGCCCACTCTAACCAAAGGCGATACCTTCCGCTTCTCATTTGCCTATAAGGCCGGCATGCAGCGCAAGCTCAACGTCCGCCTCGTTATCAACTACGTCAACAAGCGGGTCAAGCCATCGGTGCTGATCTTTGGCCTTGCCAACACCGGCGGCAGCTTTGCCTATCGTCAAGGGCAGCTCACCCTCAAGCGGGCGGCCATCGCCTCAATTGTGGTGCGCGCACGCAACAACAACCTGAAGGGCGTCGTGCTGCTGGATGACTTCCGTCTCTATCACATCCCGGTCAACCCGACCCCCTAATGCTGAAAAAACGTGCAGTGGCGTAGGATTTTTGGGCTATCTTACGCCACTTTACGCCCCGTTCGACGGTCTTACATCCGAAGACCGTTTATCGCAAGGAGACACTCGCGATGCGTTATCTCGTCTTAATTGTGCTGGCATTGATGCTGGCGCTGCCCGTTGGCGCACAAGCCGACTCCCCGCTGACCGTCGAAAAATTCGTCGGGGCAGAGGGCGCGTGGTTCACCGCGGACGCCGCCCCGGGCTTGTCCCTGCCGCTGGGCGTGGCCGTCACCTACCGTCTGGTGGTCAGCAACACCTCGGACAGCCAGACGCTGACCAACCTCACCCTCACCGACAGCCTGTATGACATCGGCGACTGCGCCATCCCCGCCGAGCTGGCCGCCGGCCAATCCTTTGAGTGCGTGGTCGGCCCAATCGACCCCGAAGCCGCCGGTCAGACCGTCAATGTGGCGCTGGCCACCGCCCTGACCAGCGCTGGCGCTGTCGTCACCGCCACCGATGCCGCCGTGCTCACCACCACCGAAAACGCCAATGACGTGGTGGTCATCACCGGCGTGATTGAGGCCATCGACGGCCAAAACGTCACCATCGACGGCGTGACCTATGTCATCACCGGCAACGATGCCATGCTCGCCCTGCTCAAAGTCGGTGATGAGGTGGTGCTGATCGCGGTGGTGGCCGAAGATGGCAGCATCACCGTGGTGCTGATTACGCTGGCCAACGAGGACATCTATATCGACGACGGCGCGGACGACGCCGACGACGAAGACGATGAAGACGACGGCGGCTTCCGCGACGACGCCCCGTGTCAGGCCAACCCGCCCGATTGGGCACCGGCCTACGGCTGGCGCATGAAGTGCGACCCCGACAGCCTCGCCAATTTTGTGCTGCCCCCCGGGCAGGCCAAAAAGCTGGGCCGCGAAACCGACGAATCGGGCGAACTGACCGGCGCGCGCGCCGTTGGGCCAAACCGTGACCGCGCAGACAAGCCCGGGCGCGGCAATGGCCGTGGCAACAACGGCAACAACGGGCGCGGCAATGGGAATGGTCGCGGCAACGGCGGCGGCAAGGGCAATGGCAAGGGCAATGGCAAGGGCAACGGTCGCCCGTAGCCAGCTCAGCTGTTTTACCCCGTGAGAACTGCACAAAGGTCGGCGCTTTGCCGGCCTTTGTGCGTGATGGGCAGCTGCTGCGACCTCAGCGCTGCAACACGCAAATCGTCAGGCGGCCCGCCACCGCCCCAGCACACGCCCGCTGCACCCCATCCAGCCCCATCAAACTGAAGTCGTCTCGCCAAAACGGCGCATCCTGCACCCCCTCGGCCACAATCAAGCCGCAGGCCTGCGGCAGGCCGATGTCGCTGCTGTCAGCGGCCCGCAGCCACACACATTCCTCCGGCGCAAGGCGCAGCACCGCCCCGTCATTCTCGCTCAAAATGGCCGGTAGCACCGCCTCGTACCCCTCCGCCGCGCTCAACAACACCGCCCCGCCCGCCGAGTCCAGCGGCCTGTCCAGATACATCCAATAATCGCTGGACGGGTTGCGCGCCACCAGCGCGTCCAGCGTGTAGGCCAGATACAAAAAGCGCGCCGCGTCCTGCCCACCCGCCTGCGGTGACCAAAAGCCCTCGCAGCGCAGCGGGGTCTCAGGCGCAGTGATGGGCGCGGTCGGGCAGGTCATCACCGGCACGCCGTCGATGCTCAACTCAAATTCTGCCGGCTCTGCCGCCATCCACACATGCGCTGTGCGATCTAGCGTGGCAAACCACGCCCCGATGTCGGCACAGCCCTCCACCGGCTTGGATACCGCGCGGCTGACCGACCACACCTGCACACACCGACCACTGGCCAGCCGAGCCGCACGCCAGCGCGAGCCGCTCAGCACCTGCCCACCGCCGCTGATGCTCACCCCTGCCAGCGCAATCTCACGCCCAGAGCGATTCAGCAGGGTCAAATCGTTATCATCATAAATAATCACCACGTTGGCCGGCAGTTCCACCACCAGCGACACCCCATCACCGACCTCGGCCTCAAGGCCCGCCGCCGGCTGCTGGTCAATCACCTGCCCAATAGGCCGCACGGCATCGTCACCCTCAGGCGGCATCAGCTGATGGCTCAGCGCGCCCAAGGTCAGCCCCGCCCGATGCAGCGCCGCCGCTGCCTGCGGCACATTCAGGCCAACCACCGGCGGGATAAAGGTCTGAACCTTGGCCATCACCGCCGAGGTCAGCACGATTATTACGGCTGTCGCCAGAATCCACGTATGTTTTGTAACACGCATTGACTGCCCTTTGTGCTATAACAGGGGGTGACCTTTGAGCTATTTGTGCAGTTTGCGACATTCAGCCCGACTTGTCGGTATTACGGTTGTATCGACAAGCTAGGCACTGCATCACCTCATAAAGGCGGTTAGTGCCGACACATGAACATCGACACACTCATTGAACTAGCGCAGCAAGGCCGACGTGACGCGATCGCCAAGCTGTATGAGCTGTTTGTAGAGCGCATTTATCGTTACATCGCCTACCGTGTCGATAGCTCGCACGATGCGGAAGACCTGACTGCCGAAGTCTTTGTGAAGATGGTAGAAGGACTTCCTCAGTATACGCCATCTGGAGTGCCGTTTGAGGCGTGGTTATATCGGATTGCTTCGGCCCGCGTTATCGATTATCGACGGCGAAGTAACCGACGGCCTTCTACAGAACTCACCGACAACCTCTCGGATGATGCCGACAGTCCCGAAGAGAACGTGCAAAGCCAGCAGGAGATTAGAGAAGTACAGCAGGCCCTCGCCCTCCTCAATGATGAACAACAAACCGTGCTTACCCTGCGCTTTGTTGAACGCAAAAGTCATCAAGAGGTGGCCGATATTTTGAACAAAACCGTGTCTGCCGTCAAATCAATCCAGCACCGCGCGCTCGAAGTCTTGGCGGAACATCTCGGCGAAACGAAATCTCGTCATTATCTACGTGGGGTAAAAAGAGATGGATAACATGACCCCAGAAGAACTTGCAAATGCGCTGGATAAGGCCCTGCCCTCTGGCAGTCAGGTGCGCCTCGCCTCCAGCGGCAGTACCTCCGACCCGCTGGTGCAAGCCGCTGTGACACTGGCCAAAACCCCGCGCCCAACCCTCAGCGCCGACGCCAAAGACCGCATCGCCGCGCGGATGTTTGCCGCGCTGGACGCCATGCCACAACCGGCACAGGCCAAACCCACCACGCCTAAGCCTCTTCCCAATCATACCAGCAAAATCGTACGCTTTATGCCCGTTTTTGCCAGCATCAGCGCAGCCGCTGCCGCCCTCGTCATCGCCATCTTTGGCATCCTGCCGCTGCTCACCCCCGCCACAGGCACACCCACCGGCCCAGCGGTGGCCTATCTCGACCCGACAGCCACCGTCACCGAGGCCGCCACCGAAACCGACACCCCCACCGTCCCGACCGCAGAGCTGCCCACCGACTCAGCACCCACCAGCATCCCGCTGTATTCCACTGCAACTCTCCCCCCCGTGGTGGTCTCCAACGAGGCCCTGTTCATCATTGAGGGACAAGTGGAAGAAGTGCTCGAGAACGGCGTGGTCATCGCCGGCTTTGCCGTGCAGATGGACACCCCCCCAGCCTTGTTAAACGTGCTGCGGCGCGGCGATACCATCCGCATCGAAGGGACGTTCTCGGCCAAACAGACCAGCGCTGGCAGCAGCAGCGGCTTCGAGCTGGTGCTCAGCCTCAATGACGCCACCATCGAACTGGACAACGATAACCCCGCCGAAAACGTGGTCGAGGTCGGCCCAGACGGCACCGTCTGGCGCGACAACGGCAGCTGCGATAACCCGCCCCCCACATGGGCCAGCGGCGGCGGCTGGCGGCAGCGCTGCGGCACTGCCGGCGGCGGCAGCAGCACCACCAACCCGGGCGGCAGCCAAACCGGCGCCGGCAATAACAACGGCGGCGGCCAAGGCCAAGGCAATAACCCGGGCCAAGGGCAAGGCAATAACAACGGCAGCGGCCAAGGCCAAGGCAATAACCCGGGCCAAGGGCAGGGCAATAACAACGGCAGCGGCCAAGGCCAAGGCGGCGGCAAGCCCTAACCCCATCACTCCCACCCCCAATCACACCCCCTCAACCCCGTGCAGCACTGCACGGGGTTTTTTGCATTGAAAAAGCATTAATCCTAACAAAGCTATTACAATTCTTATTGCATAAACAACACAACCTCAATGAAACCTCAATGCGACAACTCGCACTGTTCAGCGGTTATCTTGCCAAGTACGAAAGTACTGCTATTATTATTCGGCTTATGCCGATCCAAACTGCAATGTAGCGTAAGCATGGAGGAGCTAACATGATCCAGATGTCCCACATCCCCAGCCCTGCCGATACCGCCGCCGATATGGTTCAACCTGTCAAGGTTTCTGTGATTATCCCGACGCTGAACGAGGCCAAGAACCTCGAGCACGTTTTGCCGCGCATCCCCAAGTGGGTGCACGAAATCATCATCGTGGATGGCCGTTCGACCGATAACACGGTCGAGGTGGCCCGCAGCTTGATCCCCAACGTGGTGATTGTGATGGAGCCGCGCAAGGGCAAAGGCATCGCCCTGCGCACCGGCTTTGCCGCCGCCACTGGCGACATCATCGTGATGCTGGACGCCGACGGCTCGATGGCCCCCGAAGAAATCCCGCTGTTCGTCGGCGCGGTGATGGCCGGCGCCGACTATGTGCGCGGCTCGCGCTTTGCGCAGGGCGGCGGCACCAACGATATGGAGCTGCACCGTCGCATCGGCAACTGGGGCATCCTGATGATTGCCCGCATGC
The DNA here is from genome assembly GCA_034431675.1 of Anaerolineae bacterium. Taxonomy (GTDB): domain Bacteria; phylum Chloroflexota; class Anaerolineae; order Aggregatilineales; family Phototrophicaceae; genus Flexicrinis. Next base: position 11,789 of record DAOUCZ010000121.1, on the reverse strand, counting down.
TGTTTGGTGGCAATTTCACCGATTTCTGCTATGGTTATTGTGCGTTCAACCGCAGCGCCATCAAGAAGCTCGACCTGCGCTCGACCGGTTTTGAAATCGAGACCGAGATCAATGTGCGCGCCCTGCAAACCAAGCTGCGCATCGCCGAAGTGCCCAGCTTTGAGCACCCGCGCATCCACGGCGTCAGCAACCTCTCGGCCATCCGCGACGGCCTGCGCATCGTGCACGTGATGCTGAATGAGTTCTTTGGCATCAGCCGCAAGCCCAACAAGGCCAGCGCCGCGGCAGAGCGCGTCCAGAAGGATGAGACGGCGGCCTAACCCAACCTATGCCCAAACCGACCATTTCTGTTGTAATCTGCGCCTATACCGAACGGCGCTGGGACGACCTTATCGCAGCACTCGACTCACTCCGCCGCCAGACCCACCCCCCCGACGACATTATCGTCGTGATTGACCACAATCCCACCCTTTATCAACGGGTGGCGGCGGCGGAGACAGGCATCACCCTGCTGCACAACCAGTACACTCAGGGCCTTTCTGGCGCACGCAATACCGGCCTCGCCCATGCCACGGGCGAGGTCATCGCCTTTATGGACGAAGATGCGTGGGCCGAACCCGACTGGGTCGAAACCCTGCTCAACACCTATCAAGACCCCGACGTGATTGGGGTCGGCGGGCAGATTCAGCCCCAATGGCAAAGCGGCAAGCCGGCATGGTTTCCCCCCGAGTTCGATTGGGTGGTCGGCTGCACCTATCTGGGCATGCCCACTACCCCACAGCCCGTCCGCAACCTGATCGGGTGCAACATGTCGTTTCGGCGGGCCGTGTTTGCCGAGGTCGGCACGTTTCGGCTGGATGTCGGGCGGGTCGGCACGCTGCCGCTGGGCTGCGAAGAGACCGAGCTGTGCATCCGCGTGCGCCAGCAAAAGCCACACCAGCGCCTGGTGTATGACCCGCGCGCCGTGGTCAAGCACCGCGTGCCAGCCGCGCGCGCCAACTGGGGCTACTTTCGCTCGCGCTGCTATTCCGAAGGCCTATCCAAGGCGCAAATCTCGCAAACCATCGGCGCAAACGACGCCCTGTCCACCGAGCGCGGCTATACCCTGAAGGTACTGCCGATGGGCGTGCTGCGCGGCCTTGGCGATGCGCTGCGCGGTGACCTGTCCGGTCTGGGCCGGGCCAGCGCCATCGTGCTCGGCTTTTCGCTGACCGCGTTGGGCTATCTGGTCGGGCGCATCCGCACCCCGCGCGCCGCCGTCCCCGTCCCCGCAGCCCCCTAATCCAGACCGACACACACAAGGGATATTTTGCCGTGCCCACGCCCGCCACCCCGTCGATTGACGCGCAGCACCTGCGCGTTTTGTTCGTCACCCCGCGCTGCTACCCCGAGATGGGCGGCATCGAAACCCATGTCTATGAGGTCGGGCGGCGGCTGGCCGACAAGGTGCGTTCGATGACCGTGCTGGCCACCGACCGCAGCGGCCAGCTCGCCCCCCAATCCGACGTGGACGGGATGACCGTGCTGCGCGTCCCCGCCTATCCGCGCACCCGCGACTACTATTATGCGCCCGGCCTTGGCCGTGCCATCGCCAGCGGCGAATGGGACATCATCCACGTGCAGGGCTTCCATACCCTTGTGCCCCCGCTGGCCATGTGGGCCGCCCGCCGTCGCCGCATCCCCTATGTGCTGACCTTTCACAGCGGTGGGCATTCCATCAGCTGGCGCAACCGCATCCGCGCCACCCAAGCCAAACTGATGCGCCCGCTGCTGGCCGGCGCGGCACGCCTGATTGGCGTATCGCAGTTCGAGGCAGACCAGTTTCACAGGTGGCTTGGCCTGCCGGCCAACCGCTTCGCCGTCGCGCCCAATGGGGCAAACCTGCCCCCCGTCCCAGACGACTTTACCCCCTCGCAGGACGAGATTGTGCTGTCGGTTGGGCGGCTAGAGCGCTACAAAGGCCATCACCGCATCATCGAGGCCATGCCCCACCTGCTGCCCCTGCGCCCGAATGCCCGCCTCAAAATCCTCGGTGTCGGGCCATATGAGGCCGAGCTGCGCCAGCAGGTCGAGGCGCTGGGCCTCGGCGACCGTGTGACCATCACCCACATCCCGCCCGGGCAGCGCACCGCCATGGCCCGCGAGCTGCTGGATGCCAAGCTGGTGATGCTGTTCAGCGAATATGAGGCCCACCCCGTGGCGGTAATGGAAGCGGCAGCGCTCAAGCGCTCGATTTTGGTGGCCGACACCACCGGCCTTGCCGAGATGGCCCGAAACGAGCTGGCCGCCGCCCTCCCGATCGACAGCACCCCCGTCCAACTGGCACAGGCCATGGCCCATCAGCTGGAGCATCCTTATGTCCCCGCCGCCGCCGCCCTACCCACATGGGACAGCTGCGCGGCGCAGCTGCTGGGCATCTATCTGGATGTGTTGAACTCGAAAGGGCAAGCCTGATGCGCGTGCTGATTGCCACCCAGTTCTATCCCCCGCTGATTGGCGGCGAAGAGCGCTTTACCTACAACCTCAGCCGCCTGCTGGCCGCCAGAGGGCATCAGGTCTCGGTGGTCACGCTGCATCAAGCCGGCCTGCCCGAGCGCGAGACGGTCGAAAACGTGGCCGTCTACCGCATCAAAGGCTTCACCCAACAGCTCAAGTTCCTCTACAGCGACGACAGCCGGCGCGCCGCCACCCCTTTCCCAGACCCCGGCCTCGTGCGCGAAATCGGCGCGGTGATTGACCACACCCGTCCCGACATCCTGCACGCGCACAACTGGATCGTCCACTCGCTCATCCCGCACAAACGCCGCAGCAAAGCCAAGCTCATCCTCACCCTGCACGATTACGGCTTTGTGTGCGCCACCAAAAAGCTGATTTATCGCGATGAGGTGTGCAGCGGGCCGGCGCTGGGCAAGTGCCTGCGCTGCACCGCCGGCCATTATGGGGTGGCCAAAGGCTGGCCAACCCTGTCGGCCAACTGGCTGATGGCCGCCATCGAGCGGCGCGCCATCGACCGCTTTGTGCCGGTCAGTCAGGCGGTGGCCGAGGGCAACGGCCTGACCCGCCACAACCTGCCCCATCAAGTCATCCCCAACTTTGTGCCAGATACCCTCGCCGATGTGCCCGCGCTGGAGGCGCACTACGCCAATCAGCTGCCCGATCAGCCGTTTTTGCTGTTCGTCGGGGCATTCGGGCGCTATAAAGGCGTGGACGTGTTGATTGAGGCCTACCGCCGCCTCGACAATCCGCCCCCGCTGGTCTTGATTGGTTATGACACCAGCGAACACCCGGTCGAGACACAGCAGCTGCCGCACGGGGTGCACGTGCTGCGCAACTGGCCGCATCAAGCCGTTATGGGGGCATGGAAACGGTGTATGATAGGGTTTGCGCCCTCGGTGTGGAATGAGCCGTGCGCCACCGTGCCGATGGAAGCGATGGCGGTCGGCAAGCCGGTGATTGCCACCCGCATCGGCGGCCTGACCGACATCGTCGGGGATGGCGAGAGCGGCCTGCTGGTCACCCCCGGCAGCATCGACGAGCTGGCCGACGCCATGGCCCGCCTGATTGCTGACCCCGCCCTGCGCCAACGCATGGGCGAAGCGGGGTTGCAGCGCGTCCGCCGCTTTCAGGAGAGCACGGTCATCCCGCAGTACGAGCGCCTATACCAAGAGCTGCTGGCGCCGTCCGCGCCGCCAGCATAGTGTAGGGGGAGTACACATCCATGCAGCTTTCTGGCCTGTGGAGGACACCAGACCACACTCCGCCGCCCGATGCCCTGCCCGCGCAGCCCAAAGCGCGCCGCAGCTCGCGTCAGCGGCGGCGCATCTGGGGGCTGCTGCCCGAAATCGCCGCCACCCAGTGCTGTGCCCTGCTGTTTATGGCGGCGGTCAACACCGGCGGGCGCTTCTCGTTCGAGCCGTCCGAGGGGCTGTTTTGGGTCGGGCTGGCGCTGATTTTTGTGCCGGCGCTGCTGCGCATGATGCTGCCCGACCTGTCGCGCCGCGAGCGCATCGCGCTGGTGGTGGTCACCGGCCTGTCGCTGTATATGGTCAAAATCTTGCACAGCCCGGCCTCCTTCACCCTGCATGACGAGCTGCTGCACTGGAAGACGGTGGACGCCATCATGCTGACCGACCGCATGTTTGCCGAAAACCCGCTGCTGCCGGTCTCGCCGTCCTATCCGGGCCTGCACCTCACCACCGTGGCGCTGGCCGAAATCCTCGGCCTCAGCATCACCACCGCCGGCATGTTGATGCTGGCGATTGTGCGCGTGGTGTTTGGCGTGGCGCTCTTTGGACTGATGGAGCACGCCAGCAGCTCGCAGCGCGTGGCCGGCATCGGCGCGCTGATTTATATGTGCAACAGCAACTATATTTTTTTTATGGCCCAGTTTGCCTATGAATCGCTGGCCCTGCCGCTGGCCCTGCTGATGCTGCTGCTGGTCTGCCGGCGCGGGCCGCTCAACCATCTGGCGCGCCTTGTCACCAACGTCTCGGTGATTATTCTGGTGTTCTCCATCATCGCCACCCACCACCTCACCTCATATATGACCATCGGCTTTTTGGCCGGCACAGTGGCGATTGTGGCAGTGTGGCCCACCGTCGAGCGCCTGCTGCGTCCGCTGGTGGATGGCTTTGCCCAAACCCCGCTCTATCGCCATGTCGTCCGGCGCTTCATCCAACCCGACGACAGCCCCAAACGCTATGGCCGCTTGCAGATGCGTCAGGCCTTCTTTTGGACGCTGATGCTGGTGGCCACCACCAGCTTGATTTGGCTGCTGTATGTGGCCACCGCCACCCTCGGCTATCTTGTGCCGGTCTTCAGCTCGGCTTTCGAAGAGCTGCTGTCCATCATCCGGCAGGAGAACGAGAGCCGACAGCTGTTCGCCTCGGAGGGGGGCAACGTCCGCCCGCTGCTCGAGCGCCTGACCGCGGTCGCCTCGGTGCTGCTGGCGGTGCTGGCCTACCCGTTTGGCATCGTCGAAATCTGGCGACGCCACCGCGACCGCACCATCGCCCTGCTGCTGGGCCTTGCTGCCACCGGCTATTTCGTCACGCTCACCTTTCGCTTCACCGAAAAAGGCTGGGAACTGTCCAACCGTTCGTCCGAGTTTTTATTCGTCGGCATCGGGTTCGTCACCGGTCTTGCCATCGACGGATGGCTGAGAAGCCGCACACGCCGCCGGCTGTGGATCGCGCTGTTTGGGTTTTTGGGCGGCGTGATGTTCCTTGGCGGCCTGATTGCCGGCTGGGCCTATTGGGCGCGCGTGCCCGGCCCCTATATGGTCGGCGCGGATACCCGCTCGATTGACGCCGAGGGCCTGCTGGCCGCCGGCTGGACAAAACAATATCTGCCCAGAGACAGCCGCATCGTGGCCGACCGCATCAACGGCCTGCTGATGGGGTCTTACGGGCGGCTGTATGTCATCCGCAGCGGCACGGATAACATCCAAATCGCCCCGATTTTGTTCTCCAATCAGCTGGGCGACTGGGAGCGCGAGCTGATGCGCATCACCCGCGCGCAGTATGTGGTGGTCGATTATCGCCTGACCACCGAGCTGCCAGAGCTGGGCGTGTTTGTCGAGGTGGGAGAACCCGGCGGCATGAACCACAATCAACCGCTCGCGCGCGCGGCTGTCGAAAAGTTTGACCTGCTGCCGGGCGTCAGCCGCATCTATGACGCCGGCAACATCATCCTATACGACATCGAGTCGCTGACCTATGCGCGTTAAATACACCGACGTCGGCCTTGCATGGGCCACCAATCTGATGGTGGTTGCGGTGGAGAGCCTCGGCCTCAACTTCTTGCCGATTATCCGCCTTGGCACGGGCGCGCTGTTCTTGTTCACCGTGCTGTTCACGCTGTATTCGGCGCTGACGGTGGTGCTCTACCCCGACTTCCGCCTTGACCTGCGCATCTCACTCACCATCGGGCTGTTTATGGGGTCAAACATCCTGCTGGGCATCATCCTCAACGCCACCCCGTGGGGTCTGACGCGCGCCTCGTGGATGGTCAGCTTTGCGCTGTTGGCCACACTCGCCGCCGCAATTACGCTGGCCGGACGCACCATCAAACAGCTTACCCCGCCGCTGGTCTGGGGTCTCAACCTGTATCAGGTGAGTGTGCTGCTGGTAGGCGGCGGTCTGCTGGCCGCGGCCTTTCTGTTGGCCAATCTGGGGGTGGAGGTGCAGCCGCGCATCGGCTTCACCCAGTTCTGGATGGTGCCGACCGACCCCAACACCCCCCAAGTGCTGAATATCGGCATCTATAACGCCGAGCACAGTGAACAGGTCTATACCGTGCGCCTGACCTCCAGCGGGGGGGTGATTTTGCAAGATTGGGTCGGCATCCCGCTGCGCCCCGACGAAAAATGGGAAGTAGAATACGTCATCCCCAACACCGGCGTCACCTACCCGCTCAGCGCCGAGCTGTACCGCGCCGACACCAGCGGGGTCTATCGCCGCACCGAATATTGGCTGCGGCCCAACCGTTAGCCACCACACCCGACCGCCCATCCCCCTCACTCAGATAAGGCAGCACCCACCCAATGATGACTCGACTTTTGGCATGGATACAGCGCAATCAGGCCCTGATTGGCAACTCTGGCGCGCTGGTCGGCGCAGCGCTCTTCAACTCAGGACTTGGCTTTTTGTATTGGTGGTTGGCCACGCGCGGCTATGAACAGCACTCTGTCGGGCTGGCCTCGGCCATGGTCTCGGCCATGATTTTGCTCGGCTCAATCGCCATGCTCGGGTTTGGGACGCTGCTGGTGGGCGAGCTGCCGCGCCGCCCGGGCGCTGAGTCCCCGCTGATTACCACTGCCACCGTCGCCATCCTGATCGCCTCGCTGACCGTGACGATGATTTTTGTGGCCGGCGCGCTGGTGCTCACCGACAACTTCGATGAACTGGTGGCTTATCCGGCCTATTTTGTGATGTTTGCCGTCGGGGTAGCCCTCACCGCCCTGACCCTGATGCTCGATCAGGCCTTTGTCGGGCTGATGCGCGGCGGGGTGCAGCTGCGGCGCAACATCCTCGCCTCGGTGCTCAAGTTGATGCTGCTGGTGCTGTTTGCCCAGCTGGGCAGCGATACCGACGGCTTCTGGATTTTCACCGCATGGGTGCTGAGCATGGTGCTGTCGATGCTGATACCGCTCAACTACCTGCTGAGCACCTATGGCCGACCCTCGCAGATGCAGTGGGACTTGCTGCGCGAAATCGGGCGCAGTGCGTTGGTGCACCACTGGCTCAACCTTGCCCTCGATGCCCCCATCCGCGCCATGCCGGTGATGGTCACCATCGTGCTGTCGCCCATCGTCAACGCCAGCTTTTATGTGGCGTGGATGGTCGGCGGGCTGCTGTTCTTTCCGGTGCAGTCGCTGACGCTGGTGCTGTTTGCGGTGGGAGACGGCGGCCCTGCCGTACTGGCCGACAAACTCCGCCAAACGCTGCGCCTGTCCGTGCTGATTGGTGTGAGCGGTTACCTCGTCACCTATCTGATAGCCGACCCGTTGATGGGGCTGTTTGGGGCGCAGTATGCCACCATCGCCACCGACGCGCTGCGGATTGTGGCGCTGGCCATCTTCCCGCTCATCGTCAAAGACCACTATGTGGCCCTGTACCGCATCCACAAACGCACCGCCCATGCCGCCCGCGTCATCACACTGGGGGCGGCGCTCGAAATGATTTTCGCAACACTTGGCGCTATAATAGGCGGGGTAACGCTGCTGAGCATCTCATGGGTCTTGGCGATTGGCCTGCAAGCGCTGTATATGGCGCCGTCGGTCTTTCAGGCGGCGCAGGTCAGAGGCATACTCGTTGAACACCCCACCGCCTAACCAATTCCCTAACGTTCAGCACTGCTGTGCCGCACACAGGCGGACAAGCCACACCCTTCACAAGGATTGCGCCATGCCCACACGTCTTCGCATTGTCATCGGGTTTGCCCTGTTGGTGCTGCTGAGCAGCACAGCGCTGGCCCAGAGTGTCACCCCAACACCCACCGGGCCGGTCATCGTCCTCAATACCCCCACGGCAAACCCGCCCGAGGCCGCCACCACAGCGCCGTCCGAGACCACCCCCATATTCACCTCAACCGCGCGCGCCACCCAGACCGCCCTGCCCACCGCCACCGCCACAGCCACCCCCAACGAGGCCTTGGGCTACAGCTTTGCCGAGCTGGGCTATCCCAGCATCGCCATCAGCGGGGGGTTCGGCGTCGGGCAGTTTTATCTGCCGCTGGCCAGCAGCTTCGAGGCCACCCGTGAGGCCGAGGTCACGCTGGTGCTCAATTCATCCCCGCTGCTCAAGTCGATTTCCAGCCTGACCATCAACGTCAACAATCAGCCGATCACCAGCGTCAGCCTCAACGGCTCAAACCAAACCCTTCAGTTCACCATCCCCACCAACCTGATTAAAGCCCCCGGGATGCTGTTTCAGTTTCGCGGCTATCTGCGCGTCACCGATGACTACTGCGAAGACAGCAACATCCCCAGTCAGTGGGTGAAAGTGATGGGCAGCAGCCGTATCGTGCTGTATGGCCGCCAAACCGACGCCCCGCCCAGCCTGAGCGAACTGCCGGCTCTGTTCTTCAGCCGTGATGTGCGCGGCAACATCGCCCCGCTGCTCTTCATCCTGCCCGACGCCCCCGACCCGATCACCCTGACCGCCGCAGCGCGCGTGGCGGCGGGCCTGTCCAGCCTCAACACCGACGGCGGATACAAGGTCGATGTCACCAGCGTCAGCAGCGTCACCCCCGCCCAATTGGAAGCCTCCAACGTTGTGCTGATTGGCCTTGCCGGCCAACAGCAGCCGCTGTTTCGCCAGTTCCGCACCGGCCTATCCAATCTCAACCGGCAGGAAGGGCGCTACTACACCGACGACGGGCAGGCCGTGCCCAACACCGACGCCGTGTTCGAGACCACCCGCTCACCGTGGAATCCCGACCGGCTGGCGCTGGTGGTCAGCGCCAACACCTCGCAGGGGCTAGAGAGCGCCGGCCTGATTTTCTCGAACCGCGAGACCTTGCTCAGCCTCGACGGCAGCTATGTGTTTGCCGCGCGCCCGATCCCGGGCGACAACCAAGCCCTGCCCCCCGCATGGAGTGATAACATCACCCGTCTAGAGCAGTTTGGGTTTGGGCCGCGTACCGTGCGCGGGACGGGCACACTGAATGAGTACTACACCATCTACCGCCCGTTTGGCGCGCGCTTCGAGCCGGGGGCGCAGTTTGTGCTGCGCGGCTCGGCCAGCCCGATCCTGCGCAACGACCAATCGTATGTGGCGGTGTTCATCAACGAAGTGCCGCTGGGCGCATACGCCATGACCAACCTGATTGACAATCAGGCCATCACCTTCCAGATACCCAGCAGCATCGAGCGCGCCGAGTTTGGCAACCGCCTGAACATGCGCATCGAAATCTCCAGCCAAATCCCGCATGAACAGTGCCAGACCATCGACCGCGAGAACGCATGGGCGCTGATTGAGCAGAGTTCGGAATTCGTCGCCGCCTTCCGCTATCCCAACCTGCCCAACCTCAGCCTGTATCCGTATCCGTTTGTGGGCAGCAGCACGCGCGACGCGGTCAGCTTTGTGCTGCCCGACGCTTACAGCACCCATCACATCAACGGGTTGATGCAGGCCGCCTTTCGGCTTGGGTTCGCCTCGCAGCGGGACATCGACATCACCGTGCTGACCGAGAGCCGCCTCTCTGCCGACTCATACGATAATCACATCATCTTCTTGCTCGAGCAGCTCGAACCCGACATCGCCGAGCTGTTCAACATCACGCCAGAGCCGGTCGCCGAAGGCACACCCACCCCCACCCCGCTGCCCGACATCTTTGCCGGCAACCGCGGTGAACTGCTCAACTTGTCGCTGTACCGCTCGCTCAATGAGCCGTTCGGCCTGATTTACACCGACAAATCGCCGGTCAACCCCGACAAAGTCTATCTGATTGTGCTCAGCGAGACGCAAGAGGGTATGACCGCGGCCCTTGCCAGCCTTGCCCAAACCGGCCCGCTGGTGGGGGTGTCCGGCACGCTGGCCATCGTGCAAGAGGACCGCCCGCCTTATGTGCTGTTCAGACCGCAGGACATCGAAGAATTCGCCGCCCCGCCGGTGGTCGAAGCCCCGACCGTCACACCGCTGCCGCAAGCGCCGGTCAGCCCGCTGCTCAGCGACGGCAGCGCCTCGTTTGTCATCATCGTCATCCCGATTGTGGTGTCGCTGCTGCTGATTTTCGCCATCTGGCTGCTGCGGCGCGGGCGCTGGGAATAAACAGCCCCCGCCGTACAGCAGCGCATTAAGATTAAGAAGGAGGTACTGCACATCATGCCACAGTGGATTAGCAGTGGATTGGGAGAATTGGGCGTCCTCACCCTGATGGTCTTGACGCTGGTCATCAATGAGCTGTTCGGCGGGGTAGACGCGCACCCGCTGGGCGACATCCGCCGCTTTGCGCAGTGGTTGGTGCTGCCGCTGCTATTGGCCTTCGGCTTTCTGGTCTTCATCCGCGTCGCCAACACCTAGGCCGGCGGGCGGCACGTTCTGTATCCCCAGCGCAAGGCTGCGCGCGCGCGCCTCGTCGCGCTCCATGCCATCATAGGTCACAAAGTCAAAGCCGCCGCGATACGACAGCACTTTGGCCGGTATCCCGCCGGCCACCGCCCGCTCTGGCAGCGAACGCACCACCACCGCGTTTGCCCCAATCACCGCGTCGCTGCCAATCTGGATGTGGCCCAACACCTTGGCCCCCGGCCCAATGAACACCCGATCGCCCACCTGCGGCGAGCCGCGCCGTTCACCGCGCCCATCCACCCCCAGCGTCACCCCCTGCGACAGGTTGCAGTAATCCCCCAGCGTCACCCCAGACCCCACGATGATGCCGCCAAAATGCCCAATATACAGCCCCCGCCCGATGCGCGCCTTTGGCTCAAGCGAGATGCCGGTCACGATTTCGGTCAGGCGGAACAACACAAAATAAAACACCAGTACGATTTTCAGCACAATGCGCAGGGGGAGTAAGCGCGGCTGTAACCCATAGAGCCAGTGGCCAATCCGATACACCAAACTGGCCTGCGCCCCCTGCGCGAAAAACAGCACCACCCACCGCGACCGCCCCAACACATGGGCATAGCGTGCGATGTCGCTCAAAAAATAGTCCCATGCCTGCCGCATCCGTCTCACCCTCTCCGGTCAGTGCCGCCGCGTCAGGCCGATTATAACATCACCTAGGGTGATCGCTTCAAATTTTCTGGTAGGGTCAAAACCCATCGCAATGGGTTTTGTAGGGGCAGTTCGTGAACTGCCCGACAGTTCGTGAACTGCCCGACGTCACGGGCGCATCGCGATGCTTCACGGGCGCATCGCGATGCTGATTTTAGAAGCGATTGCCCTGTAACATCACCCCGCCCGCCGCTGAAACGGACCACCCCCCGCCGCACGCGCCGGCACCAAGCGGTCAACCTGCTGACGACACACTGTCATCGCCTGACGATAACCCGTCGGGTCGGTGGGCTGGTTCTGCAGCAGCAAATCCAGCGTCTGGATGACATAGCCCAACGCCATCTTCAGCGCCTCGGACTCGCTGCCACCCGTCATCATATACATCATCTCCAGTCGCGCGTCCGAGATAAAACGCCCAGCGCTCTCGTCAAGCTGGCAGCGCAGCGCCTGTGCAGCAGTCTGATGGGGGGTCATGATTGGCTGAGTCATGCGGTCTTGCTCCCTGATTTCTAACGGGTGACGTTCTCAAAAAAAGAACATACCTACCAATTTGCATAACCGTATTGT
>DAOUCZ010000120.1:0-30344 GCA_034431675.1 Anaerolineae bacterium | reverse complement strand
GTTTTTCATAAGCCGTTTTCTCTGTCGGTTTACGACGATAAGCAAGTTTGAGTATAAAGGCAAAAACGCGCTTTAGGAGGCCTGTCAGCCGGCGGGTGGTTGAGAACCGTTCTTGCTCTGGCGGTTGAGGGTGCGCCGCTTCTCCAACACCGATTCCAGCCGTTTTTGCAGCTCAGCAATCCGCGGCAGCGGCTTTTGGATGTAATCATCAGGCTGCACCTTGCGAATAACTTCTTCGCGGATTTCGGGCATATCACGTTGGGCCGTCATAATCACAATCGCCATATCACGCAGGCGCGGGCTTTGCCGCAGCCGCTGGCCAACCTCGTCTCCACGCAGCACACGGTTGAACATCAAGTCCAGCATTACCAGCTCTGGCAGCTCGCCATCGTCATAACCATGGTCGATTTGCTCTATCCATGCCAGTGCCTCGTCAAAGTCGCCAAATGCCAGCGTCTCAATGCCCCAGATGTTGAAGATTTCTTCCAGCAGCTCGTTCAAATCTGGCTCATCTTCGACGATCATCCACTTTGCCATGGTGTCTCCCCAAGCCGTCATCTCGGCCTCGCCTGACCCACCCATGCTCCTCGGCCAGCAGGCGCGGCACACTCAGTGTCAAATTGCACACACTATAACACGATTCACACCCCATCGGGCAGGGAGTTTGAAGACTGTAAAACCGTCCGTCAAGCCCACTAAGCCCCATTTGTTGGGCGTCCCCGCAAAAATCAGCCCGATGTGATTGACTCTGCGGCTCGATTTACCCTATGATGGAAGAGATGGCAGGGGGTGCAATCCCGCAACCCTTTGTGCCACGCAAGCTGAAAGGATCATCGTTTTATGGCCCGTCAAAATGGTTATTGGGTTGGCGACCGCTTTGTCGAAACCGACACCGCGGTCAAAACCGGACGCGAAATCCTTGTCGAAGCGGGCAAAGACCCGGCCCGAACGGTGGTGGCGGTGAATACGCGCGGCGAACGCACCATCATCGACAAAAATCAGTCCGTGGATGTCGAACGCTTTGAGCGTTTCGAGGATTTGCCCTCGTTTATCTACGGCTGAGGGGAGTACAGCATCATGGGCGAAACCGCCTTGCTTGCGCGCGTCCGTGCCGAGGTCTACGAGGTGATTGCGCCAGAATATGGCACAGCGCCGGGCCGTGTGAGCTTTGACGAAAAAGAGGGGCTGTGGGTGTGTGTCAAGCAGCTGCCTGTGCCCCCTGCCCTGACCAAAAACCGCAGTGGCAAAGTGGATGTGTTGATGCTGGTGCCCATGGCATACCCGCAGGTGCCACCCGATGGCTTTTACTGCGACATGGGCCTCAACATCACCAACCATTATTTTTTGGGATGGCGCGATAAACACTATCCCGAATGGCAAAGAGAGCTGCTGCAAAACGGCTGGCAGTGGTTTTGTGCCCATGCACACAACGTCAATCAATCGGGATGGAAGGCCACCAACTCGCCCAAGCGCGGTGATAACCTGATGAGCTATCTGCACCTGTGCCTTGCGATACTGGGCAAAGAAGGGAATAAAAACAAATGAGTGCTGCGCGCCCATCAGTCGAGGTGGTGTTCAGTGGAGAGCAGTTTGCATGGCTGCATAGCCACCTGTTTCAGCCCAACGGGGATGAGCAGGCGGCCTTTGCCTTTGCCACCCCCGCCGCCTCAGAGGGTCAGCTGCGTCTGCTGGTGCATCATCTGGTGCCGATGGAAGCCAGCGACTACATCACCCAAAACGGCGGTTACCTACACCTGACTGATGAGGCCGCCCAGCGTATCGCACGTTATACCCTGTCTAACCCCTACAGCCTGATCGAAATCCACTCACACCCGTTTGCTCATGAGTCGGTCGGGTTTTCCAGCATCGATACCACACAAGCTGCACCGCGCTTTGCATGGTTTGCCAGCAAGGCGTCCCCGCCATTTCATCATCTGATGCTGGTCTTTGGCCACGACAGCGCCGACGGTATGATTTATAACCCCGACAGCGGAGAGATGGAAACCATCGCCGGCGTGACCATCCTTGGCCATCCCATCAAGCGCTACCCGATCAAAAACGAGGGTAAAAACCCGCTCGACGAGCGCTATCGAGCGCGCTTCAGCCGGCAAATTCAGGCCTTTGGCGCACAGGGACAAGCGCGTGTCAGCGCCACACGGGTTGGCATCGTCGGGCTGGGGGGCATAGGCAGTGCCGTCGCCCAACAACTGGCCCTGCTGGGGGTGCGGCGCTTTGTGTTGGTGGACGGGGACACGCTGGAAGATTCAAACCTCAACCGGTTCATCGGCGCTGCTGATGCGCTGGATGCCGCCCGTCAGCGCCGCAAAGTGGATGTGATGCGCGACGCACTCGAAGCCATCGACCCGCCCAACATGCAAATCGACATCCACGACGCCCATTTCCCTACCCCCGCCAGTGCCAACGCCCTCAAAACCTGTGACGTGCTGTTTGGATGCACTGACAGTCACGGAAGCCGCCTGCTGCTCAACACTTTTGCCGTGCAGTATATGCTGCCCTACATCGACATCGGCGTGGGGCTAAACACCGACCCCGACGGCAAAATCACTGAATCCGGCGGGCAGTACCGCGTGGTGATGCCCGATGGCTACTGTCTTGAATGCGTGCGTGCCATCAACCCTGCGCAGGCCTCTGATGACCTGCTGCCCCCCGATCAGCGCCAGCGCCGACAAGAACGCGGATACATCCCAACCGAAGATATTCACGCCCCGTCGGTGGTGTTCCTCAATGGCACACTGGCCTCAATGGCTGTGGGCGAATTCCTCAACCTGCTGACCGCCTATCGCCCTCCACAACGCCTCGTCTATTATTTTCTGCACGACCACAGCACGCGCAGCATCCAAGCCGGACGGCGCGATGACTGTGCTGTTTGTGGGGCACATGGCCGCCTAGCGATGGGCGACCTTGAGACGACGCTGGGGTTAGTTCACGCCGCCCCTGCCCTTGATATGGCAAATTTGCCGAGGCCAACCGACCATGGCCGATCCGCTTCCCCGTAACTCCAGCGCGGACGAAAACCGGCAGCAAATCGAGCGGCGGTTAAACCCGCCGAATAACCGTGTACGGATGCCCGGTGAGCCACCTCCCCCTCGCCCGCCGCTTCGCAACCCGCCGGATGTACCTCATCGCCCTGCGGGTGAAGAACAGCCTAATCCTCCCCCGCCGCGGCCCTACCCCGGGATTTTTCCGCCGGCTCGCTTTGGCGTATCCCAGCGCAACGAAGATCAACGCCGCCGCATCGAAAATGCTGCGCCGCTGCCACAAAACACCACCACCGAAATGCGCGCCGCTGCACGTCAGGCCGAGGCCGAGCGCGCCGCACAGCGCCAGCGCGAGATTGCCCAAAACCTCAACCGCCGCATCGGGCACGCCGTCGAGGCCTCCAACCTGTGGGCAGACCGCCTAAAAGCATGGCTGGCACTCATCGGGGTCATCGCGGCGCTGCTCGTCGTCCCCCGCTGGATAACCGATGCTGTCAGCACACCCTCTCCCGTACCCATCGTCACCGCAGCGGTCGGTGTCGGCGCTATCCTGCCCCCACCCATCACGATCACGCCCTCATCGCAAACTGCTGCGGTATTTTCGCCAGCAGCTAGCATGCCATCAACACAGTCCATCATTACGCTTGCACCCTCTGCCACGGCCACCCTCGCCATCCCCCCCTGCACCATCACTGCCGTGCCGGTTCAGATAGAAACCACAGCGCAAGAAATCATCGTCAAAGCCCTCATCAGCACAGCAGATTGCACCCAGCAAACCCTACGCGTCAGCATCTGGTTGACCCGTGCCAGTCAGCCCCTGCTTGCGCCCAATGCCAGCGCCATCTATCGCACCAACAGCGGTCAGCTGACGGTGCAGGCGCGGGTGCAAACCGATGCCACAGGCCTGACGCCCATCACCCTGAGCTTGCCTCGCACAGAACTGCCCCTGACCAGCGGACAATATACACTGGGGGGGTATCTCAATGTGCGTCAGTGGGATTCGCAGACCAACCTGCATGACACCCCTCTCCCCTCCTTTGAGCTAACCATCCCTTGACCCATGCCCACGGTGACCATCGGTGTGCCATCGCGCGGGGTGACCGTCAGGCGCACGCCCCTGCCCAAACCGCGCCTCTTGCCCTATACTTAATCGCCTAAAAACGCCCGTTACAGGCCGCACAGCGGCAAGAGAATGCGATATGTCCCTTCCCATACCCGAATTCGAAGACCTGCAACCGGATGACGAGGTGAGCGTTGAAGAGCTGCCACACGCCCCGATGCAGCATATCCACAGCATCGCCCGAGTGCTGGCACTCCAAGCGCTGTATGAGCTGGACGTCACCGGCCACCCCGTGGGTGAGGTGCTCAACGCTCTGCTGGCACGCCTTGATACGCCATTGGGTCAGGATGTTGTGCGCTATATGGGGGTGTTGGTCAACGGGGTGCAAAAGCACCGCGAGGCAATTGATGCGGCCATTCAACCCTTTGCGCCAGAGTTCCCAGTCCGCCTGCTGGCCGTGATTGACCGCTGCATTTTGCGCCTTGCGGTGTTTGAATATGGCATGGCACGCCTCGTGCCGGTCGGGGTTGCCATCGACGAAGCCGTTGGCCTTGCCAAACAATACGGCTCTGATGCGTCGCCGCGTTTTATTAATGGCGTTTTGGGCAACCTGATGGACAGGGCCGACGTGGTCGAACATCTGCAAGCCACTTATCAGACCGCCTGAGTTTATATCCGCATCATTTCGCAGCACACCCGGAGACCCCATGCCCCCCAAAGCCTCAAAAACCGCCGCCCGCCAAAAGACATCTGAAGTGCGCACCACCTCCGAAATCCGACAGGAGCGCTCGCAGCAGCAGCGTCGCCAGCGCCTTGTCTGGGGCGGTATCGCCCTGCTGGTCACCGGCGCACTCATTTTTCTGGCCGTGCTCACCAGCCGCTTGCCCGCCGAAGCCCCTATCCCCGACAGCATCTCGCGCTACGAAGGCCTGACCGTGTCTCGCACCGAGCGCGGTTATGCACGCCTTGGCGCATTGGATGGCACTGTGCGCGTCTCGGCTTTCATCAGCCTTGCCAGCAGCAGCTCCAAGACCTTCCACGAGACCATCTTCCCCCAGCTGCTAGAGCGGGTCAAAGCGGGTGAAATCAGCCTGACCTATGTGCTGTATGATGCCAATCAGCGCGCCGAAGTGAGCAATACCGCCGGCGCGACCCGTGCAGCATGGTGCGCTGGCGAGCAGAACAAGCTGTTCCACTATGTCGATGCCGCCTTTAGCTGGATGACCCTCTATGGCCCACAAGCCTATGCCAGCAATCGCCTGTTCAGTGGGGCGGATAACCTCGGCCTCGATCGCCCCCGCTTTGACGAGTGTATGCGCAGCGACCGCCCGCAAGAGCTGGCCAACCGCGCCGCACAAGATGCCGGCGGGCGCGATGCGGTGGTGATTGCGCCGGCCATCTTCGTGAACGACGTCATCGTCACCGGCGAAGACCTGCTGACTGCGGCAAACGAGGCCATCAACCGCGCGCTAGAATTCCGCGCCGGCAGCCCCACCACCGATGCCCCGACAGCCGTACCGACGGAATCCGTGACTACAGAGCCTACGGGCGAACCAACCACATCGCCCACCGATGCTCCAACCATCGCCCCCACCGAAGAGCCAACCACTGCACCGACTGAACCCGCCACCGAACAGCCCACTGCCAACCCCACACGTACCCCACGTGCCACGGCTCAGCCAACGACTGCGCCCTAGCACGGCACACGGCCACCTTTTGTCGTTCAATAACCGGAGGGACGCCCGATGCGGCTTTCGATTGTAGTGGTGATTGGGGCGGCGCTCATCGCAGCGGCAGCGCTGGTGTGGTCTGGCGGCTTGCTGATGGCCTCTGATGGCCCGCTCCTGCGCGATGCCGGGTTTAATTCGCCGGTGCTGACCCCGAACGCAGATGGCAGCAACGACGTCATCGAGTTCTCCTTCACGCTGGCGCGCACGGCAGACATCTCGATTCAGCTCATCAACGGCGAGCAAGAGAACTTCGACTTCCGCGTCAACACGCGCACCGCCCCCGGCACCTACAGCTTGCAATTTAGCGGCATCGTCGGGGGGTTTGTGCTGCCCGGCGAAAACATCGAAGGCACGATCGAACGCCGTCTGCTGCCCGACGGTGACTATTTGTGGGAGATTATCGCCCTTGGAGTCGAGCGCACTGAGGTCGCCCAGCTGCGTGGCACACTCTCCATCACCGACGGAGATACTGCCCTGCCCCTGCTCAACAACTTCAGCATCTCCCCCACCACCTTCACCCCCAATCAGGACGGTGTGGCCGACCGTGTCGCCATCAACGCCTATCTGACCAAGCCAGCCACCGTCACCGCCTATCTGCTGGATAACACCGGTCAGCGCCTGTATATCGCCCCGCGTCAGACACAAGTCAAGCTGGGTGAAGTGGGCTGGCAAGAGTTTGACTATGAAGGCGGCGTTGACATCGGTGCAGAGCCGCCCCCAGATGGCACATACAGCGTGGTGCTCGAGGCACAGGATGCCGTCGGTCAGCGTGTCTCACGCAGTGGGACACTCACAATTGCCGATGGCGGAAAACCGCG
This sequence comes from Anaerolineae bacterium, assembly GCA_034431675.1. Classification (GTDB taxonomy): domain Bacteria; phylum Chloroflexota; class Anaerolineae; order Aggregatilineales; family Phototrophicaceae; genus Flexicrinis. The sequence goes on along the minus strand of DAOUCZ010000120.1, from coordinate 23,737 downwards.
TGCGGGCATCGTCGGGCAGACCACCGGCGCAGATGTGGTCTTTGGGACAGCCCCCTACGATACGCGCTATGCCGCAGCAGGCGAAATACTGCCCCTGCCCGATAACCCAGCCGACATCCGACTGGGAACGGTCATCGTGCCCATCGGCGACCTGCTGGTCTTCCGGCTTGTGGTCGAAAACTATGGCGCCAGCCCCATCCGCACCGCAGGGCCGCCCCCCGGCACGGTCTATCAACAGCAGCAGGTGGCAGCAGCCCTTGGCGCCATTGAGCAGGACGGCGTATGGCGCGTGGGCATTCAGTGCGACACCTCTGAGCAAAGCTACCCGTATCGCTGGGCTGTCGGCCCGTTCGACAGCCTTGAACAAGTCGCCGATCCCACCAACGATAATATCTACTACTACCTGCCCCCCGGACAGCGTTCGGTGGTATGGGGCGCTGTCCGCCTGACCGATGTGGTCAAAACACGCAACCCGCAGCAGTGTTGGGCGGGCTTGATTCACGAGGGCGTCGCGGTGGCCAACAACCGCATCGGCGCGCGCGACATCCTGATTGAAGGCAGCGCGCAGTCGCAGGATTCCGGCAGCTAAACCACAAACGCGCTATCATCGGGGCATCACACCATCAGCGTGTATGCCCCGTCTTTTTATTTTTTTTGGGGAGATAAAAGGAGTAGGCTAAAGCCATGTCGGATTTTTATGATGTGATTGTCCTAGGTGCGGGTGCGATGGGCAGCGCCGCCGCTTATTATCTGGCGCGTGAGGGGCAGCGTGTGCTGCTGTTGGAACAATTCCACATCGATCACGCCAACGGCAGCAGCCATGGCAACAGCCGCATCATCCGCTATATGTATGACCATCCGGCTTATGTCGGGCTGGCCAAGGCCGCCTATCCGCTGTGGCGTCAGCTAGAAGCCGAAGCCGGCGAACCGCTGATGCACATCACCGGCGGCATCGACTTTGGGCATCCCGATGCCGCTACGTTCAAAGCCACGCTGGAAGCTGCCCACCAACACAACATCCCCGTTGAACACCTGACCCCCGACGAGGCCATGCGGCGCTTTCCCGCCCTCACCATCCCACAAGATCATCAAGTGGTCTATCAAGCCGACTACGGCCTGCTGAACGCCTCAGCCTGCGTGCGCGCCCACGTGCGCCTTGCGGTCAAGCACGGCGCACAGGTGATTGAGAACGCCCGCGGGGTTCGTGTTTCTGCCACAGCGGGCAGCGTTACCGTGCAGACCGCCACCAGCATCTACAGCGCCGAGCGCATCATCATCACAGCCGGGGCATGGACGAATGCCGCACTCAACGGGCTTGGCATGGCACTACCGCTGGAAGTGCGGCGGATTCAATATGCTTTCTTTCGCCCAGCGCAGCGCCAGCTGTATCAGCCACCGCACTATCCGGTCATGCTGCTGCACACCGGCAGCTCGTTTATTGGCGTCCCCTACAGCATCCCCGATTATGACCAACACGGCGTCAAATATGCCTATCATGATGGGCCAGCTGTCCCCGACGCCGACAGCGTCAAACGCACGCCCGATGACGATGTGCCGGCGTCGCTGCTGCCATTCTTCCGGCAGTATGTGCCGGGCGTGGTCGATGCGCCACACGTCGAGACACACGTCTGCCTCTACACGATGACGCCCGACACCCATTTCGTCATCGACCGACATCCCTTGTACGAGCATGTGGTCTATGCCACGCCGTGCAGCGGTCACGGGTTCAAGTTTTCTACGCTCATTGGGCAGATGCTGGCGCGCCTCTCGCACGGGCAGCCTGTTGGGCATGACCTTGAGTTGTTTCGGGCAGACCGTTTTGGGTCGCTGGCGCTATGAACCTGTTAACCAATCCCGAATTCGACGACCCGACCACGGTTGAAGCTGTGGTGGGAGACCACGGCTACAGCCGCTTTACCGTGCCAAGAGCTTGGCAGGGCGGCACACTGTCGGGCAGCACGCCGCAGCGCTGGGTGAACCGCATCCCCCAGGGCAGCGCCCATACCGGCGCGCGCAAGATGTCTGGGCCGCGCTCATTCCATGTTTATTACGACTATGGCACATTCACCGCATGGGTCTATCAACGGGTACATGTTTTGCAAGGTTCACCGCTCAGCGGGGGCGCACATGTCTATATCGAAGGAGCAGATGGCGCAGTGGCGCGTGTCGGCATTGACCCATTGGGCGGCGAAAACCCGTTTGCCAGCAGTGTCGTGTGGTCGCCATGGGCCTCCAAGCGTGACGCATGGACAGCCTGTGCCGTCACGACCGGTGCAGAAAGCGACCATGCCACCCTATTTTTATATGCCACCCAAACCCACTATACCGACCCCAACGGTGTGTATTGGGATGCCGCCTTTCTCAATGGCACGCCGCCGGACAACTTGACAGACTCACAGCCAAGCGTCGAGCTGACTTACAACATGCGCTTTCGGGCCGGCCCGGGCACCCAACACCCCGAAATCGGGCGGCTGGAGCGAGGGACGCGCGTCAGCTTGCTGGGGCGCACCCCAGACGGGCTGTGGCTGTGGGTGCAAGCAGGTGACCAGATGGGTTGGCTGGCCACGCAGTTCATCACCACGCCAGAACGCATCATGAACCTGCCGGTCAAGCGCTAACGCACGGATTGGCAGGGCAATCGCTTCAAAATCAGCCATGGGTTCATGAGAGGGCAACATGGTGCGTAGGGGCGCAACGCGATGCGCCCGTGAATCATCGCGATGCGCCCGTGACGTCGGGCAGTTCACGAACTGCCCCTACAAAATTGACCCTACCAGAAAATTTGAAGCGATGACCTTGGACAAATCGGCACAAAACCTCAACATCCCGCCATCCAAAGCTTTAATCAGACTCTTTGCAGTCCGTGGTTTAATCATAGTATGTGCATCTTACCACCTAGAAGGAGGGCGGGCCGCGCCTCAGCAACTGCCGCGGCTTGACCCGGTCAAAAACCGCTATGATTGAAGTACAAAATCTGCGCAAAGTCTTTGACGGCTTTGTGGCCGTCGAGGACATCTCATTGACGGTGCAAGAGGGAGAAGTATTGGCGGTGCTCGGGCCGAATGGGGCGGGCAAAACCACCACCGTTCGCATGATGACCAGCATCCTAAAGCCAACCAGCGGCACCTGCCGAATCGCCGGCTATGATGTGATTAAGCAAGCGGCACAAGTGCGCGCCAGCGTCGGGGTGCTCACCGAGCAGCACGGCCTTTATGAGCGGATGAAGGCGCTGGAATATCTCGATTTTTTTGGCCAGATTTATCGCATCGATAAGCATGTGCTGCGGCGTAATGCCATGGCGCTGATGGAGCGCTTTGACCTTGCAGAAGCCGTTGACCGGCGTATTGGCGATTACTCCAAAGGCATGAAGCAAAAACTGTCGCTGGTGCGCGCCCTCATCCACAACCCGCCGGTGCTGCTGCTGGACGAGCCGACCTCGGCCATGGATCCGCAAAGCGCCAAACTGGTGCGTGATGCCATCATCGAGCTGCAAAAAGACCGCCGCACCTTCTTGATTACAACCCACAACCTGACCGAAGCGCAGTCGCTGGCCAACCAAATCGCGATTTTGCGCCGCGGGCGCATCGTGGCCAAAGGCACATTTGAAGAACTGCGCCGCCGTTTTGTCGGTGACCCGCTGATGGAACTGCGCGTTAATGGGTCGCTAAACGGGGCAACCGAGGCCGCCGCAGGTGTGGTGCGGGTGACCGAAAGCGGTGAAAATTGGCTGAGGTTCGTCACCCGTCAGCCCGAACGCGACAACCCCGCCCTGCTGAGCACGCTGGCCGGCCTCAATATCGAGGTCGTCACGCTCGCACCCGTCAGCCAAACCCTCGAAGACGTCTATCTCAATGTGGTGAAAGAAGACGAGGCCAATGAACTCTCTCGCACAACCTCTGCGTAACGCCCTGCTCATCACCCGCCGCGAGGTGCGTGACAGCCTGCGCGATTGGCGCATCCTTGGGCCAATCATCATCATGACCTTCGCCTTTCCATTTTTGGCCAACATCCTCGCCGAGCGCATGATTGCTTTTGTCAACAGCTTTGGTGGCGGCATCCTTGCCACACGCGCCATCCCCTTTCTGCTGATGGTGGTTGGTTTCTTCCCCGTCTCGCTGTCACTGGTGATTGCGCTAGAGACCTTTGTCGGCGAAAAAGAGCGCAAAAGCCTAGAACCCCTGCTCAGCACCCCCCTGACCAATTGGGAGCTGTATGTGGGCAAGACGCTGGCCGCCATGCTGCCTCCGCTGTTGGCTTCGATGGGCGGAATGCTGATTTATCTCGGGTTGGTAGTAGGTGGGCCAGCAGCATGGCGGCCGCAGGCCATCCTGATTGTGCAAATCGCGCTGTTGATGCTGGTACAGACGCTGGTGATGGTCGCCGGCGCGGTCGTTGTCAGCAGTCAGACCACCAGCGTACGCGCGGCCAACCTGCTGGCCTCGTTCGTCATCGTCCCGATGGGGGTGATGCTGCAAGTAGAAGCCGCGATTGTCTTCGTCGCTCCCGATTTCAACTCGCCCACCGGCGTGCAGTTCCTGTGGATGATGATCATCGTGATGCTGGTTGCAGCCGTCTTACTGCTGCGGGTTGGCGCATCCATCTTCAACCGTGAGGAGCTGCTGGGCCGCGCCATCGACTCCATCAACATCAAGCGGATACTGCAAGGGATTTGGATCAATCTGCGTGCGGTGGACGCCGCTGGCACACCTGCGCGCACCCTGCGCCAGATGTATACCCATGCCCTACCCTACAGCCTATCACGCCTCAAACCGATGTACTGGGTGGGGATTTCGGCGTTTGTCGGCGCGTTCGTGTTTGGCCTGATGGTCGGGCAATCGCCCGAATATGGCGTCAGCCTGCCGGCCAATCTGCTCACCGCTGAAGGCATCAACCAAGTCCCTTTCCTGAAAGGGATAGGAGAATTAGCGGTTTCGGGGCGGCTGAGCACCTTTTTATTTGGCCAGAGCCTGCGCTTTATGGTTTTGGCGCTGTTTGCCGGCATGGTCACCTTTGGCGTCGTGCCCGTGGTGCTCAACCCGATTATGGTTGGCGCACTCGGCTACTTTACCGCAGTATTCAGCGCCAGCGGCATACCGGTAGGGCCGCTGTGGCTGGCCGCCCTGCCCTACTTGTTGTTTAGCGTGCCCGCACTGGTGCTGATAACCACCGCCAGCTTTCGCATCGGGGCGCTGGTCACACGGCTTCCAGAAGGTCAAACCATCGGGCAGGCATGGAGCACCGCGCTCGGAGACGCCCTCAAGGTGATGATTCTGGTGGTCATCCCGTTGCTGCTGGTGAGCTATCTGGTCGAACGTGTGCTGTCAATACCGCTGTTCAATCTGGGCCTTGCGATGTGGGGGTAAGCTGCCCGTCGGTCACCCCGTCCAACAGGCAAATCACCCAATCATATCTCTACGGAGGCGCACACCATGCCGCTGTACGATTATCGCTGCAAGCAGTGTCAGCATACCTTCGAGGCCCGTCACGGCCTGAACGAACCCATCCCGCCCTGTCCGTCATGCGGGGCGGTCAGCCCAACACGCCTGATTAAGACCGCGCCAACCATCGCACAAGGGATGAATGCCAATGCCGGTGACAGCCGCGGGGCGACCAAAGAGCAGCTGCGCGCCAAATGGGCCGAAGAAACCCCCAAACTGCGCCAAAAGCTCGAAAGCAAGCTCGGTCGTGAAACCGTGCAACGCAACGCCCCATCTCTCTATCAAAACACCGGCACTGGCAGCTCATCAGAATGACCGGCGCGGCAGCGCTGGCCGTCGGCAATCTGACCGGTGCGGCACTGGGCTTTCTCATCGCAGTGCTGATCGGGCGGGCCGCAGGTGCACACGGCCTTGGCGCTTATGCCGCAGCGCTGGCATGGATATTCCCGTTCAGCCTGCTGGTTGATGCCGGTTTGTCGGCCTTCATCGCGCGCGAGGCGGCCCAACGCCCACAAGATACCCATGCACTGCTGCGCGCAGCTGGCAGCGCCCGCCTATCCATTGGTGGGCTGGCCGCTGTGCTGCTGGCGATGGCCGCACCGCTGCTCACAACCTCATCACAGGCCGCGGATGCGCTGCGCCTCGGCGCGCCATTGGTGATGCTGAACCCGTGGGTTTCGGCTTATACTGCTGTGTTCCGTGCCCGCCGTCAGATGGCATTGGCCGCGGGCCTCAATGTGGGGATGCTGACTGTGCAGGCCGCCCTGACCGTTGGATTATTGGCTGGTGGTCTGGGCGTACAAGGCGCAATGCTGGCCAACGTCCTCAGTTCTGCTGGTCAATGGGCGGTCGCCGCCCTGCTCTATCACCGCCATTCGCCGCCTATCGCTGCCGCTCACTATCCCCTAAAACCTCTGCTGGGAGCAGCATGGCCGTTTGCACTGGCGGGTGTTCTGGCCGCCGCCCAAATGCGGATGGGCACAGCCCTCACTGAGCTGTGGGCCGGGGCAGCAGCAGTCGGACTCTACGTCGCGGCCTACCGTTTTATCGAGGCGGGCCGCCTTATCCCTCAGGCCGCCTTTGATGCCCTGCTGCCCACCCTCACCCGTGACCGCAGTCACCCAGCTGTTTTCGCCCAACATGCCACCCGTGCAGGCATGTTTGTGGCCGCTTATGGCATCACTGTTGGCCTCAGCAGTGCGCTGCTGGCCCAAGTCGTTGTGCCGGCGCTGTTTGGGGCAGAGTTTCGGCCCGCCGGTGATTTGCTCAGCTTGATGGGCTGGGCCATCCTGCCGATGAGCTTGAAATATTGGGCGGGTGTGGCATGGATTGCACGTGGGCACGAAAAACACGTCACCCGTCAGAATGCCGCCGCACTGCTAATACAGGCACTGGTCAGCGCCGTTCTCATCCCAGCCTATGCTGCCAGCGGTGCGGCATGGGCACTGCTGATTGGCGAAAGCGCCGGCGCACTGTTGATGTTGACCGGCAATCCTACTCATCTCCCCAAAAATAGGGCCTCTATGGCCACTGGTTTGCCCGTAGACTGATTTTTACCACGTGGAACATTAACCCACACAAACAGTGTCACACATCCAAAAGGAGGTATAAACCGGTATGAAGCTGGCCGAAGCACTCGTGCAGCGCGCCGACGACAAAAAGCGTCTGGCCGAGCTTCAAACCCGCTTGACGCAGAACATGCGCGTTCAAGAGGGCGAAGCCCCGCACGAATCACCCGACGCAATCCTGCGAGAAGTCAATGATACGCTCCGCTCCTACCAACAGATGATCGAGCGCATCAACCGCACCAATGCCGCCACACGCCTTGCCGATGGCCGCACCATCACCGACCACATCGCCGAGCGAGATGTGCTGCTGGTCGAATACCGCATCCTCGAAGCGGCGGTCAAGGCCGCCACTGAGGGCAACTGGCGCTACTCACGCTCCGAAATCAAGGTGGTGGCCACCGTGGATGTGCCCACGCTGCGGCAGCGCATGGATGCCATCGCTCAGCGCCGGCGCGCACTGGATTTGCTCATCCAGCGCGCCAACTGGGAAGTTGACCTTCTCGAATAAAGCACTTGGCAAGCTGGTAGCCACACAGCGCCCATCGGGGCGAGCGTCAAGACCCCTCACGACCTTGAGGCTAAACAGGTCATTGGCAAAAGCAACCTCTCACAAGGTTTCCTGCCGTTCAAATCGGCAACCGCACACCTTAAACGGTAACGGGCACGCCGAACAGCACACACGCGCATCCCTTATCACCAAGACGCTGACCGAAGGGCCTACTCTGTGGCGAGGGTGGGAACGGGGAAATCTATCGACGGGCATGAGCCTTGTGCTTAAGCCCGTCGATGATTAAAGACATCCGCCGCTGATGCATCACCCCGACTGCGGTATAATTGTAGGATGCCCAAAACGCTGGAGAACCCGTGAAAAACATGTCTTCTTTATTTGACCTGACCGGTAAAATAGCCTTAATTACTGGCGCTTCCCGCGGGATTGGCGAAGCCATCGCCGCGCGGATGGCCGAAGCAGGGGCAAAGCTGGTGATTGCCAGTCGCAAGCAAGACGCCCTTGATGCCGTCGCTGACAGCTTGCGTGCTGGGGGCGCAGAGGTGCTGCCCATCGCCGCGCACAACGGCGACAAAGCCGCCCTCACCACGCTGGTCGAACAGGCCGTAAACCGCTATGGTGGCCTAGACATCGTGGTGAACAACGCCGCCACCAACCCCCATTTTGGCCCAGTGCTAGAGGCGCAGGACAGCATGTGGCAAAAAACCCTCGAGGTCAATCTGTTGGGGGCGTTCTGGCTGGCCCAGCTGACCGTGCCTCATCTGCGTCAACGCGGCGGCGGCAAAATCATCAACGTGACCTCGGTCAACGGCCTGCGGCCCGGCACCATGCAGGGCATCTACAGTGCCAGCAAGGCCGCCCTCATCAACCTCACGCAGACGCTGGCGCTAGAGCTTGGCCCAGACAATATTCAGGTCAATGCCATCGCCCCGGGCCTGATCCAGACCAAGTTTGCCGAAGCCTTATGGTCAAACCCCGCCATCCTAGACGGCGTCACTGCCCGCACGCCGGTCAGGCGCATCGGCCAGCCCGATGACATCGCCGGCATTGCGCTTTATCTGGCATCGTCTGCTTCCAATTACGCCACCGGCCAAACCTTTGTGGTTGACGGCGGCATCACTGTTCCCCTGTTGTAAAAATACGCCTACACCGTTCGTCAAGTACTGCCGTGCCGCCCTCAGGAGACCGTGTGGACTTCACCCTCTACAGCGAAAAATCAGCCCCCGACTGTGTTAAAGCCCTCAGTGACCGCCTGCTCCAGTCAGAGACGCCGACCCGCCCCGCCCTCAACGGCAGTGTGAGTAAAAACGGCAAGTTCCGCCTCACCCTGCGCCAAAAGGTGCTGGCCGGCATCACGCATGAAACATGGATCGAAGGCGAAATCAGTAAAGAGCAAAACGTCACCCTGATACGTGGGCGCGTGCCTGACGGCGCGCCCCCCGACCGGCAGCGTCTCGTGGCCATCGCGATACCGGTCTCTGGCTTCATTATGCTGCTGCGCGAACAGGCCGTTATGGCGGTGGTGGTGATGGGCCTTTTGATGCTGTGGTTTATCATGCTGCGCGGGGACTATATGGGCAGTGACCGCCTGCTGCTGGAGCTGGAAAAGAACCTCAAAGCCAGCCCCAAACCCCCCAAATCCCTGACACAACAAAACGTCGGGGCTGCCGCCAAAGCGACAACCCCGCGCAAAGCCTAACTTTTAGGCTCAAAACCCCGATTTAGTGCGCGCCGTTGCTGCCAATCAACTCCTCAAAACGCGCTTCGAGCTGAGTCTTGCGCTGCTCAGCAGCTTTGCGGCCAGCCTCCACCGCCTCACCAACCGTCTCTTCAACGCGGGCACGCACCCCCGCCGGCAGGCGGTTGCGCATCACATACAGCGCTGCCACACCCGCCGCAGCACCCACCAACAGGCCTAAAACGCCCAGCTTCAGCTTGCCCATAATGCCTCCTCATGCGTCAAAAAACGCAAAAACTGTGAAATTATTCACGAGCTATATCTACTATACGCGGGTTTATGAGCAGGGTTGCGCCGATGCCCCAATCATTGGGGGGCACTTACAACCAAAACGGTGACTCGCCATCGGTGCTGGTCAGCGCACCGCCATCGGCCAGATAATCGGCCAGCGCATCGGTATTCAGCACCGTCACCGGCACAGCAGCCCCGCCGGTATCATCCAACAGAGCAAAACGCCGCACACTCTCAACCGCCGTGTGAATATCTATCCCGTCTGCTCGGATGTGTAAGGGTTGTGGGGTCGGGCCGGCATAAGGGATTTGAGGGCGCTTGCCCGGGGTGAATGTGGGCGGCGGCGGAGGTGCAGGGGGGTCTTGCAGCACCACAAATGCCTCTCGCTCACCAATGAAAAACGCTGCCCCACCCGGGGGATGGGTCACACCCCGCTCGTCGAACCCATATAAACGGGGCGCACCCCGCCCAATCACCTCGACAATCCCAAACATTGCGCCGATGGCCGTCCCCCACAGCATCAGGGCGCGGCGCGTCTCATCATCCAGCTTGCCATCGATATGCAGCATCAGGCGTCGTCCTGCATAGTGTTTCTGGCTGAACAGTGCGCGCATCAGCAGATAGGGCGGGGTATCGCCGTTCACGTCCACCTCACGCATGGCCCAACGAATAAACACCCCATCCGGATGATAAAACCGCCCTACCCCCACGCGATATTCTCGCTTGCCTTCCATCCGTTTGACAAACGACAGGCCGACCACCTCATCAACCCCTTCGATCGGGTCGGCTAAGGCCGCTGGCACGCTGCCTGTCCGTGCCAAAATCGCGGCCATCAAGGCCGGCATGGCCTCCGGATCATCAATCGCTGCTCGAGGTATCAGGTGGGCGGGCAGGCCGCGGCTGAGCGCCAGCATCCGCACATATCCCGACACATCCTCAGCGCCGGCCTCTGGCTCTGGCAAAAAGACCAGCAAGAGGTCGGGGCGCTCTTTTTCAATCACTTTCACAGCGGCATCAAGGTTAGCTAGGGTCAGCACGCGGATGACCCGCTCACGCGCCACATCCACCTGAAACTCGGTGCGCTTGGCCAACAACCGCCGCAGCGCCTCGATAAAATCCCCCAGCTTTTCGCCGGCAGCATTCACCACCCCCACCCGTATCGGGGCGGCCTGATGCCGCACATGCACACGATACGGCCCAAACTTGCCAAGGTCTCGCGGCATCGCGGCAGGCAGCGCTGGGCGCGTGCGCCCGCCCCCATATCGCAGATACGGGCGCGCCTCATCGTCGGGGATTGCAAAACGCTCGGGATGCTCACGACTGGCAAAAGCCCGCCCGATAATCCCAGCCTGTTTCAGCAGGTCTGCCAGCATACGCACCCACTCAGCACGGGTAGATGGATCGGGGCGCAGCAGCTGTGACCCTTCCACAGCATCCCCCCCTACCCGTGCGATGTCCTCTGGCCTCAACAGCAAATCGAGACCGATGGCAGGCAGGCGCAGCACGCTGCGGTCAGGCCCTTTCAGGCGCAGTATCGGGGCGTCATCTGAAGCCTGTTCGATAAATGCCAGCAAAGCCGGCGACAGCTTTTGTCGCAGCAGTTTGGCGCGCTGTTCATCAGTCAATCGCTCTGGCAGGGCCGCCTGTACCACTGCCGCCGGCCCACCTTCGGGCAGAGCAATACGCATTCCCACCAAGGCATCTGGCGTGCGAGCCATCTGCAAATAGCCGGCAGCATCGCGACCATACACAAGGCGTGTTGTCACCCCAAGGCTCAGAGCCGGCTTATCCCCCACACGCCACGGCTGAACGCGCACATCCCGCTCAAAGCGAATGACGGTGTCTTCTGCCGGCAGCGTGGCATTGGCCCGCCGTATGGTCTCGAGCAAACGCGGACGAAGCCCCCTCACCGCCTCGCGTATCACCTGCGCGGCAATCTGCGCAGGCGTCAAATCGGGCAGCAGTTCTTGCCAGCGCTCATCCAGCGGGAACACTTCGGTAAACACGTGCATCAGCGGCCTCTCTGGGGTGCAGTCATGCGCCAAAAGGGATGGTCAAGCACGGCGCGCGGATATAGGATAGCATACAGGCGCATCCGCCTCTGTGCCCCAACCCTCATTATCCGTGGAGACCCCCACCGTGAACAACCAGCAGCTAACCCGCGCAGTGACCCTTGGCGCAGTCGCCGCCGCCGCCCTGATTGGCCTATTTTTGCTGACATACTGGGTGCTCAGCGCCCTCGACGCCGCCCCCAGCATACGCTTGTTTGGGGCGCTGCTGCTGCCCCCTGCCCTACTGGGCGGCGTGCTGGCGTTTATCGCGCAGCGGCGCAAATAGGCGTTTAATACAACTCGGGCCGGCGGTCATCAAACACCGGAATCCGCTGGCGCACCTCTGCCACCCGATCAAGGTCGAGTTCCGCCGTCAGCAGCAGCGGGTCTTCACCAGCGGCGGCGATCACCTTGCCCCACGGGTCAATCACCATCGACTGACCGGCAAAGGTTGTGCCCCCGATTTCGCCGCAGGCATTACACGCCACAATATACATCTGGTTTTCGATGGCGCGGGCGCGCAGCAGCGTCGTCCAGTGCTCCGCGCGCTCTATCGGCCATTCCGCTGGGATAACGCACATCAGCGCGCCATCTAAGGCATAGCGGCGAAACAGCTCGGGGAAGCGTAAATCATAGCAGATGGCAAAGGCCGTTTTGCCCCACGGCAGATTAAGCAGCAGTGGAGATTGACCAGCGCGCAGATGCGCATCTTCTGCCATCAGACGGAAAAGATGTATCTTGCGATACACCCCCAGATTTTGGCCATTCGACGCGATGAACGCCGCGCTGTTGGTGGTGTTCTGGCCGCTTTTTTCGAGCACAGAGCCGACAATGCTCAGCTTGTGCTGAGCAGCTAACGTCGAAAGCTGGGTGAAAATCCCACCGTTAATCGGGCTGCTGAGCGCATTGGCACGGTCGAGCGCGTAGCCGGTTGACCACAGTTCGGGCAGCACCAGCAGATGTGATCCGCGCTTGGCTGCCTCTTGCGCCAGCTTTTCGACGGCTGTCCAGTTGCGCGGCACATCACCAAGCGCGATGCGAAATTGGGCGAGGGATACAACAAGCTTGGGCATGGGGATAGCACTCCAGAACGACTGCCAGTGGATAGACGCATTTAGCATAGCATTTTCTGGATGCTACCCCCGATTTCGTCAAGATTTCTTTACGTTTGCGCCCTCAGCGCCATAAGGCCCGATACGCCGGCAGCAGCGGCACGGCAAACAGCACATAAAACGCCAGATTGGAAACCGCGTTCTGCCAATAACCGGATGTGATAGACAGCACCGAATCCACCACAAACCACACATTGACCGACAAGGCCAGCACCCACCACGCCCAACGCTCACCCTGCCGCAGCGGCTTGAGGATAATCCCCATCAACGCCACCCCCCACCCCACAATCACCGCGCCGATGATGCCAAAGGCAAAGATGATGTAGCGGTTCGCCCCCGCATCAAATGGATTGTCTGTCTGTGCAAAAATCAAGCTGTTGAAATACCACTGGGTCGGCCCAGGCAGGTAGACCATCGCAAGCCCAAAAATCACCGTAAAACCAGTGGCAAATACCAACATCCGCCACCACCATGTGCCGGCGAAATCAGGGGTGAGAGTCGTCTGTGACTGCATGTTATATCCCTTTGGCTGAGCTGTATCCGATAAGTGACCGGCCAGTCAGTTATTGATATGATAGAATGGAGTGTAGGTTTTGTCAATAACTGACTAGTCAGTCAACTATGCCGCGTCCCAATGTGAGTGAACAACGCAAGTTAGAGATTCTGCAAGCTGCCGCACGGGTGTTTACGGTGCAAGGGCTTGGCAGTGCGCGGATGGAAGATGTGGCGGCGGCGGCAGGGGTGAGCAAAGGCACGGTTTATCTGTATTACCCCAGCAAGGACAGCTTGATTGAAGCCCTGCTGCATCAGCTGTTTATGCCGCTAGAGCACGCGCTGGATGCCTTGATGGCAGACACATCTGCGGCAGTACAGCGCTTACAGCGTTATGGAGAGGCACTGCTGCAAACCTTTGACGATGCACGCCCACTTCAGCCGTTGGTGCTAGAATTATTTGCGCTTGCGCCGCGGCAAACCTTCGCATCAGCGCTGTTGACTGGTTATTTTGAGCGCTACCGCGCCGGTGTGACCGCCATCTTGCAAGCCGGCGCGCAGTCGGGAGAGCTGAGCCTGACGGCCTTTGCCGGCCAAGCGCAAACGGCAGCGCTGTCGTTCATCAGCACCCTAGAGGGGCTGCTGCTGCTGTTTTTGCTCAATCCCGCCCTAATTAACCTGCGAGGCGAAGGTGTCGCAGTGCTGCGGGCATGGGTCAGTCAGGTGCTGCCAGATGGCAGCACTTCCATCACGCCATGACAAAAAGGAACTCAACGGGATGATGTCGGTCATTTTGCGGATGCTGTTGGTCTGGGTTTTGCTGAGCGTGCCAAGCGCCAGCGCACAAGATACCCCCTCTCTCCCCCCCTCTACCGCCGAGGCGCTGACACAGGCCAGCCTGCCCGCGCGTGACCGTGTGCAGCTGGCACGTCAGCTGCTGGGGGTAACTGACATCCCCGCCCCCCCGATTGTGCCGGTCAAATACCGGCTCGGGGATGTCAAAGCCTTTGTGGTCAGCGACTCCTCAGAAGATGTCGTCAGCACCATCGACGCACGCTTGGTCGGCATCGGTGAGCACATCCTTGTATGGGTAGACGTTAACTATGCTGATGTGCGCGCCGACCAGATGCAGCAGTTGGTCGATGCTTTCGACACGTTTATCTATCCCAAAGTGCGCGGGCTTTGGGGCAGTGAGGCCTCGCCGGGCATTGATGGTGACACGCGCGTGTTTGCGCTGTTTGCATATGGGCTGGGCAGCGGCACGGGCGCTTATTTCTCCAGCGACAACAGCTACCCTCGCGCAGTGGTTAGCTCGTCCAACGAGCACGAGATGTTTATCTATAACATCGAAGCCTACAACCTGCGCCGCATCGGGCTGGATGTGCTTTCGACCACCGCGCACGAATTTCAACACATGATTCGCGAAAACCTCAACCCCAACCCCAGCACATGGGTCAACGAGGGACTGTCAGTTTTTACCGAGATATATCTGGGGTATAGTCAGCCCGCCGATGTCATCGGGGCATATCTGGCCATGCCCTTTACCCAGCTGACCACATGGGCCGACGATGGCCCGCGCGCGCCTCATTATGGCGGGGCGGGACTGTTCTTTGCCTATCTGCATGATCGCTATGGGCTGGCGGCCATGCGCGCGCTGTCTGACTCAGATGCGGATGGGGTGCGTGCGGTAGAGCAGGCCCTCAACGCCGTGGATGGCGGGGATTTCGACACATTTTTTGCCGATTGGGTAGCTGCCAATATCGTGCAGCGCCCCGACGCTGAGGAGGGACGCTGGGGATACCGCTTGATTGCGCCGACTCGCGCGCTCAGCCGGCCCGTATCTGGCCCGTACCCCTACACCCGTGCGGGGATGAACCCACCTTATTCTGCCGATTATTATGCGCTGGGCGGCCTGAATGGCCAACAGGTCTCTATCACCCTAACACAGGCCCTGACGGCGCAGGTTATCCCGACCCATGCGCCGTCAGGCCAACGCATGTGGTACAGCCACCGCGGCGACAACAGCGTCACCACCCTCACACGGGCTTTCGACCTGCGCGGTGCAGCTTCGCCAGAGCTTCACTATCGGGTATGGTATCACCTAGAAGACCGCTGGGATTATGGCTATGTTATGGTCAGCAGTGATGACGGCGCAACGTGGCACATCTTGCCCACCCCCCACACCACCACCGATAACCCGCACAACACCGGTTATGGGGCGGGGTATACCGGCGCATCGGGCAGATGGCTGCAAGAAAGCGTATCGCTGGCGGATTATGCCGGTCAAGAGATATGGGTGCGCTTTGCGGTCATTACCGATGATGCGGTCACACAGCCCGGCATGGCCATTGATGATGTTCGCATCGAAGCCGTTGGCTATGCCAGCGATTTTGAAGCTGACGACGGCGGCTGGCAGGCAGAAGGCTGGGTGTGGATGGACAATGTCATCCCACTGCGCTCGGTGGTACAGATGGCCCAGCTGCTGCCAGATGGCGGTGTGACGGTGGAGCGCTGCTGGCTGGCGGATGGGGGCGGGACATGTACCTTCCCGCGAGACCCATCCGCCGAGCGCGTGTTTGTGATGGTATCACCGCTTGCGCAGGTCACAACCGTTGGGCAGCCCTACACGCTGGTGATTGACGACGTGGGAAGCTGATTTAGCCCAGACCGTACACGTCGCTGTACTTATTCTGAAGATAGGCCACGTACGGCGCGGGGTCAATCTGCCCGCCGGTGATGCGCTGCGTCAGCTCTGCCGAGGTGAACTTGCGCCCATGCTGGTGAATGTTCTGATTCAGCCACGTCAGCAGCGTGTCAAACTTACCGGCGGCAATCTCATCAGGGATAGACGGGTGAGCGGCAAGCGCGGTGTTGTAATACTGGATGCTGAGCAGGTTGCCCAGCGCATAGGTCGGGAAGTAGCCAATCAAACCAGCAGACCAGTGCACATCTTGCAGCACACCCAACGCATCGGTCGGCGGGCGAATGCCAAAGAATTCCTCAAAGCGATCGTTCCACACCTGCGGCAGCTCACTTACCTTCACCTTGCCGGCCAGCAAGTCACACTCCAGCTCAAAGCGCAACATGATGTGCAGGTTATAGGTCAGCTCGTCGGCCTCCACACGGATGAACTGGCGCTTAACCGTGTTGATGGCCTTATAGAAATCCTCCAAGCTCACGTCATCCAGCACACCCGGGAAGGTCTCGCGCAGTTTGGGATAGGCCCACCCCCAGAACCCACGGCTGCGCCCCACCACATTCTCCCACATGCGCGACTGGCTCTCGTGCACGCCCAGCGACGTGCCACCCCCCAGCGGCGTACCATCCAGCGCCTCACCGATGCCCTGCTCATACATGCCGTGGCCGGCTTCGTGAATCAGGCCAAACAGTGCCGGATTGAGATAATCCTTGTAAAAGCGGGTGGTCAGACGCACGTCATTGCGGCTGAAATTGGTGCAGAACGGGTGCGTGCTCACATCCTGCCGACCACGCTTAAAGTCAAAACCCAGCTTCTCGATAACCCACAAGCCAAACTGGCGCTGCTTATCGGTGTCATACTCGCGGTGCAGCACGGCATCGCTGACGCGGTCTTCCACCTCGCCCACCGACTTAATCAGCTCAATCAAATCGGGCTTGTGCGCACTAAAAATGCGCGCCACCTCGGCGGTGGTCATGCCGCGCTCATACTGATTCAGCAGCGCATCATACGGGTGATCTTGATACCCCAAAAAGTCTGCCGCCTGCCGCGCCAGCTCAAAAATCTGCTCCAGCATCGGCTCAAATGCCTTGAAGTCGTTGTTGGCGCGCGCCTTGGCCCACACATGCTGGGCCTCGCTGGTCACTTGCGCGTGGCGGGCCACAAACTCCACCGGCAGCTTCATATCGTTGTCATATTCATACTTGGCCAGCCGCACCAGTGCCACCTCGTCACTGTCGCTGTCCATGCCGGACACTTCGCTGGCCGCACCGGCAATCAAATCGCCCAGTTCTTCGCTGGTGGCCATCTGATGACGAATGCGCGCCAACGTTGACAGCTGGCGGGCGCGCGGCTTAGTGCCGCCTTCGGGCATCATCACCTCTTGATCCCAGCCCATCACGGCCAACGCGTTACCAAGGTCGGTAATCTGACGCAGCTGCTCGGTCAAGGCTTGTAGTTTTTCACCCATGGGGGTCTCCATTCAAAAAAATTTGACTGGCTTAGTATAACACACCCCAAGGGCCGAAACGCTAGACCAACTTGCAGCCAAGACCACATCAGCGCGGCTTGACAGCTTTGCCCAGCGCCACCTGCCCGCTCTGACCATTCACCAGCGCAAGTCGGACATCGCCATCGCGCTCAAACACCGTGGCCGCCCATACTGGAACCAACACCAGCCGAAACGACGCCTGCGTGATGAGCGACGACACGCTAACCGTACGGTAAGTGCCGTCGTCACGGCGGTGCTTGTCACGCATCAGCTCGCTCACCCGTGTACGGGCCTCCATCGAGGCTCTATCGAAGTCTATGGTATACAGCTCGGCGGCGTGCTGTGCCACATAATCAGGCTGATAATCGACCGCCTGCGCATAATCGTAACGTCCTGCCCGCAGCACAAGGTCAGGCGGGGGCTGTGTGACGGCAGGCACGGGCAAATTGAGCGCGGCATCGCTGATTTGCTCGGTATAAGTGCGCTGCCCACCCGCCATCATCCGCATCATATAGCGGCCTTTATCACTGTCTCGCTCAACAATCTCATAGGTATGGGTGACGTCTACCATCGCATCGAACACCCAAACCGGCAAAAACACCCCACTGATTTCGATACGCGCTGCACGGGTCTCGACAAACAGGCGCTTGATGCGCTCGAACCCTCCGCGCAGTGCGGTGCGCACCTGCTCCAGCGCAGTCTGCTGTGTCACCCGAAACGGAATCAGCGAGTCGGGCTGAGTCAGCGTGCCCAGTGCGTCCTGTTCAATCACCTGCCGCGACCCGCAAAACGGGCATTCCGACGACATCTGAGAGGCTGTCAGGGTGCGCTCTGCACCGCATCCACGACACTTCAGTGTGCGCCGCCCCACCACCCACAGCACCTCCTGCGAGCGCCGCCGAATCAACGCCCGAGTCAGTGACTGGCCGGTATCGCTGCGGGCGGCTTTTTCCACCGTATACCCGCACGAGTCGCATGTCAGGATGTTGGGACTGGCGTCATCATCCGACAAGTTGGGCGAGCCGCAGCGTGGACAGTTCAAGCTGCGCGCCTTCACCCCAACATCCCCGCCAGCCCGCCGAGTCTTGGGCATGGTAAAGGCGTCAAACGGCGCATCCGCAGACAGCTCACCGTCCAGAATCATCAGCTCGCGCATGGCATCGGCATTGCTGGCTTGCAGCGCAAGTACATGTTTGAGATGCTCGCGCCGCACCGCTGGATCATCCTCCAGCCGCCCAAGCCACAGGAGCGCATCGATGAAATCGGGGTTGTCTTCTAGGCAGCGCTTGAGGTGTCGCAGTGTTTCGGCATAATCCTGCCGGCGCAGCGCATCCATCGCGCTGGCATAAATCGCCTCAATCCAAGAGCTAGCCCCTGCCCTGTCGCGGATGAAGGACGTCGGACGATACATTGATAAATCGCGCCCAGACGGCGTGCGAAAACCGCTCTGGTGCACGGGAACGGCCAGCGGCGGCGCATCATCGCCAAACAACGCTTCGAGTTCCTCATCGCTGATGTGATTATCGTCCATCCGCCCCTCCTATGCTGCGGCGCGTCCGTCTATGCCCACTATACCGCATTTTGGGCCACACTTTGCACTTTGCATCACGCACGCCCCTGTGACACAATCTCTCATCATAAGATGAACCAACAAAACCCACCAAAGGACGGGATGTGTCATGGTAGATGTGGTATGCATGGGGGAACTGCTCATCGACTTTGTGGCGCTAGAAACCGGCGTCAGCGTCGGAGAGGCGTCGGGGTTCGTCAAAGCTGCCGGCGGCGCCCCCGCCAATGTCGCGGTCGCAGTCAGCCGACTAGGCCTAAGCAGCGCATTCATCGGGCAGGTCGGCAAAGACCCCTTCGGTGAATATCTCGCCGGTGTATTGGCCCAAAACGGCGTCGATGTCAGCGGCCTCAAGTTCACCGACAAAGCCAACACCGCCCTTGCCTTTGTCTCGCTGAAGCCTGATGGTGACCGTTCTTTCAGCTTCTATCGCAACCCCAGCGCCGACATGCTGATGACCGCTGAGGATGTCGAATACCCGCTCATTGAGGGGTGTCGTGCGTTTCACTTCGGCAGTGTGTCGATGATTAGCGAACCCAGCCGCAGCGCCACCCTTGCTGCCGCTGAGCGCGCTGCTGCCGCCGGCAAGTGGGTGAGCTATGACCCCAACTTGCGCCTTGCCCTGTGGCCCAATGCTGAGACCGCGCGCGAGGGCATGCTGGCCGTCCTTGACTATGCCACCAGTGTCAAAGTCAGTGAAGACGAGCTGGATTTTCTGGTCAACGGGGATGTTTATCAGCTGTGGCGGCAGCATACCCGCTTGGTGGTGGTCACACACGGGGGGCGCGGCGCAACCGCCTATACCGCCAGCGGCTTTCTGACAGTGGAGGGACAGGGCGTGCAGGCCGTCGATACCACCGGCGCAGGTGACGCCTTCACCGGCGGCCTGCTCACCCAGATTTTGACCGTGCCCAACCTCGATGAGCTGCTGGCCGAGCCAGCCAAGCTGGGCGATGTGCTGCACTTTGCCAACACGGTTGGCGCGCTGGCCACCACCCAAAAGGGGGCTATTCCCGCCATCCCCACCCGCCAGCAGGTGGAGATGCTGGCCAGCCGCGCCGGATAGGTCTGCTACGTCATCGTTTTGCATCTGCAAGAATAGGGGAGCACGCTCCCCATTTTTGCAGATATAAAACACCCGTGCGGCATCAGCGCACCTCAAACACCGCCGCATGGTAAGACAGCACATCCAGAACGATCGCGCCATCCTGCACGCTGTGTGATTCGCCGGTCAAGAGGTCGGTCAGGGTTGCGCCGTCGGGGATGCCAGCAGCACGCACCGGCAGGCGGAAATCGTTCAGCTTGCCTTGACCACGGTGCATCAATGCCACCACATGCTGCTGCGTGGACTGCCGGCTGAACGCATACACATCGCCGGCAGCATATAGGGTCTGGATGCCGCCATACTTCAGGGCATGGGTAGTGCGGCGCAGCCCAATCCAGCGGCGGTAAAAGCCCAACAAATCGACATCCCACTTGCTCTCATCCCACGGCATCGGGCGGCGGTTATCGGGGTCTTTGTCGCCCGGCAGGCCAATCTCGTCACCATAATACACACATGGCACGCCCGGATAACTCATTAGCATGGCAAGGCCCACCCGCACAAGGCCTTTATCGCCGCCCACAATGTTCAGGATGCGCACGGTGTCGTGACTGCCCAGCTGATGAAACTGCAAATTGCCAATCACCCAAGGAATCGCCGCCAGATAATACGTCAGCTGCTGGGCAAAGGCTTCGGTTTCCATCGGGATGGTATCTTTGCTGCCGGCAGCCCATGCCCCAGAGTCATATCCAGCGAGCCAACGCCACAGCGGGATGTTGAACCCCTGATAATCCATCACCGCGTCCAATTCGTCACCCTGAAGATGTTGGGTGGCATCAAAGAAGTTCTCACCCATCAGATAGGCGTCTGGCTTGAGGCTTTTGACGGCCTGACGCATCCCGCGCCCAATCTTGTGGCCCAACTGGATAGACCCCTGTCGGCCCGCCATATTTGCCACATCCAAACGCCAGCCATCAATGCGATATGGCGGCTTTAGCCAGTGGCG
This sequence comes from Anaerolineae bacterium, assembly GCA_034431675.1. GTDB lineage: Bacteria > Chloroflexota > Anaerolineae > Aggregatilineales > Phototrophicaceae > Flexicrinis. Next base: position 2,797 of record DAOUCZ010000120.1, on the reverse strand, counting down.
CAGCACACTGTCCTCGCCGGCATACATCACCTCGCGCAGTTTATGGCTGCGATAATTCAGCTTGGGAAGCGACCGCACCCCCAGCCACGCCTCATAATCGTCAGGGCGATGATAGAACGTATAAAAGTCGGCAGACGGGGCGTTTTCGTCCTTCTGCGCCTCCAAAAACCACGGATGCAAGCTGCCGGTATGGTTATGGGTCACATCCATAATTAGATACCACCCCCGCTGATCGAAGGCCTCGCGCAGGGCCACCAGTGCCTCATTACCACCCAGATGAGGGTCTACATTGAAGAAATCGTGGATGTTGTAGCGGTGATTGCTGGTGCTGGGGAAAATCGGCGTCATATACAGCGCATTGACGCCCAACTGCGCCAGATAATCCATCTTCTGGATAATCCCCGGCAGGTCTCCCCCAAAAAAATCCACCCCGCCCGACTCATGCCACGGGCGCGGCAGGTCATCCCACGCGCGACGCTTAACCGGACGGCCATCGGCCTCCCAAGCGTTATCCTGTGGGGTCAGTGAGTCGTCACCATTGTGAAAACGGTCAGGAAAAATCTGATAGAACACCGCCTCGTGCACCCATGCCGGCTCTTGAAAATCGGCAATCAGCTTATAATCCAGCCAGTCTGGCCCATCAATGCGCACCACCCCCACCTGCGTGAGATAATACGCGCCCTGCGGGGTCATCAGCTTAAAGCGATAGGTGTTGCGGGGCTGATGAATCTTCATCGTGCCCTGCCAATAAGCGCTAACAGCATCCTGATGGGTGCGGTGCATCATCTCGTGATGCCCTTCGCCATCCGGTGCAGTGCGCACATACATCCGCTCGACCGGCGCATCCAGCGGCACGCGCACCGTCAGCGTCACAACTTCCCCCAAGCGGGGCGTTGGATTGGAGACATATACGGCAGAGCTGTTGTGATAAACCCCGTCCGTCCATGCAGGCATATTCATACTCTGTTCCCTTTGCTATGCGGGTTCGCATGAGTAATGGTACAGGACACCTCAGCCGCCTCACCACCCATTAAGACGTGTAAAATAGACGAAAATAACACACGGCTTTAGCAGTTTACCGACCATCCCACACACACTCACCGAGGACATCATGACCCAAAACCGAGTTGTACTGATCACCGGCGCTTCCAGTGGCATCGGCTATGCCACCGCCATCGCCTTTGCCAAACGCGGCCTGAACGTGGTCGGCACTGCGCGTGATGCCACCCGCCTTCAGCCGCTTGTCGAGGCCATCAAGCCGCTGCCCGGGCGTTTTTTGCCGGTCAGTGCCGATGTGCGCAGTGAGGCCGACATGAACAGAGCCGCACAACGCGCCGTGGAAGAATTTGGCCGGCTGGACATCGTGGTGGCCAACGCCGGCATCGGTCAGCGTGGGCCAATGGCGGATGCCGAATGGGCCGACCTCGATACCCTGCTGCGCACCAATATCGACGGGATAATGCTGACCGCCCGCGCCAGCATCCCACATCTGCGCCACACCGGCGGTGGCCACCTCATTTTTATATCCTCGGTGGTCTTCAACCTCGTCGCCCCCTATGCCGCCACCTATGCCGCCAGCAAAGCCTTTGTCAGCAGTTTAGCGCGCTCGCTGCGCTGGGAGCTGAAAGCTGACCGCATCCGCGTCAGTGACATCCGTGTTGGGCGCACCGAGACCAACTTCAACGCCAATCGACTGGGCGCAGGGATGCGCAAACCCAGCCGCCTGCCCGAAATGACCGCCGAACAAGTCGCCGAGGGTATCGTCCGCACCGCGCTGGATAAACCGCGCGACACCGTGGTGCTGCGCTGGATTGACCGCTTGATTATCCTTGGCAACCGCTTATTCCCCAACCTGATTGGCCAACTAGCCGCCCGCCAATACAAGTAACGCACGGTCAACGTACACCCGACGTTCACGCTACACCGTCCCCGATGGGCGGCCCTTTGTGCTACAATGCCGCCCATCGCACGCGACTTCAACGGGTCAACACGTCTGACATGCGTAAACTCTTTGCCTGTGGCCTGCTGATGGCCGCCCTTCTGACCGGTTGCAACCTGTCCTCTGACGACGCCCCCCCCACCCTGATGCCGGCCATGACCGATGCACCCGTGCCGACACTGGGCTACAGCACCCCCATCGCAGGTCTAGAACCCACCAGCACCCCCGCCGGTCAAACCGGTCAACCCAGCGGTGCACAGCTCTATACCCTGCTCAATCAGGTCAGTTCTGACCGGCAGTATGCCATCATCGCCAAGCTGCAAGGGTTCTATACCCGCCATGTCAACTCCACACAGACCTCGGAAACCGAGGGGATTGGCGCGGCCACTCGCTGGCTGTACGGCGAGTTTCAGAAAATCCAAAACGACTCACAGGGCAACTTTCAGGCCTTTACCCATCCCTTCACCGCCAATTACAACGGGATACAGTCCAGTCAACAGAACATCGTGGGGGTGATTAACGGCTCGCTGCCCAACACGCCGGCCATCGTCATCGGCGCACACTTTGACAGCCGAACCGACGACCTAACCAGCAGCACCGCCTTTGCCCCGGGCGCCGACGACAACGGCTCTGGCGTGGCAGCAGTGCTCGAAATGGCCCGCATCCTCAGCCAAATTAGGCCGCGCGCCACCCTGATTTTCGTGCTGTTTGCGGCCGAAGAGGTCAACCGGCAGGGCAGTCGCGCCTTCGTACGGGACTACATCCTTGGCTACAACATCCCGGTCAAGCTGATGATTAACATCGACACCGTGGGCAGCAACAACGATGCGCGCGGCAACGTCAACGACCGTGAGCTGC
>DAOUCZ010000119.1:0-35899 GCA_034431675.1 Anaerolineae bacterium | reverse complement strand
CCGGCGCCATCATCAACAGCTGCAACCCCTACTATTATGAAGTGGGCTATCAGATGAACCTGCGCGACCCGTTCTTGATGCCGCGCTATCTGCGCCAATTCGGGATGGGCGTGCCGACCGGCCTGACCGACATCCCCGAAGACCCCGGCAATATCGGCGACCCAGACACCTATCGCGCCAAAACCGGCCTGCAATGGACATTCGCCGACGCCGTCAGCATGGCCATCGGGCAGGGCGAGGTGGAGGTCACCCCGCTGCAAATCGCCCGCCTCACTGCCGCCGTCGCCAACGGCGGGGTGCTGTGGCGGCCCTATCTGGTCGAAAAAGCCGGCCTGTTCAACGACTTTGTCTATGTGGCACAGCCCGACCCGCTGGCCAACCTCAACGTGCGCGCCGAGGTGCTGGATACCGTCCGACGCGGCATGTGCAGCGTCACCACCGCCTACAGCGGCACAGCCACCGCTGTCTTTCAGGATTCGCCGCTGCAAACGCTGGGGGTGTGTGGCAAAACCGGCACAGCCCAAAACCTGCCGCGCAATACCACCCACGCTTGGTTTGCCGCCTATGCCCCGCGCATCGACCCCGAAATCGCGGTGGTCATTATGGTGGAAGACGGCGGCGAAGGCAGCGGCACTGCCGCCCCGCTGGTGCGCGACCTGATGCAGTACTACTTTTTTGGAGACAACTAAGATGCCCCGACTGCTGCGCGGCGTGTTCGCCGCCCTGCTCATCATCCTCGTCAGCCTTGGCCTATTAGAAGTGCTGCTGCGCGGGGTCGGCCCGAGCCTCGGCGGCCAACTGGGCGCGGTGGCGCGCACCATCGTGACCGGCTCGCCCTATGCCGATGACTGGCAGCCGGCATGGCGCGAAAACCACGACCACTATTACACCCTGCGCCCGGGCTTACGTGATGTGTTGCAATATGGCAGTCCGTCGGTGGCCTTTCGGCTGACCACCGACAAGCTGTGGGATGACGGTCTGCCGCCCGACCAAGGCATCGGCTTTCGCAATCCGCCGGTCGATTACCGCGTCGACATCGTGGTCACCGGCGATTCATTCGGCTTTTGCTTTACCGCGCTGGCCGACTGCTGGGTCAATCAGCTGGCCGATCGGCACGGCCTCGGCGCCGTCAACCTCGGCACACCGGTCACCGGCAGCCTCAGCCATGCGCGGATGCTGGCTGATTTTGCCGCTGCGCTGCGCCCCCCATTGGTCATCTGGCAGTTTTTTGGCAACGACTTCAACGATGACTATGCGCTGCTGCGCTGGCGCGGTGACATCCCGCCCCTGCCAGACGAAGTCACAGACGCCCCCAACACTGCCGCCGGCAGCTGGCTGACCCAGAACCTTGTGACCGCCGCCCTGTTCGAGCTGTTCACCACCGGACGCTGGTCGGGCCTGCCCGGCAGTGACCCGACCTTCGAGGCGCAGTACCGCGCCCAATACCCCGACGGCACACCGTTTTTGTTCGGCAAGCCCTACGAACTCGGCGCGCTGGACATGACCCGCGCGGTCAACCGCTATGGCATCCAGACCACCCGTCAGGCCCTTGCCGACGCCCAAGCCCTCGTGGACAGCTGGGGCGGCAGGCTGGTGGTGGTCGCCATCCCCACCCGCGAGGAGGTCTACAGCCCCATCACCGCGCCGCTGATGGGCGCACAGGCCGTTGAGCGACTTGCCCAGCCCCGTGTCATGCTGGCAGAAATCTGCGCCGAGCTGGCGCTGACCTGCTATGACCCCACTGAGGCGCTGCGCGCGCTGGCGGTCAATGGGCCAGCACTGTATTACCCCGACGACATGCACCTTAACGCCGCCGGCAACGCCGCCCTGACCGACCTGCTGGCCACATGGCTGACCGAAAACGCACTGCTCCCCATCACCACTACCTCACAGGCAGGCTCATGACCGACTTCATCCTGATCATCGACGACGAACAAAACATCATTGAACTGGCCCGCATGTACCTCGAAAAAGAAGGCTATACCGTCCGCAGCGCCACCGATGGCCTCGTCGGATACCGCCAGATACAAGAGACCAATCCGGCACTGATTATCCTCGACCTGATGCTGCCGGGCATGGACGGCCTCGAAATCTGCCGTAAGGTGCGCGCCTCGTCGGATGTGCCCATCATCATGCTGACGGCGCGCAACGACGACATCGATAAAATCGTCGGGCTAGAGCTGGGCGCAGATGACTACCTGACCAAGCCCTTCAACCCGCGTGAGCTGCTGGCGCGCGTCAAAGCCATTTTGCGCCGCACCCAGCGCGAACCATCCAACGCCGCCGCCGAATCCGCCATCACCATCGGCAACCTCACCATCCACCCCGAGCGCCGCGCGGTTGAGGTGGATGGGCAAGCGATTGACCTGCGTATGAAGGAATTTGACCTGCTGCTGCTGCTGGCGCGCAACATCGGCAAGGTTTTCACGCGCGAGCGCCTGCTAGAGGTGGTCTGGGGCTACGACTTCGCCGGCGAAACCCGCACTGTTGATGTGCACGTCGCCCACCTGCGCCACAAACTAGCCGGCATGTCTGCCAGCATCGAGACGGTATGGGGGGTGGGCTACAAGCTCGAAGGACGAGCCGGATGATGCGGTCGGGGTCGCTGCGCTGGCAGCTGTTTGGGTCTTACTTTATCCTGCTGGTGGTCACACTGGGGGTGGGGGCTGGGGTGCTGCTGTTTGCGCTCAGCTCACGCCCAGAGCCATCCTTAGTGGGGTATCAGCGCCTTGTGCAAATCGCCCGCACCCTGATAAGCGAACTTGGCCGGCGAAATTTCGAGCGCCTGACCTTCAGCCAGCTGCATGAGCAGGCCGATATTTACGGCGTGCGCGTGATGGTGGTGCGCTGGTCAAGCCGGGTGCTGGTCTATGACTCGGACGACATCCTGACCGCCAGCGACATCGTCAATCTGACGGTAGACCCCGATTATCGCGCCACTGGTGGGGGCGGGCCACAGCTGGCCGACAGGGTGTTTGGCTCAATCACCGACCCCGACAGCACCGAATGGCTGTATATCGGCATCCGCACCGGCCCAATCCGCGACCTTGCGCTGGTGCTGGCCGAGCGCCGCTCCACCCGCACCCTGCAAGAATCGCTGGCCGAGTTCAGCGGCTCGCTGGCCGGGCCGATTTTGCAAGCCGCGCTGTTTGGCCTTGGGGTGGCGTTTGTGCTGGCAGCGGTCATCAGCGGGCAGCTGATTAAACAGCTGGCTGCGCTGGGAGAAGCCGCACGGGCCGTCGCACGCGGCGACTACAGCCATCACGTCCCGCATCTCGAAGGCCCGTCCGAAGTGCGCGAGGTGGCGCAGGCCTTCAATACCATGGTGCGCGAGGTGCAGACCACCCAGCAGTCCCAGCGCGACTTTCTGGCCAACGTCGGACACGACCTCAAGACCCCGCTCACCTCCATCCAAGGCTATGCACAGGCCATCATCGACAACGCCATCGACCACCCCGTCCACGCCGCCGAGGTGATTTACTCCGAAGCAGCCCGCCTCAGCCGCATGGTCAACGCCCTGACCGACCTCGCCCGCCTGCAAAGTGGCCGGCTGGCCCTCAACATCGCACGGGTGGATGTGGGCGAGCTGGTGTGTGCGCTGGTGCAGCGCCTAGAGATGATGGCGCGCCACAAAGACATCACCATCCACGTGGTGCAGCCCCCGCACCCGCCGCTGGTCATCCATGCCGACGGCGACCGGCTGGCACAGGTCATCACCAATCTGCTCAGCAACGCCGTAAAATTCACCCCCGTCGGCGGCAGCATCACCGTCCACCTGCGCCCGCTTGACACGGGCGTCGAAATCTCCGTCAAAGACACCGGCATCGGCATCCCGCCCGAAGAGTTGGAACGCGTCTTCGAGCGCTTCTATCAGGTGGACAAAGCGCGCGGGCCGCAGCGCGGCACCGGCCTCGGCCTCGCCATCGCGCGCGAGATCGTGCTGGCGCACGGGGGGCGCATCCATGCCGACAGCACTGGCGAGGGGCATGGCAGCCGATTTGTGGTCTGGCTGCCCGCCACCCCGCCCTAATCGTGTCTTACTCGGCCCGTTTGGCCGCGTTCCAAAACGTGTCCAGCTCGTCCAGCGTAAACGACTCCCACGCGCGCCCGCTGGCCGCAACCGCCTGCTCCACCGCCAAAAAACGCGTGCGAAACTTGTGATTGGTCAGGCGCAGGGCGGTCTCGGGGTCATCCACCCCCACATGCCGCCCCAGATTGACCACCACAAACAAGATGTCGCCCAGCTCCTTCAGGCGCTCCTGCGGGGTGTCGGCGGCCAACAGCTCAGCCACCTCCTCGCGGATTTTATCAGCCACCGGCCCGACCCCCGGCCAATCAAAGCCGACCTTGGCCGCCTTGTGCTGAAGTTTATAGCTCTGCTGAAGCGGCGGCAGGGTGGACGGCACATCAGACAGCAGCGACTCGGGCGCGGCCTCACCCTGTGCCGCCTTTTCGCCGGCCTTGATGGCATCCCAATTCCTGACCACCTGATCGGGGTTCTGCGCATCCACATCGCCCCACACATGCGGGTGACGCCGAATCATCTTGCTGTTGATGGCACGCAGCACGTCGGTCATCCTAAATTCGCCGTCATCAATGGCAATCTGAGTGTGCAGCACCACTTGCAGCAGCACATCCCCCAGCTCATCGGCCAGCGCGCGGCTGTCGCCGCGGTCGATGGCCTCCAGCACCTCGGCAGCCTCTTCGAGCAAAAAGCGCCGCAGCGATTGGTGAGTCTGTTCTTTGTCCCACGGACAGCCCTCTGGCGCGCGCAGATGCGCGATAATCTCTTGAAACTGCTCAAAACTGCTCATCTGGCCCAGCGCCGGCAGCCACAGCGAGGTCAGGTGATGGATATACGGGCTGCGGTCGATTTCATACAGCGCAAGCTCTTCCACCCGTTCATCGGGCGACCCCGCGCCGTGCACCAGCTTGACCGCAAAATCATCGGGATATTGGTTCATCAGCGTCAGCTTGAGGTCGCTGGCCACCTGCCGGCTGTACACTTGGCTGATGAGCGCCGGCGCGTCGGGGTTCAGCGGGGGGTGATGCATCGCGCCGATCACCAGCGCATCGTGAATCTGCACCCCATCAATGCCGTCCACACCGGCAGCGGCCAGCGTCGGCTCGATAAAGCTGACCCCCGGCCACACCCGCAGCGCAATCCCCGCCTCGCGGCAGGCAGCGCGCAGCAGCCCGGTGGTCGATTCGCCCACGCACGGGTCTCCCGGCACGGCATACACCACATCACCGGCGCGGGCCGCCTGCATCACACGCGCCACAATCGCCTGATACACCTCGTCAAAGGCCAGATGTGACTCATAGAGGTCATCACAGGTCGTCATCTGTGCGCGGTTGGGCAGCAGCGGCACACACGGATGCCGCTCTGTGCGCAGAATCACCACCGGCGCGCGCTCCAGCAGCTGCCACGTGCGGCGCGTGATGTCCCCGACATCACCCGCCCCCAGCCCGACAATCGTTAAAGTCATACCACTTGTCCTGTCAAACTCAAAACCGCAGCGACAGGCAGGTTAGCCCGCCGTCCATCTTCTCAATCTCGCCCATTGGCAGCGCGTGCACCTCGTTGTAATGCCGCGCGGCCAGCTCGGCCACCGTGGGGAAGCCCGCCGCAATCAAAATATGCTGGTTGATGGGCAGCACGCTGGCGGCATAGCCCTCTTCGGGCGGCAGTGTCACCACCTCTAGCCCGCTGAGGGCGCTTTCCAGCTTCATGTGTGGGTCATGAACCAGCACACCGGGCGCAATCTCGGTCAGTCCGGTTTTGAGGTGCAGCACGCCGGTAAACGGCACAAAATCGACACGAACTGACCCAAGCCGTTCGTGGATGGCACGGCGCAGCTGCTCTGCCCCCACGCGGTTGGTGCGCCGGCTCAGCCCAATCAGCACCCGATCGTGACAAAACAGCACGTCCCCGCCCTCGATGGTGGCATCGCCCTCAGCATACACCCGCCGAAACCGGTCCAAAAACGGCGCCATCAGCTGCTCTTCGCCGCGGCGCGTCGGGTTGGCTGGCCGGCAGATAAAGGCGGTATCGTGGAACAACACCGCCGCATCCTCGACAAAATGCGCGTCGGGATAGGCCTCTTCGGCCGGCAGCTCGGTGACGCCAAGGCCGGCCTCGCGCAGGGCGGCCACATAACGGTCAAAGGCGGCGCAGGTCTCGTCATAGGACGGCACGCCCAGATGCGCCCGACTGGTCAGCCCGCGCGCAAAGCTGTGCGCAGGGCGGCGCACCACGGCATGGAAAAAACGCGGCAGCAGACCGTTCAGCACGGGGCGCTCGGTCGGCAGTGGTGGGAGTGTGGGGGTGTTCATTCTGCTCCTTCCCCTTTGCGTGGATGGAATGCAAAACAGGCAAGCCGATAACATGGGCTTGCCTGTCAAGTGTAGCATCGTTCGGTGGGGCTTCCCACCCGACCAAGCAGGACTAACGCTTGGTGTAGGTCGGGGCCTTACGGGCGCGCTTGAGGCCGGGCTTCTTGCGCTCCTTCTCACGCGCATCGCGGGTGAGCAGCTTGACCGGCTTGAGCTGGCTGCGGAACTCGGCGTCGATTTCCAGCAGGGCGCGGGCGATGCCAAGCCGAATGGCGTCGCGCTGGCCGCTGATGCCGCCGCCGTTGACGTGCACGCTGATGTCGTAGCTGCCCTCTTGGCCCACCACGCTCAACGGCTGAAGCATAATCTCATAGTCGCCAGCGCGCGGCAGATACTCGCGGGCGTCCTTGTCATTAATCACAAAGTTGCCCGTGCCGCCGGCATACAGGCGCACGCGCGCACTCGACGCCTTGCGGCGGCCAATGCCCTCAAAATACTGCGAAGCCATGTCGGTCTTCCCCCTACTTCAGTTCAGACGGCTGCTGCGCCGCGTGCGGGTGCTCCGCGCCGGCGTAGGCCTTCAGCTTGGTATACATCGCGCGGCCCAGACGGCCATCGGGCAGCATCCCCTTGACGGCCAGCTCGAGGGCCTTGACCGGGCGGCGACCCATCAAGTCCTTCATGCGCTCGCCCTTAATCCCCCCCAGATAACCGGTGTGGTGATAATAGGTTTTGCTGTTCAGGCGGTCGCCCGTGACGACCATCTTGTCCACATTGATCACGACGACATAGTCGCCGCAGTCAAGGTTGGGGGTATAAACGGGCTTGTGCTTGCCGCGCAGCAGCACGGCAATTTTCGACGCGAGGCGGCCCAACGTCTGCCCTTCCGCGTCAATGATCCACCACTGACGATGGATGTCGTCGGGGGTGGTCACAAACGTCTTGATTCTCATGGTATGTCCTCCGGCGGGCTGACGTAGTATGCCACGCCTAGCATTGGATGATGGCACGATATTTTAGTCACGATAGCGCACAGCCTCAAGGATCAGTCCTTGCGGCGGCGCCGCGCGTTTGGCTTGGCGGATGTCGGCGGCGCGAAAACGCGCCTCAAACGCTTCGATGGACATACGCCCACTCCCCACTTCGACCATCATCCCGACCATCCGCCGCACCTGATGGTGCAGAAAAGCGGTGGCCTCAACGACGTATTCGAAGCGGTCGCCCCACGGGTCGGGGACTTGCGTCCACTGCGAAGTGAACACCTCGCGCACGGTGTTCTCCCCTTGCGGGGGCTGCCCGAACGTGGCGAAGTCGTGCTTGCCCACCAGCAGCGCAGCGGCGCTTTGCAGCGCCTCCAGTTGCAGCGGCTGCCCCAGCATCCACGCCCGCCCATTCATCAGCGGGTTTGGCACTTCGGCCCGCAGGATGATGTAGCGATAGCGCCGGCTGAGCGCGTCGAAGCGCGGGTGAAACCCGGGGGCTTGACACGCATCACGCACCCGGATGTCGGGGGGGAGCACGGCATTGAGCGCTTTAACGAGCGTATGTGGCCCGTGTGACCAGCCTTCGAGGTCGAAGGAAATCACTTGGCCGGTGGCGTGGACGCCGGTATCCGTGCGCCCCGCGCCCACAACGATAACGGGGTGGCTGCTCAGCCGGTGCAGCGCGTCTTCGACGGCTTTTTGCACGGTGGGGGCATCGCCTGCTTGGCGCTGAAACCCCCAGTACCGGCTGCCGTCATACGCCAGCGTTGCACGATAGCGCACAGCCCAACCCTTAGCGCTTGGTCGGGGTCACGGTCGTATCGACCAGCTCCAGCAAGACCATCTCGGCATTGTCGCCAGCGCGCGGCCCCAGCTTGTAGATGCGGGTGTAACCGCCCGGGCGGGCCTCGTAACGCGGGGCAAGCTCTTCAAACAGCTTCTGCACCAGCTTGCGGTCGTTGCCAAGGCGGCTGGCCGCCAGACGGCGGGCGTGCACACCGGCTTCGGGGCGGGCTTGCGCCTTGCTCAGGCCGCGCTTGGCCACGGTGATGAGGCGCTCGACGTTGCCGCGCACAAACTGCGCCTTGGCCAGAGTCGTCTCGATGCGTTCTTTTTCCAACAGCGCACGGGTCAGGTTCAGGCGCAGGGCCTTGCGGTGATCCGAATCGCGGTTGAGTTTCTTCCCTGCGACTTGGTGTCTCATGGTCGTCCTCTTTGGTCAGTGAGTGGCTACTCTGCCGCGCCGTCGTCTTGCTGGGGCTTGGGCAGATAGCTCTTCTCTTGCAGTTTTTCGATCAATTCATCCAGCGATTTCTCGCCGAAGTTGCGGATGGCCAGCATCGCATCCTGTCCGCGGTCAAGCATCTCCAGCACGTCACCGATGGTGGTGATACCGGTGCGCTTGAGCGAGTTGAACACACGCACGCTCAGGTCAAGCTCCTCAATCAGCTTATCGTGCAGCTGCGAGCGCTTGCCGCTGCTCATGCGCGGGTCGGGGTCGATGTCGATCACATCCATCCCCCAGTCCGAGGGCATGTCCGGGTTCATCCCGCTGACCACCGACAAGTGACGCATCAGGATTTGCGCGGCCTGCGCCAGCGCGTCCTGCGGGCGGATCGTCCCATCCGTCCAGATTTCGAGCACCAACTTGTCATAGTTGGTCAGGTTATTCACGCGCGCCGGCTCAATCTCGAACTTGACGCGCTTGACCGGGCTGAAGATGGCGTCCACCGGCAGCTCACCAATCGGCAGGCGACCACGCTCCTCGGCAGGGCTGAAGCCGCGCCCAGCGCGCACCTCAAACTCCATCTCGAGGTGGGCGTTGGGGTTGTCCACCGTAAACAGGTACAGGTCACTGTTGACAATCTGCACCTCGGGCGGGCAGCGGATGTCCGCCGCCGTCACCGTGCCTTCGCCGCGATGCTCAAGGCGCAGACGGGCGCTCTCGCCATCCAGCTTCACACGCATCTGCTTCACTTGCAAAATCAGCTGCGTCATGTCCTCGCGCACATCGGGGATGGGCGAGAACTCGTGGTGCACATCACTCACGCGAATGCTGGTCACCGCCGCACCTTGCAGCGACGACAGCAGCACGCGCCGCAGCGCGTTGCCCAGTGTCAGACCAAAGCCCTTTTCGAGCGGGCTGATGGTGAACTTGCCATAGTTGCGCGTGGCGGCGTCCGACTCGACCTTGTGCGGCAGCACCATTTGGGTCAGGTTCATATCCCTGAAGTCCTCCTTAGGCTACAGAACGTGTTGTGGGACTTCCCAAACGAGAAGGTGAAGGTCGTGACTAGACACGGCGCTTCTTGGGCGGGCGCACTCCGTTGTGCGGGACAGGCGTTTCGTCGGTGATGGAGCGCACCTTCAGGCTGCTGGCCTGAATGGCACGGATAGCGCTCTCACGGCCCGGGCCGGGACCCTTGACGAACACGTCCACTTCTTTCATGCCGTGACCGGCAGCGGCCTCCGAGGCCGACTGAGCAGCCAAACGCGCCGCATACGGCGTGCTCTTGCGGCTGCCGCTAAACCCCGACGTACCGGCGCTGGCCCAAGCAACCACGTTGCCAGACTGGTCGGTCATCGAGACGATGGTGTTATTGAATGTCGCATAGATATGCGCTTGACCGTAAGGGATATTCTTGACGACCTTCTTGGTCACCTTACGGCTGGCAGCACCCTGCTTACCGCGTGCCATGGAACCTCCTAGTAAAAGGGTGGTTACGTCATAATGCGCCCTACAACGGCACGGGCAGGGCGCATCGGAGATGACGGAAAATGCAAAGACGGGCAAGCCAGCCAAAGGCCAACCGCCCACTGGGCCAAGACGATATTACTTCTTCGACGCGCCGCGCTTACGGCCACGCCCCGGCACGGTCTTCTTGACACCGCGACGAGTACGGGCGTTGGTGCGGGTGCGCTGGCCGCGCACCGGCAGCAAGCGCTTGTGGCGAAGCCCACGATACGAGCCGATTTCTTGCAGGCGCTTGATGGCACCCAACACCGAACGGCGCAAATCGCCCTCGATGGTGTAGTTGCCAATCTGCGCACGCAGTTCGGCCTGCTGCTGTTCGGTCAAGTCCTTCACACGGGTGTTCGGGTCGATGCCGGTGGCGGCGAGGATGTCCTCGCTGGTCTTCTTCCCGATACCATAGATGTAGGTCAGTCCGATTACAACCCGCTTATCACGCGGGAGGTCAACACCTTCAACACGCATAGTTAGTCCTTAACCTTGCCGCTGCTTGTGCTTCGGGTTCTTGCAAATGATCATCACGTGCCCATGCCGCTTGATGATGCGGCAGTTCGGGCAGCGCACTTTGATTGAAGTCGAAACCTTCATGGCCGCCTATCCCCAAAGTAAGCCCATCTGACAGGCCAGAGAGTATATCAGGCCGTCATATGGGCTGTCTACAGTAAATGGACACCGCGACTCCCGTCGGGGTGCTTGAAATGCGTTGTATAAAGATTATACTCACAGCTCCCCCCCGTTTTCCAGACCGAATTGGAGTGCCTTTATGCTGTCGGTTGTGCGTGCCTGTGCCATTATCGGCCTCGATGGCGAAATCGTGCTGGTCGAGACCGATTTTAACCCCCGCGCACAGCTGCCGCAGTTCTCCATCGTCGGCCTGCCCGACTCCGCCGTGCGCGAAAGCCGCGAGCGCGTCCGTGCCGCCATCAAAAACAGCGGCCTGCAATTCCCCAACAAAGGCTACACCGTCAACCTCTCCCCCGCCGACCTGCCCAAACAAGGGCCGGTTTATGACCTTGCCATCGCCGTCGGCGTGCTGGCCGCCACCGACCAAATCCCCCTCAACGGCCTCGAGGGCGCGCTGTTCATCGGCGAGCTGTCGCTGGATGGCACGGTGCGCCACGCCCGCGGCGTGCTGGCCGCCGCTCACACCGCCCAACAAGCCGGCCTGCACACCCTGTACTGTGCCCCCGAAGACGCCCCACAAGCCGCCCTCATCCGCGGCCTCACGGTCATCGCCACCCCGTCGCTGGGGCATCTGGTCGAACACCTCTATCAGCTCAAGCCGCTGCCCCCCTACACCTTGCCCGATACCCCGCCCATCACCGACCAGCTGCCCGAAGGCATCGTCGATTTCGCCGACATCAAAGGCCAAGAACAAATCAAGCGCGCGCTCGAAATCGCCGCCGGCGGCAGCCACAACCTGCTGATGAGCGGGCCGCCCGGCACCGGCAAAACCCTGCTGGCACGCGCTGTCCCGGGCATCCTGCCCGCGCTGGACATCGACGAGGCGCTGGAGGTCTCGCGCATCTACTCGGTCGCCGACCTGATTGACCCCGCTCACCCCCTCGTGATGCGCCGCCCGTTCCGCGCCCCACACCACACCACCAGCATGGCCGGCTTGATTGGCGGCGGGTCTGTCCCCAAACCCGGCGAGGTCACGCTGGCCCATCGCGGCGTACTGTTCATCGACGAGTTCCCAGAGCTGGCCACCAACATCATCGACTCGCTGCGCCAGCCCATCGAAGACAAAATCGTCACCATCAGCCGCGCCAAAGGCAGCCAAACCCTGCCGGCCAGCTTTCTGCTGATTGGGGCGATGAACCCCTGCCCGTGCGGCTATTATGGCGATACCACCCGCCCCTGCACCTGCACCCCCACCATGATTACCCGCTATCAAAGCCGACTGTCTGGCCCGCTGCTCGACCGCATCGACCTGCACGTCAGCGTGCCGCGCGTCGATTTTGATAAGCTGACCTCTGACACGCGCGCCGAACCCTCGGCCAGCGTGCGCGCCCGCGTCGAAGCCGCCCGTCAGCGCCAGCGCCAGCGCTTTGACGGCCACCCGCACGCCCGCACCAACAGCGACATGACCGTCAGCGACATCTCCACCTTCTGCCCGATCACCCCCGAGGCCAAAAGCCTGCTCGAAGTCGGCCTCAAGCGCCTCAATCTCAGCGCGCGCGCCTATCATCGGGTGCTCAAGCTGGCCAGAACCATCGCCGACCTCGGCGACAGCGACACCATCCAGATGCAGCACGTCGCCGAAGCCCTGCAATATCGCCCGCGCCAAGCCATGTAATCCGCGCATCTGTAGTACACTAGCCGCTGCTCTCGCAGATTCACCAAGAAGCACGTCATGAACGCCTTTGCACGGGTCACCGCAGGTCTAGAACACATCGCGTGGCAGGATATTCAAACCCAAACCGGCGCTGCGCTGCGCGGGTTCGGCCATCGGCGCATCGACCTGTGGCACAGCAACGCGCAGCAGCTGCTGGCGCTGAACAGCGTCGATGATGTGTATCTGGAGGTGGCCCACCTGTACGGGCTAGACCACACCCGCCCCAGCCTTGCAGCCCTTCAACAGGCCGCCCAAGCCGACTGGCACAGCGCGCTGTCGGTCATCAGCCAGCTGCGCCCGCTGCCCGCCAGCCCAACCTATGGCATCACCGCCAGCTTTGTGGGCAAGCGCAACTATTCGCGCTATGACATCGAAAACGCCCTGCACACATACCTTGTCGCGCAGCTGCCGATGCGCTTTGTCCCCAACGGCCCATCATCAGACGACACCCTGCGCGATGTGGAAGTGCGCGTGCTGCTCGAAGCCGATTGGGCGCGCATCGGCATCCGTCTGGGGCACGCCCCGCTGCACCGCCGCCCCTACAAAACCGACAGCCTGCCCGGATCGCTCAAAGCGCCGGTGGCCTACAACTTGTGCCAGATGGCAGAGCTAGGCCCATCGGATGCGGTGCTCGACATCACCTGCGGGGCAGGGACAATCCTGATCGAAGCGGCCCTGCACCATACCAGCGGGCCGGTGGCCGGCATCGACCTTGCGCCGCAGGCCGCCCAAGCCGCCCACCACAACGCCGTCCGCGCCGGCCTGAGCGTGGCCCAAGCCAACACGCCCACAGACCTGCGGCCAGCACAACAGGCCGCGCGCATCACCCTATGCACAGGTGACGCGCAGCATCTCCACGCCCTACCGCAGCGGTTTCAGGCGGTCATCTCCAATTTGCCATGGGGGCGGCAGGTCGCCGCAGGGACAGACCTGCTGCCGCTGTATGCTGGCCTGCTCGACACCGTGCAGCACAGCCTAAGCGCAGGCGGGCGGGCCGTGCTGCTCACCGACCAGACCGCCGCCCTAGACCAAGCGCTGCGGTCTCATCCACAGCTTGCGCTCATCACCACCACCACCCTCAGCCTGTTTGGCAGTCATCCAGTGGTCTATCAGCTGCAAAAACAGCCCTAACGCACCTTCTGCTGCACCAGCTGACCGGTCGGGCGCAGCTCAATCTTAAAATGCGACTGACGCAGCAGCCGGTTGACATAGGGGTTATGCACCACCGGTATCACCACATACTGCCCATCGCGGCGCAGGGTGCAGTGATACACGCGCACACGCCGGTTGCCGCCAAACCATTTATATTCCATCTCCACGTGGGTTTCCATCTCCCACCCCTGCGACAAAAACGTCACCAGCGCGTCACCGCCCCCATAGGTCTGCGATGCCGCGTCCCAATGCTGCGAGATGTCCAGATATTCCACGTGATAATTAGACGGATTGTGCCCCAACATCGTATTTTTACCTCTTGAAAACTCACGACAATAACAGTCGGTAGAGGGCCTTCCAATCACATCACAGAAAGCGCTCTGATTTGGATACTTTGAACTATAGTGCCGGCTTGTAAAATTTCGATTAACGCTTGAACAACGTTCTATTGATGGTTGTTTTGAGGCTGTTTTCCCTTTATCTGCCCGATACACGCCGCTGATGGCGCATCTCTATCTCCATATTAACCCCATTTTGGCCACAGCGCACCATGTGAAAACTGCCCAAAAGTCAGAGGGGCTTGTTTGTCGTGCTATAATGCGCGGCATTACTGGTGTAGTGTTTTTTAGCGGGACAGGAGTCCGAAATCGTGTCACCCGTCATCTCCATTGCAGACATCGCCCAACACGAAGGGCAAGAGGTCATGCTGCGCGGCTGGGTCTATAACCGCACCGGCAAAGGCAAGCTGTCCTTCATCAAGCTGCGTGATGGCAGCGGCATCGCCCAATGCGTCGCCTTCAAGGGCGACCTGACCGAAGAACAGTTCGAGCTTGCCAGCAAGGTCTCGCAAGAGTCGTCGGTGGTCATCACCGGCACGGTGCGCAAAGACGAGCGCGCCCCCGGCTACCCGGGCGGCTACGAAGTGGCGGTCAAGGACATCCAGCTCGTCCAGATGGCCCACGAATACCCCATCACCCCCAAAGACCACGGCCCAGACTTTTTGATGGACAACCGCCACCTGTGGGTGCGCTCATCGCGGCAGTGGGCCATCCTGCGTATCCGCTCCACCATCGTCAATGCCCTGCGCCGCTGGCTCGATGACCACGGCTTTTTGCTGGTCGATACCCCCATCATCACCCCCGCCGCTGGCGAAAACACCACCGACCTGTTCAAGCTGGATTACTTTGGCGAGCCGGCCTATCTCAGCCAAACCGGCCAGCTGTATAACGAGGCCAACATGGCCGCCTTTGGCAAGGTCTACTGCTTTGGCCCAACCTTCCGCGCCGAAAAGAGCAAAACCCGCCGCCACCTGATCGAGTTCTGGATGCTAGAACCCGAAATGGCCTATTACAGCCTCGAAGACCTGATGGAGATGGAAGAACAGCTGCTCTCGCACGTCATCCAGACCGTGCTGAGCAAGCACCGGCCAGAGCTGGCCATCCTCGAGCGCGACCTCGCCCCGCTGGAACGCGCCGCCAGCGCTCCCTATCCACGCATCAGCTATGACGAGGCGGTGCAGCGCCTGCAAGCCCTCGCCGCCCAAACCGATGACCCCGAGCAGCGCGACCTGCTCAAGATTGAATGGGGCGAAGACTTTGGCAGCCCGCACGAAACCGCCCTCACCCAGCTGTTTGACCAGCCCGTCTTCGTCTATCACTACCCCTCTGAGGTCAAAGCCTTCTACATGCAGCCGGTCGATGGCCGCCCCGAAGTCTGCCGCAGTGTTGACCTGTTAGCCCCCGAAGGCTACGGCGAAATCACCGGCGGCAGCGAGCGCATCTGGGACAGCGACCTGATTGAACAGCGTGTCGCCACCATCGGCCTGCCGCGCGAAGCCTACTCGTGGTATCTCGACCTGCGCAAATTCGGCAGCGTACCCCACGCCGGCTTTGGCCTCGGCGTCGAACGCACCGTGGCATGGATTTGCGGCCTGTCCCACGTGCGCGAAACCATCCCCTATGCCCGCCTGCTCAACCGCAAATACCCTTAATTTTCGCCTGTGATGGCCGCCCTAACACCCCGTAGGATAGAGTTCTACGGGGTGCTTTTACATGTTTTTCCCTTAATACAATGTTAAAATTTTAACGTTCATCTCCTTTACATTTTGGCCAAAACCCCCTATGCTTGTGTTTAAGCCTGTGTTAAATCACAACACAGACTTTTAATATCGTTAACTGCGGAGGGAAACGTCTCATGAATACTCAGACCGCTCTCGATCTGTCCAGCCGGTGCGCCGAGCTGGTCGCCCTCTGCGCTCGCTTCCAAGCGAGTTTCGGACGTCGCACGACCTTAAAACCGGGCAGTCCGGGCGCCGAGTGGCAGATGTATCACGCCATTCTGGACAAGCAGACCGACATTGCGTCACTGCTTGACCCGACCATCCTTCAAGCGCCGGGTGAGGCGGTTAACGCTTGGTGGAAACGCCAAGACGTGATCGACCTCAGCGTCGCCTCGGACATCTATCAGCAGGCCGCACACTTGATTGCCGCTTGTGCCTATATGGACAACGAAGACCTCGCCGACCGCTGGTCTTACTCCGTCCACAGCGCACAGGCCGCCATTGCCGCAACCCTGCACCCCACGGCTCGCCAGCGCGCCCTCGAGAACATCAGCCAAGCGGCTGATTAACCCACAGGCCAAAGCAGTCTCCATCAAACCCCACGGCTTCACCCGATCTGTGGGGTTTTTTGCGCCCCACACCTTCCCTGCTTGACGCCCTATTGGCTTCCGTGCTACCCTGTTTATGCGATTATTTGCAAATGCGGGTAATCAAATGCTTGCGGAGGCTTCCATGTTCAAAACCGATGTCACACACATCCCCCACACGGTAACTGTCCGTATCACTGCCGCGCCGGTGCTCAACATCCTCAGCTCGATGATGCTGTTCAACCTGACCGAGGTGCGCTCTGGGCTGGGTGATTTTATCGTGCAGACCGCCGCCGCGATGCCCGCCGCCCTCAAAGAAGACAACGAGGTGGCCACCCACCTGATTAACGCCACGGACTCGCACGTCCACGAGGCCAGCTTCCCCGACTACATCGACTATCTGGCCCAAGCCGACTTTGGCGCGCTGATTCTGTCGCAGCTGGAGGCCGAAGTCCGCGATCACCCCGAGGCGGGTCTGACCGCCCAAGCGCTGCTGGACTCACAAGAGACGTATATCGCCTTTATCGAGTCTCACTATCAGGCCAAAGGCGTCGAGATGAACCCCGCCATCTACACCCGCCTGTATGGCTACCTGACACAGCCCGAGCGCGCGCGCGAGTTTTTGGTCAACCACCTGCGCACCATGTGGGAGCAGTATCTGCGCGACGAGTGGCCGCGCGTGCTGCCCACCATCGAAGAGAGCGTGCGCCTGATTGAGCAATTGGAACTCAGCGACCTGACCGCGCTCGAAGCCGTGCAGGCCATCACCGGTCGCGATATGACCGGCTTCATCAGCGACGATGAAGACCTCGAAGAAATCGTCTTTATCCCGTCTGTCCACAGCGGGCCATACGTCACCCGTTTCGATCTTGGCAAGCGCAAGCTGGGCCTTGTGTTCGGCGCACGCCTGCCCGAGGGGGTCAGCGCCCCATCGGTAGAACTTAGCCTGCGCGACCTGCTGATTCAGCTCAACGCGCTGGCCGACGACACCCGCCTGCACATCCTAGAGCTGCTCACCCATCACCGCGAGCTGTGCAGCACCGACTTTCAGCAGATGCTCAACCTCAGCCAATCGTCGGTGTCGCGCCACCTGCGCCAGCTGGTGGCCTCTGGCTATCTGGACGAGCGCCGGCGCGAGCTGAACAAGTACTTCAGCCTCAACACTCGCCGCATCCACGAGACCTCTGCCGCGCTCAAGCTGCTGTTCACCCGCCGAGGATAAATGCGCGTCGATGTCCTAACCCTGTTCCCCGAGATGTTCGACGGGCCGATGAACGCCTCGATGATGTGGAAAGCCCGTGACCGCGGCCTGCTCGACTTTCGCACCCACGACATCCGCCGCTGGGCCGCCGAGCCGCACCGCAAGGTGGACGACACCCCCTATGGCGGCGGCGGCGGCATGGTGATGCGTGTGGACATCCTGCACAGCGCCGTGCGGGCCGTGCAGGCGCAGGATGTGCCCGCTCCGGTCATCTATATGTCACCGACCGGCAGGGTGCTCAGCCACAGCATCGCCGCAGAATTGGCCCAACACCCGCGCCTGATTTTGCTGTGCGGGCACTACGAGGGCATCGATGAGCGCAGCCGTCAGCTGTTCATCACCGACGAAATCAGCATCGGCGACTATGTGCTGACCGGCGGCGAGCTGGCCGCCATGGTGGTCACCGACGCCGTGATGCGCCACGTGCCGGGCCTGCTGGGGGCAGACGGCGCGCATGAGCGCGACAGCCACGCCGACGGCCTGCTCGAAGGCCCACACTACACCCGCCCCGCCGTCTATGAAGGGCTGGGCGTGCCGCAAGTGCTGCAAGACGGTCACCACGCCCACATCGAACGCTGGCGTCGTCAGCAGGCCCTGCGCCGCACATGGCAGCACCGCCCAGACCTGCTGCTGCGTGCCCCCCTCAGCGAAGAGGATCGTTATCACCTTGCCACGCTGGCCGAAGAACAAATCTCAAATCCCCGCCCGTAAAAAATCTGTTACATCCGCGCGTGTCAACCATTCATTCCCGTGGTAAACTGATATACGGCGAGATAAATTTGCAGCATCCCAGCGCCCCCAAGCCCACCGCGGGCCATCTCTGCCGGGGCGTCATCAAGTTGAGGAACGCTATGCGGAAGCAGAAGTACCGGAGTGACGCGCTCGAAGACAAACTGCGGACGCTCAACGCAATCGTCGAGGGCGTCAAGGCGGCAGTAGTCGTGAACAACGATGGCTTGTTGGTGGCAGCCTACCCACCCGGCAACGAAGATGACCCCTACGAAAACCCGACCAGCAGCCCGCAAGTGGCTGCCATGGCCGCCACCCTGATCAGCCTTGCCGAGCGCACGCTGGGCCGCCTTGCCCAAGGCGATTTGGAACGCCTGATGATGGAAGGCGAAGAAGGCGTGATGGTGGTCTATCCGGCGGGGCGCGCCTCGCTGGCCGTGCTGGTCGATAAAGACGCCCGGATGGCCTATGTGCTGTATGCCACCAAACGCGCCGCCGCCGAGGTCGCGCAGATTCTGGGCGGCTAATCCTCTGCCTGCTCCTCCAAGCGCACCACCAGACGAATACGCCCGACCCGGATGATGTCACCGGTTTTTAGCGCCTGCGCCACATAAGGGGCAAGGCGCTCTTCATTCAAGAATGTGCCGTTGGTGCTGTTCTGATCTTCTAGCCACAGCTTGACCCCATCGCGCGAGAAGATATGGGCGTGCACGCGCGAGATGCCTTTGCGATAGGCATCATAAGCCGATAAATCCACCTCCGGCAAAATCATCGACTTTGGGTCGGCACGCCCAATCACCACCGGCAAACGCCCTACCACCACCCTAAACGCGCCGGGCGGGTCATCCAGCGTCAAGCGCACCCTCACCACCTGATACGTCATGGTCATCCGCTGCTCCAGCGCTCCGGTTCGGCCCGTTCTGGTCATCCTGCCCGCCCTATCCCCTCAAAGCATACCGCATCAATCCGCCGATGGCGAAGGCGCGGCCTGCACATGGTCTGGCAGGCGGTCTTCTACCTCGCGGATGGCCGGTATGGCATAGGCCACCAGCGGCACAATCATCGACAGCACCCCCACCAACACCACAATCAGCGCAATCCCAGCCCCCGGCCCTATCCCAACCAGCCAGCCAAACGTATCCGCCCAAGCGCCGCCCTCACGCATGGCCGGCTCAAACACCTGATCGGCCAGCGGGCCGGCCACCAGCATCGCCAGCGGCGAAGTAACCTGCGCAATCAAACGGCGCACCGCAAACACCCGCCCCTGCACATCGGGCGACACCTTGGACTGCCAAATGGCCTGATTCGACCCGTTCAAAAGCGGAATCCAGAACGATGCCATCAACATCCCAAACGCCCACCCAATCGGCACGCGCACCACGCCCAGCACCAACGTCCCCAGCACACTCTCTAGGAACATGCCGCTCAGCACCCCATACACCCGCCGACGAAAGCCGCCCCACACACTCATCAGCAGGCCGCCCAGCACCCCGCCAACCGCCCCAACCCCCTGAAGCGCGCCCAGCAGCACCTTATCGCCCTCGGCCAGCTCCGGCACTGCCGGATTGGCTGTGCGCAGCAGAATCATCGGCGCAATCAGCGTAAAAGCCAGCGTGCCAAACAAATTGACAAAGAAAAACACCATCTGCAAGCCAATCAGGCTCGGACGCGTAAAAATATACCGAAACCCATACGTCAGCTCGTTAAACAAACTGCCCGACCGGCTCTTGCGCCCCTCTTCGGTCACCGCCGGCTGTGGGATATGCACCACCAGCAGCGTGACGATGGCAATCAAAAAGGTGGCCACATCCAAAAACAACACCCCGCGCAGCCCCAAGGTGGTATACATCAGGCCGCCCAACAGCGGGGCAAACACCCCCGATGCCGTCTCGGTAATGCTCTGCAAGCCATACGCCCGGCTGTACTGGCTCTTATCCAACATCGTCGAGATGGCCGCAGAATAGGCCGGCCACTGAAACGACTCGAACGACGCCGCAACAAACATCGCGACATACACATGCCACAGTTCCAGCTTGTCCTGCCCGGCCAGCAGCACAATCCCCAACAAGCCGACCGTCGATAGGCCCGCCGCAAGGTCAGAAATCATCATGGCAAATTTGCGATTCCAGCGGTCAACCAACGCGCCGGCAACCGGCCCAAAAATCACCACCGGCGCAAAGCCAAAAAAACCGGCCAGCGCCAGCGAGGTCGCTTCACCGGTTTTGTCCCACGCCCACAGCATCAATCCAAAACGCGCCATGCTCGTCCCAAACAGCGAGACAAACTGGCCAAACTGCACCACCAGAAACGCACGCATCCCCGACAGCGCGGGGCGCGGTTGAGATTGGCTCATCGAGCAGTCCTCCCTCTTAAGCCGGATAACACATCATATGGATCAGGATTTAGCGCGCTGTCTCGGTGATGCGAATCTGCCCGCGCGGCGCAACCACGGCATAACGCAGCTTAATCGGCCTGCCGTCATAGTCGCGGCTCTCCAGCACATCCCCCACCAGATAGTTATAGACCCGCTCATCGAACTGCGGGGACAAGGGGTTGCCGGCACGGTCAAGCTCAAAGCGCACCCCCACGCTGGCCGGCACGCTGATGGTCACTGCGCCCTCCCGCGCGATGACCGTGCCGTTGGCCGGCGCTTCGGCCTGCGAAACCGACTGCGGTTGATAGGTCGGCAGGGTGATGATGGCGTCACCACGCACCACATCAAGGTTCAGCCGCTCCAGCTGTGCCCCGTCAAGGTTCAGCACCACCGTGCCTTGCTCGGTGCGCAGCACAAGGTCTAGCCCCAAGTCGGGCGGCACGCGCAGCGTCAGCACCCCACGCCCCACCGCCTCGAGCAGCTGAATGGCGTTGGGCTGAACCTCGCGCAGGGTATAGGTGGCCCGCGCGCCCTGCTCAGTATAGTCCGCGGTAATCAGGCTCTCGGTGCTGCCGACAAACTCCCCCAGCAGCGCACGGTCAAGCCCCGCATCCAGCGAGATTTGCACGTCCGTAGACAGCGCACGCACATCGAGCGTGAGCAACGTCACCTCACGGGCCACCGGCACGGCAATCGGCACACGCTGGTCGGTGCGGGTTTGTGATGCACGGGCCGAATACGCCACCAGCGCCACATTCACCACTACCGCACCGGTCAGCGCCAGCGCAATCACCCCGCTAAACGGCACACGACCCCGCAGCAGTGCCCCAAGGCCCAGCGCCACCAACAGGGCAGGCCATCCGCGCGTCAGCACATCGGCCAAGCCGGCAGGGAAGACCCCCAGCGTTAAGCCCATCCACACCCCACCGGCGGCGACAGCCAGCACGCCCCAAAACACATTCCGACGCACAGCCATATTACGACGCCCTCAGTTGACGCAGCAGATAAACAACCGCCAGCACCAGCGCCAGCGCAGGCCCATACAGGCTTTGTCCGTCGGGGGTCAACAGCAGGCCGGCGGTGTGGGCCGCCCACAATGCCCCCAACCCAACGATGACCAGCACGGCCAGCAGTGTGCTGCCCGCCCCACCCCGTCGGTTTACCAGCGAGGCCTGCGGCAGCGTCCACCACAGCGCGACATACACCGCTGCCAACAGGCCGCCCGTCAGCACCGCGCCCACCACAAACACCACCCGTACAATCCACGGGTTTAGGCGCAGAGCCTCGGCAAGCCCGCCGCATACGCCGCCCATTACCCGGTCTGTAAAGCTCCGCGTCACGCTCTACACCTTTTCACGTTTAACACCGCTTCACGGTTCAATATTCAACACAAACAGCGCCGCATCAGCCCCTTCAGGGGATAAAGCGCAGCACCATCCGCAGTTGGCCCAGCTCCAGTTCATCCCCATCGCGCAGGCGCACCGGCTGATTGGGCGGCAGCAGCGCCCCATTGAGGCGCGTACCGTTGGTGCTGCCAAGGTCGCTGATGAACAATTCTGCCCCCTGCACATGGATTTGGGCATGTCGCCGGCTCACCCCCAGCTGACCTGCGCCATATCTGCTCAGGTCAATCTCCAGCGCCTCTTCATCACCCGCGCGGCGTCCCATCACCATATCGACATGCACCGCCACAATCAAACGACGCTCGCCCATCCGAAATTCCAGACGGGCGGGCGGGTGCAGCACCGGATTGGGGGGAGAGAGTGGGGTATCGCTCATCATCAGGCCCAATAAAAACACACTGCCTTAAGTGTGCTTAGGAATGCGCATTTGTGCAAGCGTTAACGCGGATTGAGCGAGCACGAATCGCGCGGGGCGGGCATCTCGTTGGTTTCGGCCAATCGTTCTAGGCCGGCGCGGTCGCCGATGAAGAACTCGCGCCCGCGTTTGTGCAGCAGGCCGGCATTCAGCAGCGCCCGCAGCGCCCGCCCGACCACCTCGCGCGTTGTGCCCAAAATCGAGGCAATCTCTTCTTGCGATAAGCGCGACGGGGCTTCGGCAATCTGGCCGGCATACGAGGTGGCTTCATGCAAAAACAGCTTGGCCAACCGTGACGGGATGCTGCGAAACGTCATGTCCTCCAGCCGTTCGATATACTCGCGGTTGACATGCGCCAGCGCCTGCAAGGTAGAGGCCATCAAACTCGGCTCATTGGCCAGCAGCTCCACCATCACCGCATGGCTAATCACCGCCACCTGTACCGCCGTCACCGCCGTGGCATTATAAGGGTTGCAGCCCCCATCAATGGCCGATACCTCATTGAAAGACGCAATCGGGCGCAGCAGGTTGAGCGTGTGAGGCCGCCCCTCCGGGCTGATGCGATAAATGCGCACCAAGCCCTCGGTCACAATGTGGAAGCCGGCGCACCGCTCCCCCTCGCAAAAGATGGACGCCCCCGCCTGATAGGCCCGCACATGCGCCAGCTCGCGCACGCGCGCCAGCAGCGGCATCCCCACCCCACGAAAACACGGCAAACCGCCCCAGTCCGCAAGGTCATCGGCCATCGATACGCCTCTCTGCCCTACACACCGCGCGGCAGAACCGCGGCCAGCACAATCAGCACCCCAAACGAGGCCGCCGCCAGCAAACCCATCGAGCGCAGGTCGTTTAGCACAAAACCATACTGCGCATGCAGTTCCTCTTCAGACACGATTTTGGTCGGGTTGGCCAGAATCTCGGCAATTTCTTCGTGCGTCATCGACTTGCGGCGTGCCTCTTGATGGCGCGCCTTCAGGCGCTTGGCCGTCGATACCGCACGCGGTGCGCCGGTCGCACGCGGTGCGGGGGCGCTGGCCGCCGGCACAGATGATGCGGTGCTGCTGACCGTTTTAGCCTCAGTCTCGCCCTCATCCTCCTCAGAGGTCACCGCCGCCGCCTGACGACGTGCCCGATCCAAAAGCTCACGGTTGATGCGCTGATCACGTGCACTGCGCTTTGCCATCGTCAAGGTCTCCCATCCATCATGGATACTGGTCTAGGCGTTCAGCCCATTGACCAGCTCGGCATATACGATATAACGCTTGTTGTTGACGCGATAAGGATAACAGCTAATCAGCGTAACGGTAGGACGGCCTTGGTCTGCCATCACATACACATCGGTCGGGTTGACGATGTCTGTGCCGGTCACGCGGTAGGTATAGGTTTTGCTGCGGGTTTGGATATAGAACTCGTCACCCACCTGCATCTGATCAAGGTTCTTAAACAGCTCGCCAAACACGTCGTTGTGCGCCGCCAGCACCACATTGCCGGTCTGTGCGCCGGGCACTGCCCCATTCAGCACCTGCCCAACCCCCTGCTTCAACGCCTCGGCATCCGTACCCTGCACGATGCTTTGCTCTAACCCAAGGCGAGGGATGCTGATATACAGCGCGGTTTCTTCGGTTTGCGGCGGGCGCACCACGTTGACCAGCAAGAACTGATCGACCACCTGCTGGCGCACCGCGCTCTGCAAATGCGACGGCACATCGTCGATGAACTCATCAAGGTTAAAGCTGACGGTGTTATCGGCGTTGATGATGTGCCCGCCGGGCAGCACAAAGTCTTCCAGCTTCACCGACAGCAGCGAGGTCGGCTCTGGGGTCGGGATGGCGGCAAGGCGCGCCTCGTTGGCCTCGCGCTGGATGGTGGCCGTCTCGCGCTCCAGCGTGCTGACCGCCCCAAACAAGCTGACCCCAATCGCCACAAGGCCGACCACCGCCGCCACCTCAATCAGGGTCAAAAAGCCGTTAAACCATGACTTGCCCCCACCCGCCGGTGCGGGAGCGCTGGCCGGCGCGGCATCCTGCCGCCGAACGGGTTCGGGATCATCCTCAAAGGTTGGGGCGGCGTCACGCACCGGCACAGGGCGCGCTGCCGGCGGCGCGGGCTTGGCCGACACACCCGATGCCGTAGAGGGTGGGGCAGCGGGCTGTACCAGCGGCGGAGCAGCTGCCGGCGCATCCATCACCCGCCCGGTCTGACGCATCCGCTCTAGGCGCTGCTGGCGCTGCTCGCGCTTGCGTATCGCAAGGATACGCTCCAATTCTTCGATGCTGAGTTCATCGACAGGGCGTTTATCGCGCATCATTCCACAACAGGTTTGTCTCAACTTTCACAAGCCCAGATTATAACACATCGGGCCAGCTGCTGCTGCACGGCTGTCCACCTGTGCTTGCGCCGCGTGGGCTGAGGATAAAACACCATACGCCCCTATGTCCCCCTCTCCTCAGCGTGCTGCTGGGAGAGGGGGACGGGGGTGAGAAAGGCTAGAAGTAGCTGCTGATGATGTTGAGCACGTTGAGGATGTTGCCCGGGTCGCCAGCGGTGACTTGCGTGGCGCTGGCGCGGGCAATAGCATTCAGCGCCTGCGTATCGGCATCCCGGCCATAGGCCACTGGGATGACGATGATCGGGTTACGCGCCTCGCGCGAGGCGACGATTTGCGCGGTCACCTCGTTGAGCGTCACATCGTTCTGTCGGTTGGCGTCTTGGTTGCTGTTGTCACGCCCATCGCTCAGCAGCACAATCGCGCGGATGCGGTCGGTATCGGGGTTGTCGTTCATCAGGTCAATGGCCTGTGACAGCGCCCAATACAGCGACGTGCCGCCCTCGGTGCGCAGCCGGCTGACCGCCGCCAGCAGATTGGTCTTGTTGGTCTCCAGCTGGCCCATCGGCACGACCACCCGCACATCATCGCTAAACACCATCATCCCGACGCGGTTCTCCGTGCCGATGGCCTCGATGAAGGCCTGTGCGGCCTGCCGCGCCTGCCCGATTTTGTCGTCCTCCTGCATCGAGCCAGAGATGTCCACCACCAGCAGCACGTCGGCCTGCTTCTTCACATAGGCCCAACTCTGCTGAATCTCGGCAATCACCTCGGGCGCGGGCACGTCTAGGATGCGGGTTGGGCCTTCCAGCGTCACACCGTTCTCGGGCACAAACGGATAGGCCAGCGGCACAGCCGGATTGGCTGGACGGAAACCAGCCTCCATAAACATCCGCTGCACCCGCTCGGTCAGCAGATACTCGGTGAAGATGCGCGCAGCCTCGCGCTGTTCAGTCGTCACCCAATCGGCGTTCAGGATGCCCATCGGGTGCTCGTGCCAGAACGTGCCCTCTTTGGGATACAGCGCCACAAGGCGCTCGGGCGGCTGATAGGGCGTCTTGCCCTGATTGATGAACAGCAGGTCGTTCTCCTCCAGCGCCACAAAGTCCAGATAATCTGGCCCTTGCGAGATGTAATTCTTGAACTCGGTGGTGCGCTGCGAATAGTGGCGGATGAGCTGCTCAATCTGGCGCACACCGTCTTGCACCTCGGGGTTGCGCACGGTGTTCAGCGTCAGCGGTTGGGTGATGTCGATGCCGTTGGCCTGCGCCGCGGCATAAAACTCCGAAATCAACGTGGACAGCGCGGTCGAGCTGATGTAGGGGTCGGTGTGCCCGTAATACACGCTGGGACGGGCATTGGTCAGGCCAAAGTCGCGCCAGCCGTTGGGCGCGTTCAGCACCTGTATCAGCTCTTCCCAGCCCACCTCTTCCACGCCCAGCGTGTCTTTGATGGCCTGCAAGCGACTCTCCCAGATGGCCATCACCACCGGCGCATAGGCGCTGGCGCGCGTATTGGCAAGGTCGAAGAGCTGCCGCCCGCTTTGCAGGTTGGCCAGCGCCAGCCAGTGGCTGACCGACGGGATGAATATCACCGGACGCTCGGTGTTCTGATTGTTAAAGCCCAGCGCCGCATTGACGATGCCCTGCATCACCGTGCCCGACGAGCCATCCCGCCCGCTGACGACAATCATCTTGTCGCCCTCGGCCAGCGCCTGACCGGTCAGCGGGTTTTTGCCCTCGGCATAGGCGGCGTTGAAATCCGCAATGATGCGCGGCATCAAGTCGGCTTGGCCCGGGTTAATCTCTTTGAACTCTGGCGCATAAATAATGCTGATTTCCACCCGCTCGCGCGTCGGGCCGCCCACACACGCGGTCAGCACCCCAATCACCGCCAGCGCAATCAGCACCAGCACCTTTGCTTTATTGCTCCGATTCATGGTCTGTTCGCTCCTGATAGGTTCACATTAGCGTTGAAGGCCGCCGGCCCAGCGGATGAACGACTGTATGCTGCTCTGCCCGCCTGCCGGCAAATCCACCGCGCGCAGCGCCGAAAGCGCCGGTGCAGCGCCATAGGCCGCCCCACGCGCAAACACCGGATGCTCGGCCGGGGGTTCGCTGGTGGCAGGGCGCAGGCCAAAGGTCATGGCGTTGGCCTGCTGGTCAGGCGTGTTGAGATAAGCGGCAAACGCCTGCACGCCGGCGCGCTCATCGTCGGTCTGATTAGGGCTGTCCAGCAGGTAAAACGGAAAATCGAGGATGACCAGCGAGTCGGGATAGCCCAAGCGCGGCTGCTTGGCGGCCAAAACCGCCATCTGCTCCAGCCATTGGCTCTCGGTGGCCAGCCCAGCCACATAGGTGCTGCCCGTTGGGCCACTCATGGCCAGCGCAGGGTCTGGCCCGACCGTCGCATAGGCCGGCACAGCCCGCACCAACGGCTCGAGATAAGCGCGCACATCGTCTCCAAAATCAGCCGCGTCCAGCTCGTTGCGGCCATGATAGTGCGCCACACCGCTCATCAGGCCAGCAAACCCCTGCACCGAAGTCACCGCCGGCAGCGCAATCCGATGGTTGCCCTGCGTCACCGCCGCCCGCACCCCGTCCCATGTCACGGCATCCACCGCGGTGCTCGCCTGCGGACTCATCCAGACCAATGTGGTGCGCGCCAGCGAACCAGACAGCGGGCGCGCAGTCACCCCCGCCCCGACAGAGCCGCCCGAAAACAGGGCCGACCACGCCGGTATCCAGCCATCCGGGTGCTGCTCGGCGCGCCAACCGGCCTGTCCGTTGAACACGGTCATATCACCGATGGCCACCACCACCACACGCACCCGCCGGCCCACGCCCACCGTCTCGCCGCGCGCATTAAAGCTGGCCGCCGCATCTCTTATCCAACGCTCAGCCAGTGGGTCAACCGCCACCGTGACTTCTAGCGCAGGTTGTGCCCTAAACACCTGTGTGAGGGCGACAATCGCGCCCGCCAACAGGGCAAAAATCACAATAAACACGGTCCCGCGACGCATGACAGTCCTTTCTAGACCTCACCCACTCACTCTAGCAGACATTACGCCGCGCCGAAGCGCGCCGGCGCGCCACACCCCATCGATACCCCAAAAATTCGGGGGCGCTAAGGTATAGAGCGATAAAGTACGATATAATGTAACGTACAGTAAAGAGTACCTTACAGGAGGCAATGTGTCCATTTACCCCAACAACAACTCGCCCATCCAGAACCCGCTGGGTGGCGACTATGCGATTGGCGCGGCACCCGCCCGCCTGTCTATCGATATGAGCGCGGTGATGCGCCTTGTCTATGTGTGGATGGGCCTCGGCCTGCTGGTGACCGCCGTCACGGCGCTGTTCATCCGCAGCAACGAAGCGCTGATGCTGTCGATCGCGTCGTCTGGCCTGATGATCGGCGTGGTCATCTTTCAGCTGGTGATGGTGCTGGCCCTCAGCTTTGCCCTCAACAAGATTTCGCCCTCGGTGGCCGGCATCCTGTTCCTCGTCTATGCCGCATCGGTCGGCGTCACCATGTCGTTGGTGCTGTATGTCTACAGCGGCGCGTCGGTGGTGATGGCCTTTGGCACAACCGCCGTGCTGTTCGGCGCGATGACCATCTTTGCCTTCACCACCAAGATGGACTTGACCAAGTGGCGCACCTTCCTGTTCATGGGCCTGATCGGCCTGATCGTCGCCACCCTGCTCAACGTCTTTTTGTTCCGCAGCAGCGGCTTCGACTTGATGCTGTCGTACTTTGGCGTGCTGCTCTTCACCGCGCTGACCGCCTATGACACCTATCAAATCAAGCAGATGGCCGAATCGGGCGAGATGGCCTCTGCCGGCGGCGACATGGTGCTGAAGCTGAGCATCTTTGGCGCGCTCAAGCTCTATCTCGACTTCATCAACCTGTTCCTGTACCTGCTGCGTATCTTTGGCCGCCGCGACTAATTCTCCGCGCGCCCATGGCCCAATCCGTTCCAAGCCCCAGCCCGCAGGCCGGTCTCCGCGCCCTGCGGGCTATTTTGCAGCAGCGTTCCGTCGTGCCGGCCCTCAGCGTGTTTCATGCAGAGGCCGGCGACATCTTTCGCCTCAGCGCCTTCAACTTCAGCGCCATCATGCTGGCTGGGCCAGAAGCAGGGCGCTTCATCCTCACCGACCAGCGTGAGGCCTTTCAGTGGCGGCTCGAAACCGACCCGATTACCGACCTGCTCGTCCACAGCGTGCTGGTGGAAGACGGGGCAGTACACGACGCCATGCGTGACAAGCTCGCACCCTCCCTGCACCGGCGGATGATGCAGCGCTATGCCGACAGCATCCGCCGGCGCACCGATCAGGTCATCGACACATGGGCCGACGGCCAACAGGTCGATATGCTGGTCGAGGCGCGCAAAATCGCCCTGTTGGCCCTGATGGACAGCCTGTTTGAGGTGGACTATTCGCCAGAGCTGGAACGGCTGTGGCGCTCGGTGATTTACCTGATTAACTTCATCTCGCCCGGCCTGTGGATGTTCTGGGGCGGTGTGCCGCGGCCCGGTTACCGCAAATATCGCGCCCAGATGGACGGCTATCTCTACGACATCATCCGCCTCAAGCGCACCCTGCTGGAGCGCAATCCCACGCCAGAGCACATGGATATGGTCAGCTACCTGATCTATGCCGGGATGCCCGAAGAGCGCATCCGCGACCAGCTGATGACCATGCTGATTGCCGGCCACGACACCAGCACCGCGCAGCTGTCATGGGTATTCCATCTGCTGGGACAACACCCGCAGCACATGCAGCGCCTACAGGCCGAAGTGGACAATCAGCTGGGCAGCGCCACCCCCGACGCCGAAAATACCAGCCGCCTCGGCGCACTGGAGCAGGTGATTAAAGAGGCCCTGCGCCTCTATCCCCCCATCCATATCGGCAGTCGCACCGCCCTCAAAGACCTTGAGTTCAAAGGGGTGCACATCCCCGCCGGCACGCGCGTGCTGTACTCTATCTACCTCACCCACCGGCATCCCCAATACTGGGACGCGCCCGATCAGTTTTTGCCAGAGCGCTTTGACGGCACGCGCAAATATGACCCCTATCAATACCTGCCGTTTGGGATGGGCAAGCGCAACTGCATCGGCGCGGTGTTTGCCCAACACGAGGCGCGCATCGTGCTGGCACGCGTGCTCCAGCGCGTGCAGCTGCGCGCAGCAGGACGCGCCCACGTGCACATCCATATGGGCGCTACCTTAGAGCCGCGCCCGGGCGTGCCGATGACCGTCCAGCGCCGCTAACCCGCACCGCCCCCCGCCCGCAGCTGCGCCACCCGCCCGCGGATGCTGGCGGGGAGTGCCGGCGCAATCATCCCCCACTCAGCGGCGTCTAGCGGGTTCAGCCGCCACAGCACCCCTACATAGGCCGCGCCAGCCAGCGCCGCCGCCGCCCACACCGTCATCACCTCCGCCAAAGCCATCCCCGCCAGCAGCATCGCCCCCGCCGCCGTATACGGCTTCCACAGCATCCGCCACCATGCCACGCGCATCCCCGTGCCGCGCTCAATCAGCAGCGCAAACGGGATAAACAGCACCAGCTCGCTCAGGATGGTGGTCACCGCCGCCGCCTGATAGCTGTACTGCGGGATAAACACACCATTGGCCACGATGTTGAACAAACACGCCGCCGCAAACGCCCATGTCACCCGCCGCTGAAGGTCAAGCGCCACCAGCGCATACTGCGTCAGGCTGTTCATCCAGCCAATCGGGATGCTCCACACCATGATTTGCAGCGCAATCGCCCCATCCGGCAGATAGGCCGTGCCTGCCAGCAGCAGGGTCAGCGGCTCGGCCAGCAGACTGAACAACACCGCAAACGGCAGCGCCACACACACCAGCAGCTTGATGCCCAGACGATAGGTGCGCGCAAAAGCGGCCTTATCATCGTGTGCCTGCCGGCTCAGGGTGGCCATCAGCGCCTGTGTGAAGAAGGCCGGCACCACATTGATGGCCAACAGCCACGAATACGCCACGCGATACAGCCCAACCACCCGCTCCCCCTTCATCACCTCCAGCAGCACAATGTCGATTTGGAAGAAGATGGTGGCCAAAAAGTGGTTGAGCATCAGCGGCCAGCTGCCGCGCGCCATCTGCCCAATTTCGGATGTCTGTGGGCGGGCAGAGCGCAATCCCCCCAGCATCCCGCGCGCGCCCCACAGCAAAATCACCAGCGTGACGATGTTGGTCACAATGCTAACCGCCGCCAGCCCGACAATCCCCCAGCCCATCAGCAGCGCAATCAGCCCCCCCGTCACCTTGCTGATGGTGGTCAGGGTGGTGACCACCGCCGGATACTCGGCGCGGTCAAAGGCATAATACAGCGACGTCAGCCCCTTGCTCAGGCTGCCCGGAACCAGCCCGACATAAAACAGCGCCAACGTCCACAACACCAACGGGTCAAGGTCGCCGCCCAACGCCTGCCGCGCAAACACAAAGCCCATCAACAGCGGCACGCCCGCCACCACCAACACCAACCGAAAGCCGGTGGTATTGGCGAACAGCGCCCCCGCGCGGTCACGCAGGCGGGCCGCCTCGCGCATCAGGTACACATCCAGCCCAAAATTGGTGAAGATGTCGAACCACCCAAACACCACAATGGCATAATAATATAGGCCCGCCCCGTCTGGCCCTAACAGGCGAAACAGCACCGACGCAAACGCAAAATCGACACCGCGATTGAACAAATTCAGCAAGATGGGCGCAAGCGTATTGCGCATCAAGCGCCCGCTGGCGTCTGGCTCGCCGCGCGCAAACAGCGCCCGCCATGCCCAAATGCCAAAACACAGCACCGTCAGCGCTGCGCCAATCACCGAGCCAAACACCCCCACCTGAAAGCTCGACGGGCTGTAAATCCAGCGCACCGTCCACGCCCCCGCCGGCACGCGCGCGCCGACGAAATTATCGAAAGCCCGAGCCACCTCCAACGGGGTTTCATCCACCTCGCCCCCGTCCAGCGGTCGCACAAAGGCCTTCCAGCCCGCCGCATACGTCTCAGACAAAATCAGCCACGTCTCCGCCGCTGTCTCCACGCTGGATAGATATTCCCGCGCGTTGAGACGGGCGGTGTCCGCCGGCACAACCGCCAGCGCCTCATCCGGTGTCCGGTCGATGTCGGATGGGTCTTGCAGCGCATAGGCCCGCGGCAGATAGGCCGTATCCTCCCAGATGCGCACCGCCTCATCCTCATACACCAGCCCCCATCCCTCGGCAGTCACGGGGGTGGAACGATGGGTGACGACAAACCGCACATTCAGCTTTTTGAAGCGCGGGCTGTTGAGCGTGGCCTGATAATCATCCCACGTATACAGCGGCGCAATCCGGTTAAAGTCAAGCTGCGGCTGCGAGGCCGTCTCGATGCCGCGCACATAGTCCACATACTGCCGCGAGATGATGCTGTCATAGCCGCGCACGTCGTCTAGGCCATAGCGCATCGTCATATTGGCTTGCAGCAGCTCACGCTGGTCAGGCGCATTGATGACGGTATAGCGCCACAGCGCATCATCGCCGGCCTGCGCTTGCAAATAGGCCACCGCCGGCGGGGTATAGTCCAGCCACGCCGGCTCGCTGGCGGCATTGAACCCCCACGAGGCGGCCAGCAGGTCGGCAGCAAGCACCAGCACCGCCAGCACCTGCCCCCAGCGCACCCGCGCCTCGTCCGCGTGACAAGCCAGCACCGCCGCCCCGCCGCCCACCAGCACCAGCGCCAGCGTCAGCACCTGCGGGGCAAGATAGCCAAAGAACATCCGAACGTCGCTGAAGGCATCCGCCCAACGCTCGACATCGCGCAGCACCGCCTCGGCCAGCGGCGACCACAGCTCAAACGTGGCATAAGCCGCCACCAGCCCAATCAGCTGCATCCCCCCTGTGCCAATCATCGCCCAGCCAAAATAGCGCGCCAACCCGCGGTGACGATGCAGCGCGTCCGCCCCAAACCCCGCCAGCACACACACCGCCACCGTCACCCCATACACCCAGCGAAACGGCGAATTCAGCTGGTTAATCCCCGGCAGCACATAAATCAAGGCATAGGTGGGCAGGCCAAACATAAACGACGCGCTCAGCACGCCAAGGCCGGCAAACGTCCAGCGCGTGCGGTCTCGCCCTGCCGTCACCAACGCAAACACGCTCAAAATCAGCGGCAAAATCCCCACATACAGCGCCGCCTCGACATAATTTTTGATGCCCCAATCGATGACCTGCCGGCCCTCGGCGTTGGGCGGCGCATCCACCCACTGCCAGCCCCCCAGCACATCCCAATAGCCATGATGCGCCGGACTGCCATAAAAGTTGGGCAGCACATATTGCACCACATCACGCGAGGGATGGGCATAGCTCAACACCGTCTCTAAGCTGCTGCGCTCGGCCCGCCAATTGGTCTGCACATGCTCCAGCAGCGGCACAAGCTGCGCCATCGACAGCGCCAAGCCCAACCCGACCATCCCAATCAGCCAAACCGCCCGCCCAATCGGCACACGCCGCTCGGCCCACCACAGCCCCAACAGCCGCACCGCGCTGTAATATCCTGCAATCAACAAGGTATAAATCATCAGCTCAGCATGGCCGCTCAACACGCTGCACGCCAGCGCCGCCGCTCCGATGCTCACCCATGCCGGCGTGGCCTCGATGCCGCGCCACGTCTGCCGACGCAGCACATACTCGCACATCTGCAAAATCAGCGGCAGCCACACCGAAGCCCCGATAATCATCGGGAACAAAGCGCTGGCCGCAAACATCCCGCACAGCTGATAGGTGATGCCGGCGATGGCAGCCCCAAAGCGGCCCACCCCCAGCGCGCGCACAAACCAATACATAAACACGCCGGCCAGCCACAGGTTCACCACCGTAAACCAACCATACGACGCCGCCAGCGGCAGCGCATAAAACAGCACACTCAGCGGATAAATCACCTGCTGCTGGCCAGCGGCATGGAACGGGATGCCGCCAAACTGGTGCGGATTCCACAGTGGGAACTCGCCGCGCGCCAGCTCATCACGCATCAGCGCCTTCCACTGCATGTTTTGCAGCACAAGGTCGCTCAACAGATGGTTGTGCGGCTGTTCTGGCACACCGGCCTCAGCGCGATAGGTGTAGTATGGCTCCCACTGATACAGATTCTCAGCGGGCAGCAGCGTTTTGCCCCCCACCGTCTGCGGCCAGAACAAAATCAGCGGCAGCAAAAACAACAAAGCGATGATGGCGGCGTCTCGGCGCATAAATCCGTCCGGCAGGCAGAATGAGAGAATCACGGGCGATTATGGGTGGCGATGCGGCGGATGTATAGACTTAACTTGTTTACACCACACAATGGTTATAAATGGACATACATCCAGCGGCTTGGATTTTTTAGCCTAGGGTTATCCCGATGGATGAATTTTAATGTTAGGAAAACAATCATGAGTGAAAACGGCAACCACAACGGCAGCGGTCAAAACACTGGCACATGGACGGTGAAGGCCGGCCTTGCCCAGATGCTCAAGGGCGGGGTCATCATGGACGTGGTCAACCCCGAACAGGCCAAAATCGCCGAAGACGCCGGCGCGTGCGCGGTGATGGCGCTGGAGCGCATCCCTGCCGACATCCGTGCGCACGGCGGCGTGGCGCGCATGAGCGACCCCGACATGATCGAGGGCATCATGAAGGCGGTTTCGATCCCGGTGATGGCCAAGGCGCGCATCGGGCACTTTGTCGAGGCGCAGGTGCTAGAAGCCATCGGCATCGACTACATCGACGAGTCGGAAGTGCTCACCCCTGCCGACGAAGAGCATCACATCAACAAGCACAAGTTTAAGGTGCCGTTTGTGTGCGGCGCGCGCAACCTTGGCGAGGCCCTGCGGCGCATCGCCGAAGGCGCGGCGATGATCCGCACCAAGGGCGAGGCCGGCACAGGCGACGTGGTCGAGGCGGTGCGCCATGCCCGCGCGGTGATGGGCGAAATCCGCAAGCTGACGGCCATGGACGAGGACGAGCTGTTCACCTATGCCAAGACCATCCAAGCCCCCTATGCGCTGGTGAAAGAAGTGGCCACGCTGGGGCGTCTGCCGGTGGTCAACTTTGCGGCGGGCGGCGTGGCCACCCCCGCCGACGCGGCCCTGATGATGCAGCTGGGCGTGGACGGGGTATTCGTCGGCAGCGGCATCTTTAAGAGCGGCGACCCGGCCAAGCGGGCCAAGGCCATCGTCGAGGCCGTCACCCACTATAACAACCCCGAGGTGCTGGCGCGCGTCAGCCGCAACCTCGGCGAAGCGATGGTCGGAATCAACGTCAGCGGCCTGTCCGAAGCCGACAAAATCGCCCACCGCGGCTGGTAACTCAGATGTGTCGGCGTTGGTGACGATTCACCTCTGCTACGCCGACAATCTCGCCGTTAAACCTCAATAGGCGTTTTTTGCCCATGAGCCGGTGCACAATTTGTGATGTACCGGCTTTCTTGTTTCCAAAACGCATCGAGCGTTACTGAGCAGCGTTAACCAACTGCATGGTGTCGGCCTGCTGCTGGGCGATGGTCTGTGCCTACAACGTGACACGTGTGACGTGCATATTCCGTAGGCGAGCATTGATCTGGTTCAGTTCATCGTCGTATAAACTTTGCAGTTCTTCACCGGCTGAGGCTTAAAGCCGGATCAAGGTGCGAGCTTGCTCTTCAAGAACCACAATCTCTGCCATAAGTTTTTCCAAAGCTTTTGGGTGGTGTCTCGTTTGATTATTTCTTCACTAGAACTTATTTCAAAATTCGGTCAACACACCAGAGAATGACGGCGACGAGACAAAACGCGCGGTAGATATGCAGATGACGGTCATAACGCACCACCAAACGCCGACAATTGTCCATCCAACCAAAGCAGCGCTCGACTTTCCAGCGTTGGCGGTAGCCCGCTCCTGCACAGAGAGGCCGACCGCGCTTGGGCTGCTTGCGCCTGCGCCGCTCAAAGGTCGGGATGGTGGGCTTGATGCCCCGACGGCGCAGCTTACGGCGAAAATCAGCGCTGTCGTAGGCTTTGTCCGCCACCAGTTCCTTTGGTCGCGTCTTGGGGCGTCCCGTGTTGCGCGGGACAGAAATCGTGCTCAAGGTGGTTTCCGCCAGCGTGAGTTCATGCGGTTGGGCACTGTCCACATGCAAGCCAATCGGCAATCCGCTGCCATCGATCGCCGCCATC
>DAOUCZ010000118.1:0-55357 GCA_034431675.1 Anaerolineae bacterium | reverse complement strand
AACTAACCCCCACATTGATAGGATTTGCGCCGTAAACGTGTTAATCTTGGCCTGATTAAACAGGTTGCCAGCAACCCCATGCACATCATTTGAGAGAGAGCATATGACAGACGAACAAAAACCCAAAAACGACGTCACCCCTAAGCCGATCGGGAGGCCGCTCTCGTTGGGATGTTTTATCCAGCTGGCGGTACTGCTGGTCATCGTGGGGGGAGTAGTGGCACTGCTTGCCAGCGGGTTCAACCTCGGTGGGTTTATCAACCGCATCTTGATGCCCGGCAGCATCACCAACTTTGATACCCCCACCATCATCCGCAGCATCGAACCGTTGGGCGAGCTGGTGTCGATGCGTGTGCAGGTGGCCAAAGCCGACATCAGCGTGAACCTGCGCTATGGCGTTGGCGGCGTCTGTAACATCACCGCCAAGCATGTGGCAGAAGGCACGATTGAGGCGGGGATAGATTTGCGTGGTGTCGGCCCAGAGGACATTGTGTATGACGCGGCCACTGATACCTACACCATCACGCTGCCGCCCCCACGCCTGACCTCGTGCACCATTGACCCTGTCTCGATGCAGCAGTATTCGGTCTCTGGGGACATCCCCGTCACTTGTCCTGCTGACCGTGACGAGATGCGCCGTTTTGCCAGTTATCTGGCGGTGCAGTCGTTCCGCAACGATGCACTTGAAGGGGGAATATTGAATCAGGCCCGTACACAAGCTTCGCTGGTGCTGACCAGCTTCATCCAAGGGTTGACCAACAGCACGGTGCGCATTGTATTTGCCGGGGGAGAAGCCCCGTTGCCGGCCTCGTGCTCCCCTACCCCGCCGGGGGGATGGGTGTTTGACTCGCAGTCTGGGCGCTGGGTAAAGCCATAAATGTGGCTTAAGGCTGAGAGGGGTGCATTATGACTGCACAAAATCCCCCACCATCTGCATCGGATACGCAGGAGAACCCGCGCACCAGTGCAGGGCAACCGCAGCGTAGAACAGCGCTGCCGGTTGGGTTGTTTTTGCAGATTTTGGCGCTGATTGTTGTGGCGTTGGGTGGATATGCACTGGTGAGTAGGGCGCTGATGTCGGCAGAAATCACGCCAACCGGCACACCGACAGCCACGCTTAGCCCCTCGAGCATCCCGACTGAAACCGCGACTGCAACCGCCACGGCCACAGCTACCGCGACCCCGACATCCACCGCTACGCCGACCTTTACCTCGACTCCAACTTTCACGCCGACCATCACGCCGACCCCGACGCCCACCTTTACCGCAACACTCTCGCCGCAGGTGCTGATTGGCGACATCGTGGCGCTGGGAGAACTGACCACCGTACGGATGCAGCTGGCCCGCGCAGGCCTCGACGTGAACCTGCGGTATGGGGTGCGCGGCATCTGCAACATCACCGCCAAGCACGTTGCTCAAGGGACGGTGGAAGCTGGCATTGACCTGAGTGCTGTTTTGCCAGAGTCCATTACATACGACCCTGCCAGTGACACCTATACCGTGCGCTTGCCGTCACCCAAGCTCACTGCCTGCACCATTGATCCGGTCAATACGCAGCAGTATCAGGTGCTTGGCGAGGTGCCGCTG
The DNA here is from genome assembly GCA_034431675.1 of Anaerolineae bacterium. Lineage (GTDB taxonomy): Bacteria > Chloroflexota > Anaerolineae > Aggregatilineales > Phototrophicaceae > Flexicrinis. The sequence goes on along the minus strand of DAOUCZ010000118.1, from coordinate 53,770 downwards.
ACGTGTCCGGCCAACACCGACGAGATGCGCCGTTTTGCCCTGCATCTGGCGGTGCTGGAGTTCCGCGCATCAGCCATTGAGGGCGGGATTTTGCAGCAGGCGCGTGCACAGGCCAGTTTGCTGGTCTCTGGTTTGGTGCGCAACCTGACCGGCAAAGAAACCCGTGTGGTCTTTGATGAGACCGAAGGGCCGCTGCCGGCCAGCTGCAACCCCAGTCCGCCGGCGGGCTGGACATTTGACGCCGAAAGCGGGCGTTGGGTTCGTCCGTGATGGGCGTTTAGCCTCAAAAAAGGCGGGTTGTGTGCACAACGCGCCTTTTTTGACTCAGGGATATGGGGATGACTGTGTGGTGCTTTAGCCTTCGGCGCTCACATAGGCCAGCGCTTCGTCGAGCGTGGCAAAGACCGGCACTTTGAGGCCGCCGAAGACGTCGGCAGACATGCCCACCGCAGCGATGCGCAGCGTCTCGTCCTCGGTCACAAGGATGACCTGCTTGAGCTTGGGGTGATGCCAGAGCGGGTTTGCGCCGCGTGCCACAATGTTGGCCCCACGGATGATGTCGTCGATGGTGATGTGAAAGTTGAACACATCGATGAGATACACCTTGTCGTATGGGGCGGTATCGATGGCCGCGCGTGAGTCGCGGTTGGAATGTGGGATTTCGCTCACCAAGTCGTAATCGAGGTTAAAGGTCTGCACGACAGCCGGATGAGTGGTATAGGTTTCAATGGTGTATGACATTGTTAGAGCAAACTCCGCACATGGGGATGAGTGATGGGATGGCATAATTCCGCGCTCATTATAGAGGTTATATGCTGGAATATTCCATTAAAGAATGTGTGTATTTTATCTGTGCCAACCCTGCCCATGCCGATGCACGGCGCGTATAATCGACAGGCATCATGCCCATCAGCCCAAAAGGACACCCACCGTTTATGACCGCTCCAGATTTGCGTGCCGGCGGTATCGCCGTGCTGGATTTTGGTTCGCAGTACACCCAGTTGATTGCCCGCCGCGTGCGCGAATTGGGGGTATATGCCGAGGTCTTTCCGTTTGATGCACCGCTGGAGATGATTCGCCGCCATACGCCGTTGGGCTACATCCTCAGCGGCGGCCCAAACTCGGTGTATGAAGATGGTGCACCGCAGCTGCCTCCGGCACTGCTGGCCGATAACCTGCCGATGCTGGGGATTTGCTATGGGATGCAGGCACTTACGCATGTGTTGGGTGGACAGGTGGCCGGCTCGACACACCGTGAGTATGGGCGTGCCGACTTGATGCACCATGGTGGGCGGTTATTCGACGGGGTGCCCGAAACCTCGTCGGTATGGATGAGCCACGGTGACCGCATTGAGCAGCCTCCGGCGGGGTTTGTGCCGTTGGCCGTGAGTGGAAACTCTCCGTATGCGGCGATGGGCGATGAGGCGCGCGGTCTGTATGGGGTGCAGTTTCACCCCGAAGTGGTGCATACCGTCCATGGCGCGCGCATTTTGCACAATTTTGTGCTAGGGGTGTGCGGCTGTCAGGCCAAATGGAACACCGGTGCGTTTATTGACGACGCGGTTTCGCGCATCCGGCAGCAGGTGGGCGAAGATGGGCGCGTGCTGCTGGCCCTGAGCGGCGGGGTGGATTCTTCGGTGGCGGCGGCCTTACTCCAGCAGGCTATTGGCGACCGATTGATGTGTGTGTTCGTCAATACGGGGATGATGCGCCTGAACGAGCCGGAACAGGTCGCTGCGGTCTTTGGGCAGCAGCGGGGCGTCAATTTTACTGCCATCAATGCGACGGAAGAATTTTTGGGGGCATTAGCGGGTGTCACCGACCCCGAAGCCAAGCGTAAAATCATTGGCAAGACCTTTATCGATGTGTTTACGCGGGTGGCCTCAGAGCAAGCTGGTGCAGGTGTGCGGTTTTTGGGGCAGGGTACTATCTATCCAGATGTGATTGAGAGCGCTCATGCCAGCAAGGTGAGTAAGGTGATTAAGAGCCATCACAATGTGGGTGGTTTGCCGGCAGACCTTGCCGAGAAGTTCACGCTGGTCGAGCCGCTGCGAGACCTATTTAAGGATGAGGTGCGCAAGGTGGGCGAGGTGCTTGGCCTGCCCAATACCCTCATCTGGCGGCAGCCTTTCCCTGGCCCGGGCCTTGGCATCCGCTGCCCGGGTGAAATCACATGGGATCGGTTGGAGACGCTGCGCCGCGCTGATGCCATCTTCATTGAAGAATTGGAAAAGGCTGGTTTGATGCGTTATGACGCCAGTCAGCTGACCGCGCAGTGCTTTGTGGTGCTGCTGCCGGTCAAGAGCGTGGGGGTGATGGGGGATAACCGCACGTATCAAGAGGTGGCGGCACTGCGCGCAGTGGCTACAGACGACTTTATGACGGCGGACTGGGCGCGCCTTGACTATGCCCTGTTGGCGCGGGTGAGCAGTCGCATTGTCAACGAGGTGTCGGGCATCAACCGTGTGCTGTATGACATCACCAGCAAGCCACCCGCCACCATTGAGTGGGAGTAGTTTTTTGGGCACTGAGATGGCTCAGGTGTGCTAAAATGGAGGTGCTTATGTGCCCTGTCCGTCCCTCGACGAAAGCTCAATGCTGATGGCCTCTGCGCTGGAAAACGACTCCTCTGCTTCATCGACGTATGGCAAAACCGGTACGACCCGTATCATTCAGACGCAGCGACTGAGGGTTGTGCGGGCGATTTGGGTTTTGATTGTGCTGACCAGTACCTCGATTGGCATCGTTACGCTTTCCATTTTCACCGTCAACCGCATGACTCCCTGTTTGGCTGAGCCGTGTAATGCCATGCAGATGTCGGTGGACACGGTGGCGCTGTATGAGGGCAGCGGCGTGCCGTTTGCGGTGATAGGCATCCTGAGGCCGATACTAGAGGCGATTGTTGCGGCAGTCTATATGACGGTAGGCGTCGTGATTTTTCGCCGCCGCTCAGATGACTGGATGGGGGTGCTGACCAGCTTGATGCTGTGTGTGCTGGCTTTTCGGCTGACTGGTGTGGCCGGCACGCTGCCGCAGCTGTATCCCGACCTAACGATTTTGAGCTTGTCGCTGACGTCGATTATGTTTATGGCCGCGTACAGCACCCTCTATCTGTTCCCCAATGGGTTGTTTTATTCGCGTTGGTCGATTGTGCCGTTTGTAATCACGCTGGTCTATGAGATTTTGCTGCGTGGTGTGGCATTGTATTTCCCGCAGTTGGGTCTAAATGCCAGCTTGATGCAGTTTGGCGCGGTGATTTTGGGGGCGGTGGGCCTTATCTTTCAGACCAAGCGCTACCAAAAACTGTCTCCTACCGAGCGGCAGCAGGTCAAATGGGTGATTTTGGCGGTGGCGCTGTTGTTGGCAGGTTTGCTGGTGAGTGCCTTCCACCGCGAGGTGCTGCCATTGATGACCGGCACGGCCTATGTGGTATTTGGCCTGTTGGGTTTGGTGGCGCAGTATCTGCTGTTTATGGGGCTGCCGCTGGCGTTTGCCTTTTCGATGCTGCGCTATCGCCTGTGGGATGCCGACCTTGTCATCAACCGTGCGTTGGTCTATGCCGGCCTGACGTTGACGCTGGTGACGACGTTTTTTGGGCTGTTCTTTACGCTGATGGCGCTGCTGGCTGGGGTGATTGGCACAGACTCTACGCTGCCGCTGGTTGTTTCGACGGCTGTAGTGGCGGCGTTGTTCAATCCAGCACGGACGTGGCTGGCGCGCCGCGTTGACCGTCAGATTTATGGCTTGCGTGTGGAACTGAGAGACATTCGCCGCCAACAGCCCAACGAGACACGCTTCGTCCCCCTGCGCGAGGCCAAAGCAGGTCTGCACAGTGGCAAGCGTGTGGGCGGCTATGAATTGGGCGAACTGCTGGGTAAAGGGGGCATGGGCGAGGTGTATGCCGCGCGCGAGCCACGTACCGAGCGCATCGTGGCGGTGAAGGTGCTGCCGCCAGAACTGGCTCAGCGTGCAGAACCGCTGGGGCGTTTTCAGCGCGAGGCGGAGGTGCTTCGTCAGCTTGACCATCCCAATGTGGTGCATATTCTGGGTGCGGGGATGGCCGATGACCTGCATTATCTGGTGATGGAATTGGTGGATGGGGACACCCTCAGCGAGCGCATCAAGCGTGGGGCTGGCTTCTCGCGCGCCGAGGCGGTGGCGCTGGTAGGGGATGTGGCCCGTGCGTTGGATGCAGCCCATGCTGCCGGCATTGTGCACCGCGATGTCAAACCCTCCAACATCCTGCTGCGTCCGACCGCTGAGGGTGTCGAGGGGGTTCTGACCGATTTTGGCATCGCCAAGCTGGTTTCGGAGCAGACGGGTGGTTTGACCGAATCAAATCTGGTGGGGACGTTGGACTATATCGCGCCAGAGCAGATTATGGCCTCGCGCTCAATTGACCATCGAGCCGATATTTATGCGCTGGGGGTGATTGCCTATCAACTGCTCACCGGGCAGCACCCGTTTGCAGGCCCACCGGCGGCCATGTTGTTTGCCCATCTCAATCAGCCCCCGCCCGACCCATGTGACTTGGTGCGTGACCTGCCGCGATCGATGGCCCTTGCTTTGTTAAAGGCGCTGGCCAAAAAACCAGAGGAGCGTTTTGCCAGTGCGGGCGAGTTTGCGCTGGCATTGGAAATATAATCTGCCGTATATGACGGCATAATCGGGGGGATGTGGATGCGCACACCCCCCGATTTCGTGTTATTATGTCTGAATATTGTTGTGATTATTCATCTTTCATTCATCTAGGCGGCATATGGCCCAGTCCAGTCCCTCTTCCACCAGTACCCACCACACCACCATCACGCGGATTACCGACCCCAATCGACTGCGGTTGTTTCGGGTGGCGTGGGTGGTACTGGCAGTCTTTAACCTGCTGTATTATCTGGCCAACTGGGGGGCGTGGGTTGGGGTGCGCCTAGGGTTGATTCCCTGTGATGCCGGATGTGGTGTGGCGGATGTTTCGCCGGCAGTGATGGATCAGCTGGCTCAGATTGGGCTGCCACCGGCGGCGGTGGCTCTGTATCGCCCGATTCTTGACCTGTTGAGCGCAACGGTGTTTATGGTGGTCGGCGCGCTGATTTTTCGCCGGCGGTCTGATGACTGGATGGGGTTTCTTTCCAGCTTGATGCTGCTGCACTTTGGCCCGCGCGTCGTCATCACGGTGACGCGCACCTTAATCACGCTCGACCCGGATGCCTTTCGGTTAATTGGGTTTGTGTCGGCACTGGGCTTCTTTTTTACCATTCATCCCACACTATATCTGTTTCCCAATGGGCGGTTTGTGCCGCGCTGGTCACGGTGGTTGTTGTTCGCCATCCTGACGTATGAGGTGACGATACGCGGGATAGGCGTGTATTTTGGAGACCTGTCGCAGCGCGGCAGTTTGGTGACGATTTTGGCCGGAGCAGGTGGCTTTATCGCGCTGGCAGGGTTTGCGTTCCAGCTGGTGCGCCTGCGCTATCACGCCACGCCGATTGAACGACAGCAGACTAAATGGGTGGTGATTGGTGGGGCACTGGCGACGCTCAGCATCATCATCTCGAATTTCTTTGAGGTGCTGCTGCCGACACTGACCGGCCCATCACTGGTGATATTGGGGTTTGTCGTGCCGCTGGTCTATTATGGACTGGTGCTGATGCTGCCGCTGGGGATGGCGTTTTCGATTTTGCGCTATCGCCTGTGGGAAGCCGATTTCGTCATCAATCGGTCGCTGGTATATGGTGTGCTGGGCGTATTCCTTGCGGCGGTCTTTTTTGCTGTGCTGGGGGTGATGCAGATTGTGGCTGGACGGGTGCTGCCTGTTGAGTGGACGGGTGGGGCAACGCTTCTTGGCACATTGGCTGTGGGGGCGCTGTATACGCCCACTCGCCGGCGTCTGGCTCGCTTTGTCGATCGGCGTGTGTTTGGGTTTCGCGTGGAATTGGACGAGCTGGCACGCCGCCAGAACGAAACCCATGATCGTTATGACCCCATCCATCCCAATCTGCCGGCAGGGATGTACACCGGACGAACGGTAGGATCATGGGTGCTGGGGGGCATTTTGGGGCGTGGCGGCATGGCGGAGGTCTATCTGACACTGCGTCAGGCTGGCAGCCCTTCGGTGGCCATCAAGCTGCTGCCGTCAGAGATGGCCGGACAGGCCGAATGTGTGGCGCGCTTCACCCGTGAGGGAGAAATTATGCGCGGACTTGACCACCCCAATGTGGTGCATCTGCTAAGCGAAGGGGTGACCAACGACGGTCTGCGCTATCTGGCACTGGAATATGTGGATGGCCCGACGCTGAGCAGCTTACTCAGACAGCGTGAGTCCCTGCCCCTAGACGAAGCGCGCCGCCTAATAGGCGGGATAGCAGACGCATTGGATTATGCACATGGACGAGGGCTGGTTCACCGCGATATTAAGCCGTCCAATATCCTGCTGCGAGAGGGTGAGGGGGGGATGGATGCGGTGTTGGCCGACTTTGGCATTGCCCATCAGCCTGACCGCACCGAGGCCCTGACCCGTGATGCGGTGATGGGGACGCTCGAATACATTGCGCCAGAGCAAATTATCGCCGCGCGCGAGGTAGATGCCAAGGCTGACATCTATGCCTTGGGGGTGATTGCCTATCAGGTGCTGACCGGACGCCTGCCGTTCGAGGGGAATCCGGCACAGCTGGTGTATGCCCATCTCAATCAGCCTGCGCCTGACCCGCTGCAAATCGTGCCGACGCTGCCCAAGTCTGTCGGCGCGGCGGTGCGTAAAGCCCTTGCCAAAAAGCCCGAAGATCGCTTTGCCAGCGCGAGGGAGTTTGCCGCAGCGCTCAGCTGATGGTGGTATAATTCAATTTGAAACATAATAACAATAAGATATTTTTGTTGGGGGGTTTGTACGGTGTTATAATGTCTGAAATTTAGAGACATTAACACACTGGCACGTGCTCACAGGCAACATCTATGACCTCATCACCCACACGTCCCACCCGTGTTGACACGGCAGCAGAGCGTACAAACCCCACCCGCACCACCCAGATTATGCGCATCAACCGCCTGCGTTGGATGCGGCGGTTATGGGTGCTGGTTTTTGCATTCAACCTGATTTATGGGTTACTGAATCTTGTCATTTATACGGTGCTACGGCTGACCCCGTGCCAAACAGAGCCGTGTTTGCCGTTTTTGGTTTCGGCCAGTGCCGCTGAGGAATATGCACGTGCGGGAGTGCCTTTTGCGGTGGCGGCACTGATGCGCCCGCTGATTGAGCTGTTGTTGGTCACGGTGTATACCGGCGTGGGGGTGCTGATTTTCCGGCGTCGTTCCGATGATCGGATGGGCTTGCTGGTCAGTCTGATGCTGCCGTTGTTGGGTTTTCAGCTCACCTATAGCATCGAGACGCTGCAAGCGTTGGATGCCGGCTTTCAGTGGGTGAGTATGCCGCTGACGCTGGCGATGCTGGTCACCACTTATTCGGCGCTTTATTTGCTGCCCAATGGGCGCTTTGATCCACGCTGGGCCAAGTGGCTGTTGGTGCTGTCACTGGCGATTGAGCTGCCGCGCGGCGTGTTGAGCAATCTGGTGCTGACGGGGGTTGACCTTGGGTATATCCTCATTCTGGCGCTGATGGCCAGCAGCATCGGGCTAGGTTTGCAGGTGCGGCGCTATCGCCGGCTGCCGCAAATCGAGCGTCAGCAGATGAAGTGGCTGATTTTTGCCGGTGTGCTGCTGGTGGGGGGATTAGCGCTCAGCGCAGTACAGCGGGTGGTTATCCCATCACTGACCGGCACAGCGTTTGTGGTGGGCGGACTGCTGGCGCTGCTGTCGCAGTTTGTGCTGTATATGGGCTTGCCGATTGCGTTCACGTTCTCGCTGCTGCGGTATCGGCTGTGGGATGCCGACCTTGTTATCAACCGTGCGTTGGTCTATACCGTCTCGGCGGGGATGCTGGGTGTGGTGGGGCTTGGTGGATTTTTTGTCTTCAGCGCACTGCTGACGGGCTTGGTTGGCAGTGAGTCGGGGTGGCCGACGGTGCTGGCGGGGATGCTGATGCTGCTGGTATCGGTGCCGCTGCGGCGCTGGGTGGGCGGGCTGATTGACCAGTATGTGTATGGCTTGCGCGTGGGGCTGCACGAGGCGGACAAGCATATTTCATCGCATGTGCCGCCGCCGGTTAACCCGGCACTGCCCGGGCGTTACAGCGGGCAGCGGGTGGGGCAGTATCAGATTGGGCAGCTGCTGGGGCGCGGCGCTATGAGCGAGGTCTACAGCGCGCAGGATTCCCTCAGTGGTAAGACAGTGGCGATGAAGCTGCTGCGTCCCGAGCTTTCGGTGCAGCAGGTGCCGCGGATGCGCTTTCAGCGCGAGGCGGACGCGCTGCGTCGGATTGTTCATCCCAATGTGGTTTCACTGGTGGCTTCTGGTATGGCCGAGGGGCAGTATTATCTGGCGATGGAACTGCTTAATCATCGCACATTGGCCGATCGAATGGGGCAGTTGATCCCGATTTTGTATGCCGATGCGCTGCGCATCATCCGTGATGTGGCGCAGGCGCTGGATGCAGTGCATGGGGCAGGCTTTGTGCACCGAGATGTGAAACCGGCCAATGTTCTGCTGCGCCAGACCGATGATGGCGTCCATGCCGTGCTGACCGACTTTGGCGTGGTCAAATCGGCGGGGGATGAGGTGGTGGTGACGGGTGGGGGGGATTTTGTCGGGACGCTCAATTACGTCGCGCCAGAGCAAATCCGCACCACCAAGGACATCGATCACCGTGCCGATATTTATGCGCTGGGCGTGATTGCCTATCAGCTGCTGGCCGGACGCCATCCGTTTGATGCGTCAGCGGCGGCGATGGTGTTTGCCCACCTCAATCAGCCGCCAACTGACCCGCGCGTCTATAACTCGGGCCTTTCGGCCTTGCAGGCTTTTGCGCTGGTCAAGGCGCTGTCCAAGCGGCCTGAGGACCGTTATGACAGCGCCGGCATGTTTGCGGATGCGCTGCGGGCCTAGGCCATCACCTGCAAGGGATAGCGTACGCCGGTCAACTGCTCACTGACGTCCCACAACCGTTCGGCGATGCCATCATCCATCGCATAGGATGATGGGGTGACGCGCGTTGGATAGCCCTTCATGCCCTTGTTTGGTCCATAATACTCACCGCCCTGTACATCGGGCGCTGTCGCGGCATACAGCTGTGGCAGTGCGCCATCCGCTGCGCTCTGGCCAATGACCCCAGCGCCAAACTTCATGAGGGCGTCCAGCGGGCCAAAGCCGGTTTCAAACAAGCTGGTGGCCGCAAATCCGGGGTGCGCGGCAAGGCTGAGCACCGGCGCGCCCGCGTGATCGAGGCGCTTTTGCAGCTCGTGGGTGAACAGCAGATTGGCCACCTTGCTCTGGGCATACGCCCCAAAGCGACTGTAGGACTTCTCGGCCTTCAGGTTATCAAAGCGGATGCGGCCCGCGGTGTGGGCCTGACTGCTGACATTCACAACCCGACTACCCGGCGCCGCCAGCAGGCGCGGCATCAGCAGGCCGGTTAGCGCGTAATGGCCAAGGTGATTGACCCCAAACTGTGCCTCGAACCCGTCGGCAGTGAATTGTTTGGGGATGGCCATCAAACCCGCATTGTTAATCAGGATGTCTAGGCGGGAATGGCGCTGCCCGAAGGCCTCTGCAAATGCGCGCACCGATGCCAAGCTGCCAAGGTCAAGCGCAGCCAATTCGACGGATGCATTGGGCACCTGTTGCAGCAGCGCCTCTTGGGCCTGCTGCGCGCGCTGTGGGTTGCGGCAGGCCATCACCACATGCGCGCCCTTGGCCGCCAACGCCAAGGCCGATTCGTAGCCGAGGCCGCTGTTTGCGCCGGTGATGACTGCGATTTTTCCGGTTTGGTCGGGGATGTGTTGGGCTGTCCAAGCTGAGAGAGACATCGATAAAATACTCCGTGTTTGGTCATGATGTGTGACAAAGTCTAACGTATGTGGATAAGTGTTGTATCAGTACCTGTGATGAGTTTTTGCTCAGTTTCATTTAATCTTGTGACATCCGTCACAATGTTAGGGTGAGGGGTGATGCGGTACAATAGAAAGCATGACTCAAACCGATTGGCTGAGAGGATAAACCCCCAATGTCGTCTAACCCCAACTCCCAGACCGGCGACCAGCACCCCCTAGACCCGATTTTGAAACCGCGTTCAGTCGCGGTGATTGGTGCGACCGAGAAGCCCGGCTCGGTGGGGCGCACCATCCTGTACAACCTGATTTCTAACCCGTTTGGTGGCACGGTCTATCCGGTCAGCCCGACGCGCAAGAGTGTGTTGGGCGTGCGTGCTTATAAGTCCATCAGCGAAGTGCCCGACACGATAGACTGTGCCGTGATTGTCACGCCTGCGCCATCTGTGCCCGCCATTGTGCGCGAGTGTGTGGAAAACGGGGTGAAAGGCGCTGTCATCATCTCGGCAGGCTTTAAGGAGACTGGCCCGGCGGGTAAGGCTCTAGAGGATGAAATCCTTGCGATTGCCGGCGACAAGATGCGCATCATCGGGCCGAACTGCCTTGGCGTGATGATGCCGCGCGGGCATTATAATGCCACGTTTGCCGGCGCGACGGCCAACGCGGGCAATGTGGCGTTTATCAGCCAGTCGGGTGCGATTTGCACCAGTGTGCTGGACTGGTCTTTCCGCGAGAAGGTGGGTTTTAGCGCCTTTATCAGCATCGGCTCGATGCTGGATGTGGGGTGGGCCGACCTGATTTATTATCTGGGCGACGACCCAAACACCCAATCCATCGTGATTTATATGGAGAGCATTGGCGATGCCCGCGCTTTTCTGAGTGCGGCCCGCGAGGTTGCTCGTCGCAAGCCAATTATCGTGATTAAAGCGGGGCGTACTGCGGCGGCGGCAGCAGCAGCGGCGTCTCATACCGGCAGCATGACTGGCAGTGATGATGTGTTTGCTGCTGCGCTGCGTCGCATCGGTGTGCTGCGTGTGGAACGTATCAGCGATGTGTTTTATATCAGCGAGGTGTTGGCCAAGCAGCCGCGCGCGCAGGGCCGCCGCCTGAGCATTGTCACCAATGCCGGCGGCCCGGGCGTATTGGCCACCGACGCACTGATTCTGGATGGAGGTGAACTGGCCGACATCAGCCCAGAGACCATGCAGCGCCTAAACGGGTTCTTGCCCGATGCATGGAGTCACAACAACCCCATCGATATCCTTGGCGATGCCGATCCGGAGCGCTACGCCAAGGCGCTCGAAATCGCCGCTGCCGACCCCAACAATGACGGCTTGCTGGTGATTTTGACCCCACAGGCTATGACCGACCCCACAGCCACCGCCAAACGTCTGGCGCCTTATGCCAAAATTGAAGGCAAACCGGTGCTGGCATCATGGATGGGCGGCGAGGCTATCGCCGAGGGGGAGGCTATCCTCAACGATGCCGGCATCCCGACCTTTCAGTATCCAGATACAGCGGTGCGCTTGTTCAACTATATGTGGCGCTATGATTACAGCCTGAAAGGCCTGTATGAGACGCCAACCCTGCCAGATGACCGTTATGGCGATGCCCCCGACCGCGCCGCGGTTGAGGCCATCATGGAGACGGCGCGGGCACAAGGCCGCACGCTGCTCACCGAGGACGAGGCCAAGCGTGTGCTGGCGGCTTATCGCATCCCCACGGTGGCCAATATCGTGGCGGCCACCGCCGAAGAAGCTGTGGCGGCGGCCAACAAAATCAGCTATCCAGTGGTTCTCAAGCTGCACAGCGAAACCATCACCCACAAAACCGATGTCGGTGGGGTGGTGCTCAACCTGACAGGCCCAGATGCGGTTGTACGTGCCTTCAACCAGATTTATGACAGCGTATCGGACAAGGTGGGGGCGGAGCACTTTCAGGGGGTGAGCGTTCAGCCGATGATTCGCCTCGAAGGCTATGAGGTGATCCTTGGCAGCAGCATCGACCCGCAATTTGGGCCTGTGCTGCTGTTTGGCACGGGTGGGCAGCTGGTGGAAATCTATAAAGACCGCGCGTTGGGCCTGCCGCCGCTCAATACCACCCTTGCACGCCGCATGATGGAACAGACCAAAATTTATGAGGCGTTCAAAGGGGTGCGCGGTCGTCCTCCGGTCGATATGACCGCGCTGGAGCGCCTGTTGGTGCGCTTTAGCCAGCTGGTGGTTGAGCAGCCGTGGATTCAGGAAATCGACATCAATCCGCTGTTGGTCTCGCACGAACGGCTGGTGGCATTGGACGCCCGCATGGTGTTGTTCCCCGCCGAGACGCCAGTCGAGAGCCTGCCGCGCCCGGCCATCCGCCCCTATCCACGGCAGCTGGTGCGCTCGTGGGTGAGTAAGAGTGGCGACTTGCTGGAAATCCGCCCAATCCGGCCTGAAGATGAGCCTTTGCTGGTGAAGTTCCATGAGAACCTGTCGGAGCGCTCGGTGTATTTGCGCTACTTTTCGATGATGAAGCTGGGCCAGCGGGTCAACCATGACCGCCTAAGCCGTCTGTCGTTTATCGATTATGATCGTGAGATGGCGCTGGTTGCCACACGTATTGATGCCAACGGCGACCCTGAAATCCTCGGCATCGGACGGTTGACCAAAACTCACGGACGTTCCGAGGCTGAATATGGCCTGCTCATCAGCGATTTGTATCAGAAGCAGGGGCTAGGCACGGAACTGTTGAAGCTGTTGATTGAGTGGGGGCGTGAGGAGCGCCTCAAGACCATCTGGGCGTATGTGCTGCAAGAAAACGTCGGGATGCTCAAAATCAACAAAGCGCTGGGCTTCAAGCAAAAGTTTGACTCGGAAGAGAAGCTGATGCGCGTCAACCTTGACTTATAAAGCTGCTGCTTAAGGGGCAATCACGCTGAACTGAATGGGCGCACTCTGATGAGTGCGCCCGTCTGTTTCGGTCAGGCGGGCAAACAGCTGATAGTCACCGGCTTCTAGAGGCCACCACGTGCGGGGGCCGCTGGCGATGACCTGTCCGTTGAGCACCCAATCCACGCCGACAGATGCCGGCACATTGACCTCAAGGCGCAGGCGTTGGGTCTGCCGTGGGGTGGCCGCATTGATTTGATACACCCCGCCGTCGAAAGGGGATTGGATGCGGGGCGTGCCGTCGGATGAGGAGTCCGCCACCAGCACGAGGGGTTGTGTACCGTCGATGGCCCATTCTGGTCGGCGCGAGGTGCAGTCTGGGTTCTGGCAGGCGGGCAAGCGGGTAAGACCCTCGGGCCGAGAAAAGACCTCAACCGGTGTGCCTGCTAAGATTTGCTGCATGAAGTGATGCCAGATTGGCCCTGCGCCGCTTATGCCGGTGGCCGCAATCATCGGGCGGTTATCAGGGTTGCCAACCCACACTCCCACCACGACTGAGGGGGTATACCCGACCACCCAATTATCGCGTGCGTCGGTGGTCGTGCCGGTCTTGGCGGCGGCTGGCCGGCCCAGATTAAGCGGGCTGCCCCGCCCAAAAGCCGGCGTCCGCGCCTCTTCATCCCCAAGGATGTCGGTAATCATCCATGCCACGCGCGCATCAATCAGGCGTTCACTTGGGGGGTGAGGAGCATAGCGGTATAGGCGTGTGCCATCACGGGTCTCAATCTGGCGAATGAGAACAGGGTCTATCCGATAACCGCCGTTTGCAAATATCGCGTAGGCCTGTGTCAGCGACAGCAGACGCACCTCACCACCGCCAAGGGTAACAGCGAGGTCGAGGTATGGGTTTTCTGCCAGCGAGGTCATGCCTGCGCGGCTGGCCAGCTCTACCAATGCCGGCACTCCCACCGATTCCAGCGCAACGACGGCGGGGATATTATAAGACGAAGCCAACGCCTCGCGCAGCGTAACCCATCCGTGTTCTGCGCCGCCATAGTTGTTGGGCACGTACAGTTCACCTCTACCGGTGGTGAAGGCGGTAGCCACGTCGTGGATGAGGGTTGCGCCTGTCCATGGGGTAGGGCGGGTAGGAGACATCGTCAGGGCATAGGTGAACGGTTTGAGGGTACTGCCCGGCTGACGCAGCGCGAGGGCTGCATTGACCGCCCCGCTGATGCGCGCGTCAAAATAATCAGGGCTGCCCAACAGGGCCAAGACCTCACCCGTGCGCGGATGAAGGGCCACCAGCGCTGCGCTGTCGGCGTTGGCTGGGGGACGGTCTGGACGGTTAGGGTCATTAAGGCGGCCCAATTGCTGATTGACGATGCGTTCTGCCGATTCCTGCCATCCAAGGTCAAGGGTGGTATAGACATCAAGGCCATAGAGGTTGTCGGGATAGTCGCGCTGGAGCTGTGCCCACACCATCATCACAAAGTGCGGCGCACGGATGGGGAAGGGCACACTGGCCAAAGCCCATGGTTCATCCAGCGCACGTGCCGCTTCTGGCGCGGTGATGATGCCGCGCTCAAACATCAGGCGCAGCGTCACCCCTTGTCGTTCGCGGGCGGCATCGGGGTTTAGGCGCGGGTCGTAGAGGGCGGGGGCTTGCAGTAAGCCGGCCAGCAGCGCGCACTGTGATAGGGACAACTGGGCAGCGGGCTTGGCAAAATAGGCACGAGCCGCCGCCTCGATGCCATAGGCTTGTGTGCCAAAATAGGCTTGATTGAGATAAAGCGCCAGTACTTCGTCTTTGCTGTAGGCGGTTTCTAGGCGCAGCGCCAGCAGCATCTCTTGAAGTTTGCGCTTCAGGCTGCGGTCGGTGGCATCCAGAAACACCATGCGGGCTACTTGCTGCGTGATGGTGCTGCCACCGGCCAACACATCGCCACCGCGCAGGTTTATCCACAGTGCGCGCAGCACGCCGGCAGCATCCACGCCCGGATGGGTATAGAATCCGGCATCTTCGGTGGCGATAACAGCCTGCTGGCAGTGGTGCGGGATGTCTTGTAGGGAGATGGGGGTATTGCGCCCTTGCTCTGGGGGCAGAATCTCATACAGCAGAGCGCCGTGACGGTCAAAGATGCGGGTGGAGGGGCGCTTTAGGCCATCATCCAGCCGATTAAGGTCGGGCAAATCTGGCAAAAGCCACGCCGCAAGGCCGGCGATGCTGAGCATCACTGCACCCAGCATCCCCAGCCACAGGCGGCGTGACCGTATGATGCGCCCTATGCGCCGGCGCATTGTCGCCTCAGCCCATCTTGCGGCGATAGGCGCGTAAATCCAGCCAGCGCAGCAGGGCATTGAGGCCAAAGGCGATGGCAAATGTCGCCAGAACCCCAAAAATCCACCCGCCGATGCCGGGGACGTTGAACACCACCCACAGGCCGGCAAGGATGGCGATGGGCAGGCGCAGCAGACGCAGCAGGCGCGTGATTACGCCCTCGACCGTGCCCACCGCAGCGCTGCCCACCGCGCCAACCACACCGCGCTCGGATGGGGCGGTGACGCGTCGCAGCGACTGTGCCCGGGCGCGGATTTCGTCTTCGCTTAGGCCTATATCTGGCGCTGCGGGGGTCTTCTGGGCGCTGTTGGTGGTTTTACGAAGGCTTTGGCGCGGGGGTTGATCCAGCGGATCCATCGGGCAGGTCTCCTGTGATATCACCAAAACTTGAGTTTACACCGATTTCGGCCATGCGGCGGCGGGCACGCACAGCCGCTTCGGCGCGGGTATCGCGCACAGCATCGGTTTCATCCATGATTTCTGTACCCAGCAGCTGCTCTAGCACATCTTCTAGCGTGATGATGCCTGCTGTGCCGCCATATTCATCAAACACCAGCAGGATGTGCTGCCCTTGTTTGACAAGGATGTCGAGGGCTTTGTCCATCGGTAGGGTTTCGGGGATGGAGTGGATGGGGCGCTTGAGGTCGGCAAGGCGCACATTGTCGCTGTCATCGGCCAGTTTGCTGAGGATGTCGGTGCGCAGCACAAAGCCGTCAATATCATCGATCTTATCGTTGTAAACCGGAATGCGCGAATAGGGCAGGATGCGGTGTTTTTGTGCCACATCAGCCACGGTGAAGGCGCTGGGCAGGGCAAACAGCACCGTGCGTGGGGTCATGGCATCGGTGACGTGAAGGTCGTTGAGGCGCAGCAGATTCTTGAGCACGCGGTTCTCGCTCTCGTCAATCTCGCCCTCGGCTTGCCCGATGTTGGCCAGCGCCTCAAAATCGGAACGCGAGACGGTTGGCTCATCTTCTTGTTTGCTAAACAGCTTGGCAAACCAGTTCATCCCCAGCAGCAGCGGATACATCAGCCACACCATCACCCGTAGGGTATAGGCGGCAAATGGCAGCAGCTGCCGCCAATAGGCCGCACCGATGGTCTTGGGCAAAATCTCCGAAAACAGCAGGATGATCATCGTCAGCGTAAACGAGATGACGCCGAACAGCGCATCGCCAAACACGGCAACTGCTTCAGCCCCTGCGCCGGCAGCGCCGATGGTGTGGGCAAAAGTGTTGAGGGTGAGGATGGCGCTGATGGTGAGTTCGAGGTTTTCTTTGTGGTGCTGCATCAGCAGCCCAGTGCGCTGGCCCTTATGTACGAGGGTTTCGATATAGGCGGGGGAGGATGAAAGCAGGGTCGCTTCGAGCAGGGAGCACATGAATGAGAAGCCGAGCGCAATGGCGATGTAGAACAGCATCCCCCCAATCGAGCCAGTCCCAGAGGCGGCGTTGGGGTCAAGCGGGGCGGCGGCAGCGGCTTCGAGGAATAATCGGGCGTCCATGTTGTCCTATCGGGCGAAAATGAGGGGCAGAGTTTGTCCCATACACGCCCATGGGATACGATGATTCCTACTATAGCATAAATTGTGCGTTAATGGGGAGCGCTGTGAACCTTAGGCAGGGCAATCGCTTCAAATTTTCTGGTAAGGTCAAAACACATCGCGATGGGTTTTGTAGGGGCAGTTCGTGAACTGCCCGACGTCACGGGCGCATCGCGATGCGCCCCCACGTACCATTTTACCCTCTCATGAACCAGTGGCTGATTTTGAAGCGATTACCCTAGCACCTTAGGCCGCCGGCAGGTGCATGGTAAATGTGCTGCCCCGCCCGATGACACTTTCGACCTCGATGTCGCCATTGTGCGCACGCAGCACCCGCAGCGCAATCGCCAGACCTAGCCCTGTATTGCGCTCAGTGCGGGCTTGATTGACGCGATACAGCGGTTGAAAGATATGCGCGAGGTTGGCGGGGTCAATCCCGATGCCAGAGTCTTGGATGATGATGTTGATTTGCTGTGCATCAATCGTCATACGGACATCTACCGTGCCGCCCTCCTCTGTGTACTGGATGGCGTTTTCGATCAGTTCACCCAGTGCCCGTGCCAACCAGATTGGATCTGCCTTTACGCTGTGCGGCAGATGATCGGTATAATGCAGGGCGATTTGTTTGGCCTCGGCCATCACGCCGAATTCTTGTACCACCTCGCGGATAAGCGTATTTAGGTTGACCATCTTGAAATCGAGATAGGCTTGGTCTTCCAGCTTTAGCAGGTCTCCCATCTCACCGATAACACGGTTGATGTGCATGACCTGATCTTGAATGGACTGGGCAAGCTGGGCGCGCCGGTCGTTATCTTGCGATTTGTGCAGCAGATAGGTATTGGTGTTGATGACGGTGAGCGGGGTGCGAAAATCGTGACCGATGTGAGTGAGAAAGGCCTCCAACAGACGCATCTGTCCTTGTTGGGTGCGGACGGTCTCTTCGAGGTGGCGGGCGGCCTCTTGGTTGCGCAGGTGGGTCACCAGATGCCCGATGGGGGCCCCATAAATGCGCAGTAGTTCTGGTTGATAGCCTTTCATCGGCTGTTTTTGCAGATGATTATCGGCAGACATAAACCCGACAAATGCGCCGTGATGCAGTAAGGGGACAGAGATATGCCACCCATAGCCCACAATCTCGGAGCGGTCATTGAAAATTGGGGCATCGTCGTGGCGGACTACCGGCTCGTGATTGCCCTGTACAAAGCGCTCAATGTGCGTTCCTTCGTAAGACCAGTTCATGGCGCTTTCGTCGCGCAGATGCCCCTGTTCGTCCACGCCAAATGTGCCGATCATACGCTTGCTGGCTTTGTCCAGAAACCAGATACTGATGCGATCGAAACCCAACCGCTGAACACCCATCTGGATGGCGCTGCGGCACAGCTCGTGCGAGGTGGGTACGTCGCTTAGGGATAGATTAATCTCGTTGATGGACTTTAACCGCTCGCGAAACTGATAATCGGTATCTTCGCGCCGGTGAAGCTCGCGCAGCAGGCGGTGATAGGGCTTGTGACTGCGCAAAATATATGTGCTTTGGTGTCCATCTCGCTCAATGGTGCGCCGTTCGACGGTGACAGGTATCAAATCCCCGTTGGCGTGACGGTAGAAGCAGCGATAAAACTGCATCTCCAGCGCATTCTCGATGTAATGCTCGGCAACAGGAGCAGCGGGGTCAGCGACTTCTATGGCCTCGATGAACTGACCTATCAAGGCTTCAAGCGGGCATCCCAACAGCGCTAGGGCTGCTGCATTGGCCTCAATGATGTGGTGTGTTTGGGGGTCGGTGTGCAAAACAGCATCAACCGCCATGGACTCGAAGCTGTGATTGGCTGCTGCGGCATCAATGAGCAGGCACAGCTGGCGGTACTCGGTTTCGATTTGCTCCAGCTGCTTCAGGCGGGCCTGAAAATTGGGTTCGTGAACGTCCATATCAAGCTTTCCCTGAACACGCCAGAGCTTGCTGAATAGCGATAAGCCAATGGTCTGTGATGCAAATTTGCTGTTAATTATAGCATATATCGTAATGATAATCGGCGATTATGCCAGATAAGATTGAAATTTGTGGGAATGGTCTACACCCGCGCTATAAAAACCAATTTGCCTTGAGTAAAATAAAAGCGTGTTCGACGGTAAAACCAAAGGGAGACCCTATGGCGACAAAACTCGATGTGTTCGGCGCGCGCAGCACACTGTCGGTGGAGGGGCAAACAGTCCCGTTTTACCGACTCTCCCGCTTGCAAGAGTTGGGCATTGGTCATCTTGATCGACTGCCGTTCAGCATTAAAATTCTGCTTGAGAACGCCCTTCGTCACCTCGATAATTATGAGGTCAGCGAGCAGGATGTCAAAAATCTTGCGGGATGGGACCCTAAGGCCGCCGAACGCCCCGAAATCCCGTTCAAGCCGGCGCGCGTGGTGCTTCAGGACTTCACGGGTGTGCCGTGCGTGGTTGACCTTGCTGCCCTGCGCTCGGCGATGGTGCGGATGGGGGGAGACCCTGCCAAAATCAATCCGATTATCCCAGTGGATTTGGTGATTGACCACTCGGTGCAAGTGGATGCGTTTGGGTCGGCTGATGCGCTGCGCATCAATGCCGAATACGAGTTTGAGCGCAACCGTGAGCGTTACGAGTTCTTGCACTGGGGGCAAAAGGCCTTCCAAAATTTCCGCGTCGTCCCGCCGGCGACCGGCATCATCCATCAGGTCAACATCGAGTATCTGGCCAAGGGCGTGCTGCAAGGTGAGGATGGCACGGCCTATCCCGATACGCTGGTGGGCACAGACAGCCACACCACCATGATTAATGGTCTGGGGGTGTTGGGCTGGGGGGTTGGCGGCATCGAGGCCGAGGCTGCGATGCTGGGTCAGCCGATTTATATGCTGATGCCAGAAGTCATCGGCTTTAAGCTGACCGGCCAACTGCGCGAGGGCGCAACGGCCACCGACCTTGTGCTGACTGTCACCCAGATGCTGCGCAAGAAGGGGGTGGTCGATAAGTTTGTGGAGTTCTATGGCGCGGGTCTGAGCAGCCTCAGCCTGCCCGACCGCGCGACCATCGCGAACATGGCGCCAGAATATGGCGCGACGATGGGCTTCTTCCCTGTGGACGATGAAACGCTCAACTATCTGCGGCGCACCGGTCGCGATGAGTCGGTGGTGGCGTTGGTGGAGGCCTATAACAAAGCACAGGGCATGTTCCGCACCGACAGCACGCCCGAGCCGCTGTTCACCGATACGCTGGAACTTGACTTGAGCACGGTTGAGCCGTCACTGGCAGGCCCGCAGCGCCCACAAGACCGCGTTCTGCTGCGGGACATGAAGCCAACCTTTGCCGAGGCGCTGAAAGCGCCGGTGGATAAGCGCGGCTATTCGCTGTCCGAGGACGCGCTGCGCCGCACCGCCACCATCGTCAATGGTCATACCAGCACCATCGGCCATGGGGCAGTGGTGATTGCGGCCATCACCAGCTGCACCAATACCAGCAATCCTTCGGTCATGATTGGCGCGGGCTTGCTGGCCAAGAAGGCGGTGGAGAAGGGCCTGACCCGTAAACCATACGTCAAGACCAGCCTTGCCCCCGGCAGCAAAGTGGTGACGGCCTATCTGGATCAGGCGGGTTTGACCCCGTATCTGGATCAGGTTGGCTTCCAGACGGTGGGGTATGGCTGCACCACCTGCATCGGCAACAGCGGCCCGCTGCCCACCGAGGTCAGCGCGGCAGTCAATCAGAATGACCTCGTCGCCGCGGCGGTCATCAGCGGTAACCGCAACTTTACGGGCCGCGTCAATCCTGATGTAAAGGCCAATTTCCTCGCTTCTCCGCCTCTAGTGGTGGCTTATGCGCTGGCCGGCACGGTAGACATCGACTTTGAGACCGAGCCGATTGGCTATGGCACCGATAATCAGCCGGTCTATCTGCGTGACATCTGGCCAACCCAGCAGGAAATCCTTGATGTGGTTGCCAGCAACATCACCGCCGAGATGTACCGTGAGCAGTATGGCAACGTCTACAACGGTAACCCGATGTGGAACGCCATCCCGTCCGCCGAGGGGCAGGTCTATGAGTGGAGCGAGGACAGCACCTATGTGCATGAGCCGCCGTTCTTCCAGAACATGCCCATCGATGCCCCGGGCGTTGCCCCAATTGCCGGTGCGCGCGCGCTGGCACTGTTTGGCGACAGCATCACCACCGACCACATCAGCCCGGCCAGTACCATCAGCGCTAACAGCCCGGCAGGACAGTATCTGCTGGCGCGTGGGGTCGAGAAGAAGGACTTCAACAGCTATGGTGCGCGCCGCGGTGATGACCGTGTGATGCTGCGCGGCACGTTTGCCAACATCCGCATCCGCAACCAGATGCTGGATAACGTGGAAGGCGGCTATACCAAGTATCTGCCGACCGGTGAGCAGATGTTTATCTATGATGCGGCCATGAAGTATCAGGCCGATGGGACGCCGCTGGTTATCCTTGCTGGGCGTGATTATGGCATGGGCAGCAGCCGCGACTGGGCGGCCAAGGGCACTTTCCTACTGGGTGTGAAGGCTGTCATCGCCCAGAGCTTTGAGCGCATCCACCGCAGCAACCTCGTCATGATGGGCGTGCTGCCGCTGGTGTTTGAAGACGGGCAGAGCTGGCAGTCGCTGGGCCTTGATGGGACAGAGGTCTTCACCATCGAAGGGTTGGATGACAGCATTCAGCCGGGCGCCAAGCTGACTGTCATCGCCGCTGGCGCAAACGGCGAAAAGCGCTTTACGGTCACTGCCCGCCTTGATACGCCGGTGGAAGTGGAGTACTACAAGAACGGTGGCATCCTCCAGACGGTGCTGCGCAACTTCCTGAAGTCGTAACAGGCGTACAGCGTATGCCATAAGTCCTCTCGCCAATCGGCGGGGGGACTTTTTTGTTGATGAGGGCAGTTATTTGACACCGAACAAACTTTCGGTTATACGTGAGGTAAGCAGCGCCCGATAGGCAAGCCTAACGCGCGCGTCCATCACGGAGAGCAAAAACGCATGGATGAAATCATTGGGCGCGTCCTGCGCGCCAGCACACGCGGCTTTAACTGTGGCACACATTCCACGCGCATCGGCCCCGCGCATGATTTTGGGGCGTATGTCCGCGCGCCGGTGGCCAATGACGACCGTCAGATGGTGATTGGGTTGGTCTCGGCAGTGGAGATTAAAGACGATTTGATGGTGGCCGAATTGGTGATGGCCGAATCGGTAAACCCGAATGTGATGCGCGACCAGCGCGAGAACCGCATGATTCCCGTCGAGATAGGGGTGATTAATGTGGGGTATCACAACGGCAAGGGCTATATCCACAGCCTGCCGCCCCGCCCCCCCATGAGCCTGAGCGAGGTCTGGCCGATGACCGAACGGGAAGTATACGAGTTTACCCAGCGCCTTGATTTCTTCCGATTGGTGCTGAGTGCCAGCGATGCCCCATCGGATGATCTATTGGCGACCGCGCTGCGGGTGGCCATCGACTGCCGGCCCGACCATGAACGAGAAGTCTATCGGGTGCGCTGTGGGCGTCAGCTGGCCCGTTTGCTGACCAATGACCTCAAGCGCCTCTCGCATTTGCTGGCGCTGTTGGGCGCTTAGTACATCTGATACTCCCATATACAACCGAGGATAAGAGATGAGCTTTCGGGACGATTCGTTCGATTCGTATCATTTTGGCGATGGGCGCGGCCTTGATGGCCGTGATGCGCTGGATGCTAACCGTATCGGGGTGGTGGTTGGCGGGTCGCTGAGCAAGGGGTTAACGGTTCGCCTTGATGCGGGTCGTTCGGTTGAAGACCTTGCGGTTGGGCGCTATGTGGTGGTGCATGGCAAGGATAACCGGCGCTTTTTCTGCATCATCAATGATGTTCAGCTTCAGGCCGCCAACCCCTCTATCCAGAACGACCCACCGGATGTTTCTGACCCGTTTTTGCGCGATGTGTATCTGGGGACAGCGGCTTATGGCACGGTGACCGTTGCCCCGCAGCTGATGATTGACCCCGAGGGGCAGCCCAAGCCGATTAAGACCATCCCGGGGCATTTTGCGCCGGTGTTGGATGCCAGCGCACAGGATGTCAATGATGTGTTTGGCGAAGAAGATGCGCATCACTTTAATGTGGGGGCGCCGCTGGAACTGGAGCAGACCCAGATTAACCTTGACCTGCGCCGACTGGCCGAGCGCTCGATCGGGGTGTTTGGCAAGAGCGGCACGGGCAAGAGCTTTTTGACGCGCATTTTGTTGGCGGGTTTTATGAGCCGGCGTGAGCAGGTCAAGGCCGTCAGCCTGATTTTTGATATGCATTCGGAGTATGGATGGGGCGGCACTTCAGAGGGGGGAGGTGGTGCGGTTCAGGGCCTCAAGCAGATGTTTAATGACCATGTCATCATCGTGACACTGGACAATGAGTCATCGCTCCGGCGTGGGTCACGGGCCGACTTTGTGGTCAAAATCCCCTATTCCGACATCGTTCCAGAAGACATTGTGCTGCTGCGCGACACCATGAACTTTAGCGATGCCATGATTGATGCCGCATTTACCCTGCACAAGCGCTTTGAAGAAGATTGGGTGCGCTGGATTTTGGATGCCAGCAAGGACGAGTTTGATATGTTGGCCGAAGAGACACCCGTCATGACCGGGACGCTTCAGGGCCTCAAGCGGCGTCTGGAGCGCTTTGAACGCTGGGACTTCCTCGCGCGTGACGGGGCGGTAGACAGCGTCGAAAAAATCATCAACACCCTCACAGAGCAGCGCAAGTCCATCGTGGTGGAATTTGGTAAGTTTGGCAATTCGGTGGACGCCTATATCCTTGTGGCCAACTATATCACGCGCCGCATCCACGAGCGCTATGTGCAGAAAATCGAGCAGTCGCTGGGCGATGCGACCCTTCAGCCACCGCACCTGATTATCACCATCGAAGAGGCGCACAAGTTCCTTGACCCGGGCATTGCTGACCAAACCATTTTTGGCATTATCGCCCGAGAACTGCGAAAATATAAAGTGACCCTGCTGATTGTCGATCAGCGCCCCAGCGGCATCGACGAAGAGGTGATGAGCCAGATAGGGACGCGCGTAACTGCTTTGCTGGACAACGAGCGCGACATTGCGGCTGTGCTCAATGGCATCAGCGGCGCGGGCAACCTGCGCGAGGTGTTGGCGCGCCTTGATACCAAGCAGCAGGCCATCATTATGGGACATGCCGTGCCGATGCCTGTGGTGATTAAGTCTAGGCCGTACGACGGCGAGTTTTTCAAAAAGATGGCACAGGGCGATCTGTCGCTGGATACCGCGGAGGTTGGTGCGAAGTTGGGCAGTGGCGCAGCAAAGAAACCCTTGGGGAGGCGATAACAGACATCATGACAGCTAAAGCATCCATTGACTCGTTGGTAGAGCATCATTTGATCAAGACTAACGGCGTGACACTACACGTCGTCACGGCTGGCCCGGCAGATGGCGAACCGGTGATTTTGCTGCACGGCTTTCCAGAGTTTTGGTATGGCTGGCGACATCAGATACCCGCGCTGGTCGAGGCCGGGTATCGCGTTATCGTGCCAGATCAGCGGGGCTACAACCAGAGTGACAAGCCGCAGGGCATCGAAAACTACACGTTGGATAAGCTGGCCGCCGATGTGGTCGGCTTGATGGATGCGCTGGGGTATCGGCAAGTGTATCTGGTTGGGCATGATTGGGGGGCTGTGGTGGCATGGTCGGTCGGCATCATGTATCCCGAACGACTCAAGCGCTTGACGATTATGAACGTGCCGCACCCCAGTGTGTTTCAGCGCTATGTGCGCAGCAACCTGCATCAGATGCTGAAGAGCTGGTATGTTTTTAGCTTTCAGATGCCGGTTGTGCCCGAGTGGCTGTTTGCCATGGGCGGGTACAGCATGGGTGTACGCGCCATCAAGGGGTCTGGCAAGCCGGACACCTTCAGCGATGATGATATGGAACGCTACCGCGAGGCATGGGCGCACAGCGGCGCACTGACCGGCATGATTAACTGGTATCGCGCCATTGTCCAGAAGCCGCCAAAACTGAGTGACAATGTGCGCGTGCGTGTGCCCACGCTGGTGATGTGGGGTAAACAAGACGCCTTTTTGAGCGCCGAAATGGCTCAGCTGAGTGTAGAGATGTGCGATGATGGTCAGCTGGTGATGATCGACGACGCAACGCACTGGGTGCAGCATGATGCTGCTGAACAGGTGAACAGCTTGTTGCTGGGCTTTTTTCGGCACAGATGAGCGAATCTAAGAGTGGTTTATGCTGAACGGGCGGAGGATTTATGACGCTTGACCTATCGGATTACAGCCCATCTAGTGACCTTGCACGGGCCGAGACGATGCCTTCGCGGTGGTATCTCGATCCGGCGTTTTTGGAGGCCGAGAAAGACAAAATCTTCTGGAAGACATGGCAGCCCGTCGGGCGCACCGATATGGTGGCGCGCGCTGGGGATTACTTCACCTGTGAGGTGGTGGGTGAGCCGCTGGTGGTGACGCGCACGACTAGCGGTGAGCTGCGCGCCTTCTACAATGTGTGTCGGCATCGTGGGGCGACAGTGGCCAGCGGTAAGGGCAATCGCAAGTCGCTGCAATGTATGTACCACGGCTGGACATATGACCTTGAGGGCAAGCTGATGCGTGCGCCAGAGTTTGAAGGCGTGCAGGCGTGGTCTGCGGATGAGGTGTGTCTGCCACCGGTGAAGGTGGAGGCGTGGGGGCCGTTTGTCTTTGTCAATCTCGACCCACAAGCCCCGCCGATGATGCAGACGGCGTATGGCCAAATCGATGCCGAGATGCGCGCCAAGGGGTTTAACATCGACAAAATGCGCGCCTTTGAGCGGCGTGACTATGAGATTGACTGCAACTGGAAGGTGTATGTCGATAACTATCTAGAAGGGTATCATGTGCCGGTGGCGCATCCGGGCCTATACCGCGAGCTGGATTACGATCAGTATCGCGTGGATACCTTTGATGAGCACAGCAGTCAGTATGCCCCGATTCGTCCTGCCAAAGAGGGGCAGATTCAGGGGCGCGACCGGCGTTACATTCGCACCGATGACGAGGCTGATGCGCTGTATTACTGGATTTTCCCCAACGTGATGCTCAACGTGTACCCCGATAACATCAGCATCAACATCATCCTGCCATTGGGCCATCAGCGCACCCTGACCATCTTTGAATGGTATTTTGAAGAACCCGGGACTGGGGCGGGCTGGGAATCGATGCAGCAGACCATCCAGTTCAGCGACGAAATCCAGCAAGAGGACATCGAAATCTGCGAGATTGTGCAGCGCGGCCTGAATTCGCGCAGTTATGACCGCGGGCGCTTTAGTGTGCTGCGCGAAAATGGTGTGCATCATTTTCAGGCGCTGGTGCATCGTTATCTAACGCGGGGCGAATAGCCCACCCGTTTAGGCCGCGGCACAGCAAAACGCCCCCACAATAGTGTGAGGGCGTTTTTTTGCGGGTGTTAGTCGGCGCTGGGCTGGCCTTCGACGCGACCGACCACATCGGGCTGATAGAGCGCATCACCGATGCGATAAGGCACAAAGACCACTGGTCTGCCGTGTCCGCGCGCAATCTGGTCTTGATAGAGGGCGGCGCGGATGATACCGGTTGTGCCGTTGTGCAAGAACTTTTCCCACCATTTGTTGACCACGAATTCTGGCACAACCACAATGGTCGGGATTTTTTCGGAGCCGGCCTCGTCACGCTTATGCAGATAGTCGATGAGCGGGCCGCTGATGTTGCGGAACGGCGATTCGATGATGTCCAGCGGGATGCTGTCGAGCTGCCAATCACTCCAGCGTTTGCGCAGCATGGCGATTTGCTCTGGCTCTACGGCGATGGCCAGTGCACGCACGTTATCAGAGATTTGCAGCGCATAATCGAGCGCCTGAAGCGAACAGCGGTTGAGGCTGTTCATCATCACCACCATCGGGGTGTGATTGCGATCCTTGAGGCGGGCGGTACGTGGGCCAGTGGGCACGAGGCCATCCAGCGTCAGCGATGCGGCCACCTCGTTGTAGTGCCGGTGAATGATGACCATCACGGCGATCACCAGCGGCAGGGCCACAATCACCAGCCACGCGCCTTCGCTGAACTTGGTCACCATCAGCACAATGCCGACAGCAAAGGTGCAGAAAGCGCCAAAGGCGTTCATACCCAGTTTAAAGCGCCACATGCGGGTGGGGACGAACCCTTCGGTTTTGCGCTCGTTGAGCCAGTGCACCACCATACCGCTTTGCGACAGGGTAAAGCCGATGAACACACCGACAGCGTACAGCGGCAGCAGGTTGTGCTCTTGCGCGTCAAAGACCGCAATCAGCATGCACGCCAACACAGCCAATACGATGATGCCGTTGGAATACACCAGACGGTCGCCAAAGTTGGTGAGCTGGCGCGGCAGATAGCGGTCACGCGCAATCAACGAGGCCAGACGCGGAAAGTCTGCAAACGCGGTATTGGCCGCCAGCGATAGGATGAACAGTGTGGCGAATTGTAGATAATAGAACAGCGGGGTGTTGAGGCCAAACACCTCGGCATTGATTTGTGCCAGCACTGTCGGCCCACCGTGGTGATGCACCTCAATGGGGTAGTGGTTGGCAAGGAAGGTGATGCCGATGAACAGCGTGGACAGCAGCGCCACCATGATAATCAGGGTTTGGCCAGCGTTTTTGCTCTCTGGTTCTTTGAAGGCGGGGATGCCGTTGCTGATGGCCTCGATGCCGGTTAATGCGGTGCACCCTGCGCTAAAGGCGCGCAGAACGATGAACAGCGTCAGGCTTTCGCCCACCTGCCCAAGCGCTTCGGGGTCAATCATATATTGACCTTCTAGCGGTGCGGGCACATTGCCTGTGACGATGCGTATCACACCCCACACAATCATCAACAGAACACCGACCACAAACGCATAGGTGGGGATGCTGAAGAATGTGCCCGACTCCTTGACGCCACGCAGGTTCATCAGGGTGATGAAGGTGACGATGACGATGGCGATGATTACGCGTGAGTCGCGCAGCTCTGGAAAGGCCGAGGTCAGCGCGGCCACGCCGGCAGAGACCGATACGGCCACCGTCAGGATATAGTCGATCAGCAGCGAGGCCGCAGCAGTCAGGCCCGGCCATTTGCCAAGGTTTTCTTTGCTGACGATGTAGGCGCCGCCGCCGTTGGGATAGGCGTGGATGGTTTGATAATACGAGAACGCCACAATCAGCAGCAAGGCAGAGATGCCCAGCGCAATCGGCCAGCTGACCGACAGCGCACCGGTTCCTGCGGCGATCAGGACGAGCAGGATCGCCTCGGTGGCGTATGAACTGGAGGACAAAGCGTCCGAGCTGAACACCGCCAATGCCTTGGCCTTGCTAAGGCGCTGGTGGTGGGCTTGACTCGTCGCTAGCGGTTCGCCGATGAGGGTGCGGCGGATGCTGAAATTGCCCATGGTTTTGTGTGATTTCCTGTCTGTGGACGAATGCGCCGGAAGCGTGCGAGAGCACAAAAAGATGACGCGCTTTGTTGTCAGGTTAATGGCTGCTGATGGACCGTTTCTGGCGCAATTTGCATTAGAATTACATCAGCGTTTTGACTATATACCCGTCCCTTGTTCTTGACAAGGCTAATCGCTCTGAGGGAAGTTTAAGGCGAAAATGGCCATGTTAAGGACATCAAGAAAATATCAAAACCATGCGTCGGCGTAAGTTAAAGTGTTGTATAGGCATCTGAAAAACTCTTTGGTGATGAATAAATTGGGGGGGAAGTTATCAACATGAATGACACACTGTCGCGCCGGCGATTTTTGTGGTGGATGGCGCTGGTGGGTGCGGCTGGGGTGATGCAGCTGCCCACTGCTGCGCAATCTGATGATGAGGCAACTGCGCCGCTGCCGGTGGTTGTGCCGCCCTGTCTGATGCTGCATAGTCGTGAATCGCGCGAGGGGTTCATCGATGGCCTGATGAAAGGGATTGCCGCGCGCGATTGGAATACCATCACCTATGCAGAGTATTTTCGGCGAGCACGGGCCGGCGAGTCAGTGGATGGGTGTGTCATCATCAGCATTGATGACATCACCGGCGCGGCAGACAACCTGAGCTTTGATTATTTTGCACGGATGAAAACGTGGATTGAGCGTGCTGGCGGCACAGCGGTTTTTGGTGTGATTACCGCGCCAGACAAAGCCCAAGACCCTGCTCGCTGGGATGCGATGGCGCAGTGGGTGCGAGACGGCTTTGAGCTGGCCACCCATACGGCCAATCACTTTCCGTTTAACGAGGCTGATGGGCGGCAGCGTCGAGACCTATCGCAAGAGGTGTTTGACCGCGAAATCGCCCAATCTGCCCAGTTTATCCAAGATAGGCTGGCGGAGCGGGATGTGCTCTATCAGGTGACGACACTGATCACACCGTTTGGCAGCGGCTGGCACCGTGAGACGGCCAAGGTCTTTGAGGCTGTACACAGTGCCTGCGTCACCGGTGGGATACGGATGGTGGCCGGCATTGTGGATGGGCGTGCGCCTGTGCCGGCAGATGCCTTTGATGCCCCTGAGTCTGTGATTTATATGGGGCGCACCCCACCGGGCTATCTGGCCAGTGCCAGCGGCGGGCAAACCCTTGATACCGCGCTGACACTGGCGTATCTGGAACAGTGGATGACTCAGAACGCGCGCTATGCGGTCTGACGCGCCTCAAGGGCTTGGCGCTTGGCCTCTTGCAGCTGAGCGTGATGCCCGTACTCGTGCGATAGGCCCATCAAGAAGGCGCTTTTGTAGTCCATCTCGCCAAAAATCTCCACAAAGCGCTCACTGCGCTGCCAGCGCGAGGTGGTGTGAGGTTGGTCTGGCCAGCTTTCCAGAAAGGCGTTGCGCATCCGTTTTGACTCGAGCAGGCGGGCACGGCATTCATCCACCGTCTGTGTGGTGGTTTGCCAGTCTGGCTCGTAGCGCAGGCGCATCTCGGCGGGGAAGTCGATGCCGCGGGCCAGAATCGAGGAAATCGAGGCATATTCTTCGGTGCTGGCTGTCACGTGCAGGATGAGGTGGGCAATGCTCCATCCCACGTTTTGCAGTTCTGCCGGTGCATAGGGGTCATTGGCTTCGGGGTCGTGTGGGATAAAGGTGACATCGGCATCGTTTAGGTCTGCAATCAGGTCGAGCATGAAGTCGATGCTGGCATTGGCCGCCTCGCGCAGGGTTGGCAGGTCAAAGCCGGCGCCCCACGCCATAATCTTGGCCTCACGCTTGTGGATTGGGCTGAAATCGATGGGCATCATCTGGTGAAAACTCCTGTAGGTTTTAGGTCGGTGTTAGGGTTGCAGGTAAAGAGCATATCAAGCGTAGGTTAACAAGAGTAAAACTTGTGATGAACCCCGCGAGTAGCTACAATTTAGACGCGCTAACTTGGGACAAGATTTCGTGACATTTGTCACACACCGGCAGGGCCGGATGTTATCCTATCCCTTGGTTTGCAACGTCTAGAGCCATATAAACCGTTGGCTGGCGGTTTAGCAACACAAGCAGTGCAATAGATGGACAAACAGCGTAAGCCATAACCTAGAGTTCAATGTTCAGGAGGAGGTGGATTGTGGGCGTATTGATGGAGGTGAAAAACCTCGTCACCCGCTTCCATACCCAAGAGGGAACGATTTACGCCGTCAACGATGTGAGCTACACGCTCAACGAAGGCGAAACCCTTGGGGTAGTGGGCGAGTCGGGCAGCGGTAAGAGCGTGCATGCGCTGTCGATTATGGGGTTAATCCCGATGCCGCCGGGGAAAATCACCAACGGCGAAGTGTGGTTTCAGGGGCGAGACCTGCTTAAGCTGTCCAAAGAAGAGATGCGCTTGGTGCGCGGCGCCGAAATCGCCATGATTTTTCAGGACCCGATGACGTCGCTCAATCCGGTGCTGACGGTTGGGACGCAAATCACCGAGGCGCTCAAGCTGCATCTGGGCATGAATAATACACAGGCCGATAACCGCGCTGCCGAACTGCTCGATATGGTCGGCATCCCTGACGCGCGCAAGCGCCTCAAAAATTACCCGCACCAGTTTTCGGGCGGGATGCGTCAGCGCATCATGATTGCGATGGCGCTGAGTTGTAACCCTAAACTCTTGATTGCTGACGAACCGACGACTGCGTTGGATGTGACGATTCAGGCGCAGATTATCGAGCTGGTCAAGCAGCTGCAAAAAGAACTGAAGATGGCGATGATTTGGATCACCCACGACCTTGGGGTGGTGGCTGGTATGGCCGACACCATTCAGGTGATGTATGGTGGGCGCATCGTCGAGCGTGGGCCGATTAAGTCGGTCTTCCGTGACCCGCGCAACGCCTATACGCTGGGCCTGCTCAACTCGCTGCCGCGCCTCGATCTGAGTCACAACCGTCAACGCCTGACTCAAATCGAGGGTTCTCCCCCCGATATGCGTGTTGAGCCAGTGGGTGACTCGTTTGCCCCGCGCAATCCCTACCGCACCGATCGCTGCTGGACGGAAACCCCGCCCCTGCGCCAAGCAGAAGGCAGTGTAGAAGGCCATATGGTCGCCGCATGGTATGACCTGCGTAAAATTCGTGAGCAGCAGAAGCTGGAAGGGAAACGTTAACGATGTCCGCAGCAGCACCAGAGCTGAAGCCCAATCCGTCGCAGACAGAGGATGTCATCCTCAGCGTACGTGGGCTAAAGAAGCACTTCCCGATCTCCAGCGGCATTGTTTTCCAGCGTCAGGTTGGCGCGGTGCGCGCCGTTGATGGGGTGTCGTTTGATGTGTATCGCGGCGAAACGCTCGGCCTTGTGGGCGAATCGGGGTGTGGCAAGAGCACCACGGGCCGCACCATCCTTCAGCTTTACCGCCCGACTGCCGGCTCGGTGAAATTTGAAGGCCGCGAGCTGACCGAACTGAAAGGCAATGACCTGCGCACCCTGCGCCGCGAGATGCAGATTATCTTTCAAGACCCGTTTGCCTCGCTCAACCCGCGTATGACGGTGGGCAGCATCGTCAGCGAGCCGCTGCAGATTCACAACATCAAGCGCGGCAAAGAACTGCGCGAATATGTGGAGAGCCTGCTCGAAAAGGTCGGCCTCAACCCGTTTTACATCAACCGCTACCCGCACGAGTTCAGCGGTGGGCAGCGCCAGCGCATCGGCATTGCCCGAGCGCTAGCCCTCAACCCCAAGTTCATCGTGTGTGACGAGCCGATTTCGGCCCTCGACGTGTCGATTCAGGCGCAGGTGGTCAACTTGCTGGAAGACCTGCAAGAGGAACTTGGCCTGACCTATCTGTTCATCGCCCATGACTTGTCGATGGTGCGTCACATCTGCGACCGCGTGGCGGTGATGTATCTGGGTAAGATCGTTGAGTTAGCACCGACCGACGAGCTGTATGACAACCCGCTGCACCCCTATACGCAGGCCCTGCTTTCGGCTGTGCCCGTGCCCGACCCGACGGTGGAAGAAAACCGCCAGCGCATCCTCATCACCGGTGACCTGCCTAGCCCGGCCAATCCGCCGCATGGGTGCAACTTCAACACACGCTGTCCGGTGCGCATGGATGCTTGCTTCCGCGAGCCTGACCCCGAACTAATCGAGGTCTCACCCGGGCACTGGGTGGCCTGCCACCGCGTGCTATAAAGCTGCCGCGCACCTCTTCACCACCCACAGCGCAAACTCCCTGCCAGCATCTGCCGGCGGGGAGTTTTTTGTTGGGGTGGCAGTCGTAAGGTGAAGGATAAACCAAAAGTCATACCTGCTGAAAGAATGTCCGTAAAGGCCTCATCTAACAAGCGGGCATGTGCCGCATCCCCTATCGTTCAATATTTACGGAGCAATTCACGCATGAAATATGACGCCATCATCATCGGGTCTGGTCAAGCAGGGTTTCCCCTTGCCGGCGCGCTTACCGCTAAGGGGTGGAAGGTCGCGCTGGCCGAGGGGGGAAACATCGGCGGAACGTGTATTAATTCGGGCTGTTCCCCCACCAAAACCATCGTCGCCAGTGCTCGTGCTGCGCATATGGCGCGCCGTGGTGCTGATTTTGGTGTGATGACAGGCCCGATCAGTATCGACTTTGGCAAAGTGATGGCGCGCAAGGATGCCATTGTCAATCAGTTTCGCGGTGGGGTGGAGTCTTGGCTGACCGGCATCGAAAACCTGACGATTTATCGCCATTACGCTCGCTTTGAAGGGGCTAACCGCGTTCGCGTTGGGGATGAGGTAATCGAGTCTGAACGTATTTATATCAACACAGGCGCAAGCGCCTTCATACCGCCTATCCCCGGCATCGACAGTGTGCCTTATCTCGACAACATCAGCCTGTTGCAGCTTAAGGAACTGCCGCGTCATCTGGTGATTATCGGTGGGGGATATATTGGTCTTGAATATGCGCAGGCCTTCCGGCGTTTTGGCAGCAAAGTCACCGTGATTGAGCAAGGGCCGCAAATTATGGGGCGCGAAGATGCCGATATTGCGCAAATCGCGCTCGAATTGATGCAGGCCGAGGGGGTGACCGTGCTGCTCAAGACCAAGACCCTGTCTGTAGAGCCGGCAGACGATGGGGTACGTGTGATGGTTGAGACCGGTGGGCAAGCCCATGCCGTTTATGGGTCGCACTTGCTGGTAGCGGTGGGCCGCCGTCCCAATTCTGATGCGCTCAACCTCGACAGCGCCGGCATCCAGACCGATGCGCGTGGCTATATCACGGTAGATGACCACTTACAGACCAGCGCATCCGGCGTGTGGGCATTGGGCGATGTCAATGGTCGGGGCGCATTTACGCACACATCATGGAACGATCACGAGATTGTGATGGATAACCTTGAGGGCGGCAGCAGGCGCTTGTCTGACCGTATCACCGTTTATGGGGTCTATGTCGACCCACCGTTGGGGCGGGTGGGCATGAACGAGCAAGAGGCGCGGGCTTTGGGCCGCCGCGTGCTGATGGGAATCAAGCCGATGCGGGACATTGCGCGGGCCAAAGAGCGTGACGAGACCGTTGGGCTGATGAAAGTGCTGGTGGATGCCGACAGCGGGCTGTTTTTGGGCGCTGCCATCTTCGGCATCGGCGGGGATGAAATCGTCCACAGCATCATCGACCTGATGTATGCTCGCGCGCCTTATACGGTGATGAAGAACGCGGTGCACGTTCATCCCACCGTCTCAGAGCTGCTGCCGACCCTGTTGGGAGAGTTGAAACCGCTGGCATAATCCCTTATAATATAGAACTTATTTTCCAAAATTGCCCCGCGAGAGGGAAACCATCATGCCAGCACTGCACCTGTCGCTTGACCATGCTCGCACGGCGCTGCTGCATGCACAGGGATTGATCGATGCTCCGCCGGTCAATCCCACGCCTGCGGATGTGCTTGACACCATCCGACGGATGCACGTGCTGCAAATCGATACCATC
Source organism: Anaerolineae bacterium (assembly GCA_034431675.1). Taxonomy (GTDB): domain Bacteria; phylum Chloroflexota; class Anaerolineae; order Aggregatilineales; family Phototrophicaceae; genus Flexicrinis. Next base: position 19,692 of record DAOUCZ010000118.1, on the reverse strand, counting down.
AGTGTGGTCAACCGCAGTCCATATCTGGTGCTGCACAGTCGTATCGGGTCGCATCCCACGGCTTGGCTCACCGATGTGCTGGCAGGGGGGCAGCTGTTTGAATACTGGTCACACGCCGCTTGTTTTTTGCCCATCGAGGATTTTGCGTATCATCGCCGTTTTATGTTGGAGCGGCGCGGTAGAGGCAGAGAATGGTTTAGCCGCAACATGACTGCCGACACACTGGAAAAAGTGCGCACGCATGTACGCACCCATGGCGCGGTGAGGTCGGCAGACTTTGAGCGGGCTGATGGCGACAAAGGGGGGTGGTGGAACTGGAAGGCCGAGAAAGTGGCGCTGGAATACCTGTTTGACATTGGAGAAGTGATGGTGGCCCGCCGTGAGGGCTTTCAGCGCATTTATGACCTGCAAGAGCGGGTTTATCCGTGGGACGATGCGCATACGCCCGAAAAGCCGCTGATTTATCGGCGCTGGGTGATGCAGACCTTGCAAGCGTTGGGCACAGCGCCAGAGGTTTGGCTGGCGGATTACTTCCGCATCAAGCGGGCGGATGCGCGTGCCGGCCTCAAATCCCTGCTAGAGGCCGGTGAGGTGGTTGAGGTGTCGGTCGAGGGCCAGTCTGTGCCGTGGTATGCCTTGCGCGACATGCTGCCGACCCTTCAGCGTGTGGTGGATGGGCAGATTGTGCCAACCCGCACGGTTTTGCTGTCTCCGTTCGATCCGGTGGTATGGGATCGCAGTCGACTGTTGGGGATGTTTGGCATGGACTACAAGATTGAGGTGTATACGCCGGAACATAAGCGCAAATATGGCTACTTTAGCCTGCCGATTTTGCATCACGGGCGCATGGTTGGGCGGCTTGACCCCAAGGCGCACAGGGCGCAAAAGCGCCTCGAAATCCGCGCTGTGCACCTAGAAGATGGGGTGAGCGTGGATTCCGAATTGGTGCAGGCGCTTGCTGATACCTTGCGCGAGTTTGCGGTTTGGCATGGCACGCCAGAGGTGCAGGTACAGCCGGTTGGCGTGGTTAAGCTGGCTAAGACCTTAGCCAAACAGTTGAGCCAGTGATGTATGGGACAGTTGGGGGCTTTGTCAGCCCCCGTTTTTTTGTGTGGGCTATTCCACGCCGAGGCGAGCCAGCTCGGTATCGATGAGCAGCGCAAAGGTCTCGAAGGGCTGTGCCCCGCTGACAAAGCGCCCATTGATGTAGAAGGCCGGTGTGCCGGAGATGCCGAGGGCTTGGCCGTCCAACAGGTCTAGCGTGACTTCATTGACCTTGGCCTGATCGCTGAGGCAGGTCTGAAAAGTATCCGTGTCGAGGCCCAGCTCGTCAGCAAACCCGATGAAGGCGGTGGTATCACGCGCTTGATTGTTGTTAAACAGCAGGTTGTGGAAGTCCCAGAACTTGCCCTGATCGTGTGCGCAGTTGGCGGCGACGGCGGCTTGCAGCGAGATTTGCCCGCCGATGATGGGCATATCCCGATACACAAACCTGATTTTGTCACCGTAGGCCTCTTGCAGACGCGGCAGGGTTTGGGTGGCAAAGCGAGTGCAGAAGGTGCAGTAGAAATCACTGAACTCGACGATGGTAATCGGGGCATCTTCTGGGCCAAAGAACGGGTCATTATCGGCAAGGTTGGCCATTTGGGGGTTGCTCTGCATCTTGGCTATCTCTTCTGCCACCACCGACCGCACCACCGTCTCCAACTGCTCTGACGATACACCGGTGTTGAACAGCAGTCCACCCACCAGCAGGCCAATCACGAACGCAGCAAGGGCGAACACAACCGTGCTGGTGGCAGGCCGAACGGCTGCGGCAGCGGGTATGGTCTCCGCCGCTGGTGGTGTTGAAGCGATCGGGGTATCGGAGGTGGTTTCCACGGGACAAGCATCCTTGTACGGCTGATAAAAGAAAACAAGCTGTTATTTTGACGCAGTGTGGGGCGGATTGTACACCCCGTGCGAGTATGTCCCAAGCCTTGGGCATTAAAACGGCGTCTTGTGGGGTGTTATGACCCTTTATGAACCCCCAATAATGAGGGGTTGGGGAGATTCTCATTTGCGCGGTGGCAAAAACCATGTTACTGTTTACGCATCGTTGGGTGAGCAGAAGGAGGTGGTCGATATATGTGTACGTATCGGGAGGGCTTGCGCCTTTAGCACCACTTTTCTAAGGTCGCGCTAAAAGCGCAACCCACCCTTCGTGCGTGATGAGACGCACGATACGCAGCCCCAGCCCCGTGCTGGGGCTGTCTGCTTTGGGGGGTCTGGTATACTTGTGGGGTGGCGCGGTGGATATTGTCGCCCATGTTTGCAGACCTCAGGATGATGCGGCTTATGTTTATCACAGATGGTTTGAACGACCCGCAGCGGGCGGCGGTCACGGCGGGGCAAGGGCCTGTGTTGGTATTGGCGGGGCCGGGCAGCGGTAAAACGCGCGTCCTGACGCACCGCATTGCGTTCTTGGTGCAAGAGATGGGCGTTTCGCCGGCCTCGATGATGGCGGTGACGTTTACCAACAAAGCAGCGGGAGAGATGCGTGCCCGTGTGGAGCGCTTATTGGGCGGGCGGCTGTCTGGCTTGAATATTGGGACATTTCACAGCCTATGTGCGCGCATTCTGCGGCGTGAGCATCAGCACACCCCATACAGTTCCGATTATCTGATTTTCGATACTGATGATCAGGTCAGCGCCATTCATCAGGCGCTGGGCGAGCTGGGCATTGACCCCAAGCGGTTTCCGCCTCGTCAGGTACTCAACCGGATTTCGGCGGCCAAGAATGAACTACTGACCCCGCAGCAGTATCCCGCCACAGATTATATGGGTGAGGTTGTGCGGCGGGTGTATGAGCGCTATCAGGCCATTTTGTTGGATAACGACGCGCTGGATTTTGACGACTTGTTGATGGTGACGGCAGGTCTACTGCGGGAATCGCCCGAAGTTCGCCAGAAATATCAGCGCATTATGGAATGGGTGCTGGTAGACGAGTTTCAGGATACCAATACCGCGCAGTATCAGCTAATTAAGCATATGGCTGCACCGCAGAACAATTTGTTTGCGGTTGGGGATGAAGATCAGGGAATTTATGCCTTTCGCGGGGCGGATTGGCGCAATGTCAATCAGTTTCAGCGTGATTATCCGCAGGCGCAGGTGATTCTGCTGGAGCAGAATTATCGCTCTACGCAGACCATCCTTGACGCGGCCCGGGCAGTGATTGACCGCAATCCTAACCGCACCAAAAAGGCCCTGTTCACCGACCATGGGCGGGGGGAGCGCATCGAGCTGTACGAGGGGTATAACGACGAGTTTGAGGCGCGCTATGTGGCCGACAAAATCGATGAGCTGCTGCGTGACAGTCGTCGCTTGTCGTCGGACGTGCGCCGGCGCGACGGCGCGGCCTATCAATACAGCGACTTTGCGGTGATGTATCGCACCAATGCCCTCAGCCGCGCCCTAGAAGAGGTGTTTGTGCGGCAGGGCGTGCCGTATCGCCTGATTGGTGGGGTGGGCTTTTATAAGCGGCGCGAGGTGCGCGACCTGATTGCGTATCTGCGGGTGGTGAATAATCCCAGCGACAAGCTGAGCTTTGGGCGCATCGTCAATACACCCAAGCGCGGCATCGGCGACAAATCATTGGCCGAGTTCGTGTCGCAGGCCACCAAAAACGGGTGGGGGTATGATACGGCGCTCGAAAAAGTGGTGACCGGAGAGCTTCAGCTGGGGCGTGCCACGCGCGCCTTTACCGAATTTGGCCAGTTGGTGCTGAAGTGGCGGGCGTTTTTGCGCGCCAATGGCGATTATCCGGCGTTGTTCGACCTGATCCATGCCGATGTGGGCTATGGTCTGTATCTCAACGAGATTTCGGAGACGCCAGAAGAAACCCGTGAGCGCGAAGAGAACGTCAAGGCCCTGCGCGGTGTGTTGGCGCAAAACCATCAGGAGGGGCGTACGCTGGGCGAGTTTTTGTCTGAAAACGCGCTGATGTCTGACCTTGATGACAGCGACGATACCAACAAAGACCGCGTCACTTTGATGACGCTGCACGCGGCCAAAGGGCTAGAATTTCCGGTTGTATTTATTGTGGGGTGCGAGGATGGTATCCTGCCGCACAGCCGCGCTTTCGAGGAAGGAGAGGATTCACTGGCCGAGGAGCGCCGGTTGTTCTATGTCGGCATCACCCGTGCCGAGGAGCGTCTGTTCCTCAGTTATGCCTTCCGTCGGGCGTTGTATGGCGGGCAGGCACAGGTGAATACGCCCTCCAAGTTTTTGCGCGATGTCCCGCCCGATACCCTGACCGGTCAGACCACACGGGTATACCTGAACAGCTCAGCACAATCCTACCGCGAGCAAACCACATGGGAGCGCAGCAAACCAGCTGCACCGTCCTCGCCACCCACCAACCGCACCTTTCTGACGGGCGGCGAAAGCCGGCCCGCCCGTCCAGTCAATCCGCCGCCGCCAGAAGGCACACACACCGCTGGCATCCGCAGTAAGATTGTGCCTTTCCCGTCATCAGCAGCGGGGGGTGACGACAGCGGCTTTAAGGCCGGCGACCGCGTACGCCATAATACCTTTGGCGAGGGCACGGTACTAGAGGTCAAGGGGCGCGGTGCACATGCTATGGTGAAGGTGGTGTTTGCCGATAAGCGCATCCGCGACTTTATGGCTGGGGATGGCTACATCAAGCCAGTCTGATGGATGATGTGCTGCCCGCCGGCACATAAAAACACCCCTACCGGCGATGGTAGGGGTGTGTTTTGCACACGCTGAGGTGTGTCTTACTTCATCGCAGCGCCCATCGAGGTGCAGGCGGGGCAAGTCCCGTTCGGGCGGATGATGGCATAGCCGGCTTGCGGGTCGTTGCTGTCATATTGTGTGAAGTTGATGTTCCACACGATCATCAGGCGGACATAACCCAGCGAGCGGCTGGTTCTTACAGCGTCGGCGAGGTACTGTGCCTGCTGCGCAACCGTGGTGTTAGCCCCCCAAGCGAAGCCCGGCGCGATCGGCCCGTAGCCTTCTGGCGTCACATAACCCAGCTCGGTGAAGCACACCGGACGTTGATTGATGTAGGCGCGGGCACGGGTGATGTTGCCGCTGAAGTAGCGGGTCGGGAAATTATCGCGCGGGTCACCGCTGTTGGCGGTGGGGGAGACGACGCCCTCGTTGTAGTGCAGGCCGATGCAGTCCATGTAGTTGGCCGCGCCAGCTTGCGCCATCTGCTGGAAGTATACATCGTCGTTGCACACGTGATAGGTGGCCGTCTGGACGCAGCCTGCCGCGCCGGCGAAACCGGTGGGCGACGGTGCGCCGCTGATGACCATCACGTTGGGGTTGGCGGCCTTGATGGCCTCATAGGCGGCCTTGAGCAGCTTGGTGTATTCTGCGCCATTGACCTTGCCAATCGGCCATTCACGGTCGATGTTTGGCTCATTCCATACTTCTATGGCGTCGGGGCCAAGCTTGGCCACTTCGGCGACAAAGGCGGCATACTGGGTGATATAGTTGTCATAGTTGCCCATCTCGCTGGGGACGCCCACGATGCTGAGCATCACCTTGAAGCCGCCGGCTTTGCCGATGTCGATGAACGACTTGGCTTGACCAGTCGAGCCGCCGAGATTCCAGCGTACTTGCTTCTTCATCCACGTCATGCCGGCAGACTGCATAGCGGTCTTGGCCTGATCGGTCAAGGTCAGCACGTGGCCGCCCAGTTCAAACGGGCCGGTTGCACCAGTGCCAGTCACCGGCGGCACAGCGCCCGTGCCCCCCGAACTGGCGGGGGTTTCTTCTTTGGTGCACACCGTCACCGCCTTGAGGTCAAAGCTGACGCGGGTGCGCCATGTGCGGTTTTGCAACGAGGTGATGACGAACTCCCAGCCGTAATACACCGGGCGATAATCTGCCACGACCACTTTCTCATCGCACGAGTCGATGCTAACCTTCCATTCGACCTGCTCGAACGTCCATGCCTTGACGTATGTCAGATCGACATTGAATGCTTCTTCGATGGCATCACGAGCGGCGCGCAACCCACGCCACACCGGATCTGCCGGCGTCGCGGTCGCTTCTTGTGCCGCTGCCGGTACGCTCAGGCCCATCGTCAGGATGATGCCCAGCATCAACAGCGACAGAATCGCCAGCATGCTGCTGGTGCGAGTCCGAGTGTTCTGCATAGTATATTGACCTCGTTATTGTGTTCTTGTTGTGCATGATGGGTGCTGTGAAGGCAAACCACTCACCATCCACAGGCACACTTGCCCAAAAGCCTACACGATATAACCGATTTTTCCAGCGATAACCCGTCGTGCGTAGTCTAATCGTTGGTTTTTGATGCGGCAAACCCCCTCAAGCCATGCCAAAACGTAATCATTTGTTTATGGTTGGCTCTCAAGCCTTTCCACATTGCGGAGATTCCAACCTTGTGTTACATTCAGATTGGTATTTCGTGTGATTGTCGTTTGTGTGCTGTAACGTTACGCCATAATAAAAACAGCGCTTTACGGGTTAGGAGGGGAGCGTGTCTGACACCGTCCTCGTCGTGGATGATGAAGAGCCGATGCTGCGGTTTATCGAAACCTTGCTGAAGCGCAAGGGGTTTGAGGTGGTTAAGGCCTATACGGGGGAAGACGCCCTGCGCAAGGCTTATAAACACCAACCCGACGCGGTTCTGCTAGATGTCTACATCCCCGGCATGGATGGTTGGGAGATTTGTCGCCGCCTGCGCGAGATGTCGGATGTGCCGATTTTGTTCCTCTCTTCGCATAATGATGTCAACGATGTGGTACGGGCGCTGGAGAGTGGAGCAGACGACTATATCGTCAAGCCATTTGACAACGAGGAATTGGTGGCGCGCATCCGTGCACACCTGCGCCGCGCCCCACGCGCCCCATCGCAAGAAGAGCTGGTGTTTGATGATGGCGATTTTCGTGTCAACTTCCTCAACCGCGAGGTGTATGTGCGCGATACGCTCTGCCATCTGACGCCCAAAGAGTTTAATCTGTTGGGGGTGCTGGTGCGCAATGCTGGGCGGGTGGTGACGCGCGACGAGTTGGTACGCCTCGCATGGGGCGAAGAGTACAGCGATGCGGTTGAGAGCCTAAAGCTCTATATTCATTATCTGAGGCAGAAATTGGAAGTAGACCCCGATCGCCCGACGTATATTATTACGTCACGCGGGGTGGGCTATCGCTTTATGACTCACTAAGTGTGTACACACCCGCCATTGTATTTGACAACCGCGAAATCGTGTTATACTCGCGGTGTTGCTTGACCGGAAAGCACCGTGAACACGGGGAAACGAGAGGTCTCATCATGCTCGAAGACGTGCTGAATCGCGGCCCGCGCGGCCTAGACGATGACGAAATCGACGACGAAGGCTACGATCTGGAAGATGACGACGAATTCGACGACGAATTCGACGAACTCGATGACGAGTTCGATGATGATTACGATGATGATGACGACCTATATGATGATGACGAAGACGGTTTTTAGCCCGTCACCCTGAGACGAGACCGACATTCGCCTACTTTTACCGGCTCATCTGCACATTGCAGACGGGCCGGTTTTTTTGGGGGTTATGGGAAGGTTATGGGGCAATAGCATACCATCCTAGCAGGCTGCCACCTTTGAGGGTAGCGAGCCGTTCCAGACGGTTTTCATCAGGGGCATAAGCATACAGGCCTGTCTCGGTGGGGCTGCCGGCCAGCACCGCAAGGCGCAGGCCATCAGGCGACCATGTCACCACATCTGGCAGGTTTAGCAGGTCGAGGCAGGTGATGGTGGTTTGCTCGCCATCGAGGTTGTAAAGGTATAGGCGGTTTTGCCCGCTCTGAGGGTCGAAGACCGTGTAAGCCAGCTGCCTGCCGTCGGGCGACCAGCGCAGGTTGGCGATGGATGTGCCTGCCTCGGCGGTGTGCACGATATTGGCCAGTGCCCCCCCGCGCCAGAACAATGCAAGGCTCGTGCCCGCTTCGCCATCAATGACGGCGGCAAGGCGCGCCGAATCGGGCGACCACGCCATCTGTTGGCTGGCACTGAGTGGCGGGAGTCTGCCGACCTCGCTGCGACTGGCCACGTCATAGACGGCCCAACCGCGTGCGTCGGGCTTGAGGCCGCGCCGTTGGTCGGGTGAGAGAGGCTGCCATGCACCGGCTTCGAAAGGGATGACGCTGACAGGCGTGCTAAACGGCTTGACCTGCTGCCATGTCTGAGGGGTGTTCATCGAACCTGATGGAAAGACGAAGGTCTCAGAGTCCAGCCATGTGAGGCGTGCAATGCCTTGTGTGGGGGCAAAGCGCGTCCCGACGGGAAAGGATGCCTGCCATGGGATACGGGCCACAACGCGCGGTACGCGCTCGGTGGTGATGATGCGCAGTTCTTGCACCACATAGCGTACGTCGGCTGTGGTGTTGGTTTGGATGTAGCCATTGGGCACGGCGTAATAGCGCCCATCGGGTGAGGGAGTGCCGCCGTCGGTGATGTTGGCGCCGTCAAAGGCGATATAATAGGTGGTGGCCACATCGGGACGCAGGGCACGCACGCCGTCAAACAGCGCCCGTGTGAGGATAATCCCGCTGAAACTGCCGTCAGACTGCGCCTGCGGCGGTGGACATGAGGCTTGCTCGGCAGGTGATTTAGCTGCCGCCGGCAGGGCCGCGATGGCCATCCATCCTGCGATGGCTAGAATATGGGTGAGTAAACGCTGAAAGTTGCTGGTCATTTGGGGTGTAATCTGTTTGACATCCGTCAGGTTTGCGTTAATCTATTCAGTGTCTGCCTAAGTGAGGCGGCGTTTTTTAGGGTAAACCATCTACCCATGAGGAGTCTACCTATGCTGCGTACCATTTTCGTTGTTTTGGCGCTTTTTGCGCTCGTCGTCGTGCCGGCAGCGGCGCAGGACGATTTGATTGTCGTCGAGGCCGGCGACCCGGTCGTTTTGGGTGTTGCCGCCGTGTTGAGCGGTGAAGGTCTCGCCCCCATCGGTGAAGACATCGTGCGTGGCGCCCAGCTTGCAATCGTGCTTCGTCCCACGGTGACGGTTGGCGATGTCGAGTTTGAAGTGGTGTTCGACGTGCAGGACGACCTGTGCTCGGCTGAAGGCGGTCAGGCCATCGGCAACTACTTCGCCTCGCAGCCTGCTGTGGTTGGCGTTGTAGGCCCGACTTGCTCGTCGGCTTGCCGCGCGGCCTCGACCATTTTCGATCAGGCCGGTTTCACCAGCATCAGCGCCAGCTGCACCAACCCGTTCCTCGCGCTGGACTTTGAAGGCTTCATCCGTACTGCCCCCAGCGATGCCGCTCAGGGTGCGGATGCCGCCATCTTCATCTTCGATTACCTCGGCCTGACCAAGATTGCCACCATCCATGATGGCAGCGCGTACGGCGAAGGTCTGGTCAACGTGCTGACCGAGTCGTTCACCGCTCTGGGCGGCGAAGTGGTTGCTGCTGACGCCATCACCGTTGGCGACACCGACTTCCGCAGCACCCTGACCTCGATTGCGGCGGCTGGCCCCGAGCTGATCTTCTTCGGGGGCTTCCCCGCCGAAGCGGCCCGCCTTGCTGAGCAGCGCGCGGACGCCGGCCTCGGCGACGTGGCCTTCATGGGTGCTGACGGCATCAAGACCACTGAGTTCATCAGCCTTGCCGGCGCGGTGGCCGAGGGTGTCTATGTGTCGTCGCCCGCCCCGGTGACCTCGGAAGCGGTTGAAGAGTTCCTCGCCGCTTATATCGAAGAGTTCGGCATCGAGCCGACCGGCCCGTATAACACCAACGCCGCTGACGCCGTCAACATGTTCCTCGATGCGATCGAGGCCGTTGGCGTGATCAACAGCGATGGCGACCTCGAAATCAGCCGCTCGGCCCTGCGTGAATACCTGCTGGTGTACGGTGGCGAAGAACCGGTTGAGGGCATCACCGGCCTGATCAGCTGCAACGGCGACGGCGAGTGCGTTGCCCCGCTGACCAGCTTCGCTCAGGTCGTCGATGGTGCGTTTGTCACCCTCTAAGAGGTCAACGTGATGGAACTGGAAGAGTAATTTTCCGCCTGCAAGGCATCTGTTGGGCCACCTAACGGATGAGCAGATTCGGGACACGGGGAAACTTGTGTCCCGAATTTTGTTGTTTTTATCGTGCAGACGCGGTATAAAGACAAGCGCTTGAGGCCGGTCTGCAAGGCCTATTTTCACAGGGATTGTTGGCGTTTATGGTAAAGACAAACCCCCTCGGCGGGTTACTCCGATTAGGGAAAGACCCGCTCCAGAACTTTTTGTATATCGCCGGCGCGGTGTTGATGGCCTATGTGCTGCTGGTGGCCGTAGGCAATGTGCTGGCCGAGCGCTACAGCTTGCGAGATTTCTTGCAGGGGGTGGTGCTGGGTCTCGCTCAGGGGAGTATTTATGCTCTGATTGCATTGGGCTATACGCTGGTCTATGGTGTGCTGCGCATGATTAACTTTGCTCACAGCGAGGTGTTCATGTCTGGCGCATATATCGGCTTTTTTGCCATCAATGCGTTTAATCGCAATGGCTTTTTGGCCGAGCATACGGTGCTGGCGCTGCTGCTGACGATTTTGGTCGGGATGGCGGCATCTTCGGTCATTGCGATTTTGCTGGAGCGTATTGCGTATCGTCCGCTGCGCAAAGCCCCTCGGCTCGTGTCTTTGATTACCGCTATCGGTGTATCGATTACCCTTCAGCAGTTGTTTTTGCGCTTGTTTGGCGGCGGCACACGCAGCTATCCAGTGGTCAGCCTGTGTGTTGATGCGATACAGATAGCCGCTCAGCCTGACCGTGTGTGCGGCGAAGCGATGAACCTGCTTCAGGGGCGCTATCGTGTGCCGATCGGCGATTCGGACATTATTGTGCGCCCACTGTACTTGATGGTGTTTGTGATTGCGCTGCTGTTGATGACCACCCTGTGGTTTATCGTACAGCGCACCAAAATCGGTAAGGCGATGCGCGCTGTGGCTGAGGATAAGAGCACGGCCTCCCTAATGGGCGTCAATGTCGATCGCGTGATTGTGGTGACCTTTTTGCTGGGTGCGATGCTGGCAGGGGCTGCTGCGGTGTTGTTTGCGGTGTATAACCCGCAGGTAACGCCGTTTATGGGCTTTTTTCCGGGGGTAAAGGCGTTTACCGCGGCGGTATTGGGAGGCATTGGCAACATCCCGGGGGCGATGGCTGGCGGTTTGCTGCTGGGCATCATCGAGTCTGCCGCGCCGGGGATGCTGGGTATCCCGTCGCAGCTGGAGGATGTGGTGGCCTTTAGCGTGCTGGTGCTGATTTTGATTTTCCGCCCGACCGGTATTTTCGGCGAAGCACTCTCGAAGGCGAGGGCGTAAGCGATGATTGGCAGAAATACCTTTCGCAATGCGGCTTATGTCGCCCTTGTGGCGGTGATTTTGGGCCTGATGGACGTGTACAGCTCGTTCATGCGTAAGGACGTGGTGGCAGATTTCTTTAATCTGAGCCAGCTGTTCTTGTATGGCTTGTTGTTTGCCGGTGGGCTGGTTGCTGCGCGTTCGATGGCTGAGCGCGGTGTGTTCAATGCGCTGCTGAACGGTGCGGTCGGCGGTTTGGTCGTTGGCGCTGCATTGACGGTGCTGCTTCAGGTGGTGAGCGCGCTCGACTTTTCGGAGGTGCGCTTTGTGTTCCAAAACATGGCGCGCCTAGATGGCTCGGTGCTGATGCAGGGGCAGAGCGATTTGACGCTGGCATCGGTGCTGCTGGTATTGGCTGGTGCGGTAGTAGGCGGCTTGGCTGGCCTGCTGACGCAAACTCCGCCGCGCCTGCGCACGATGCTGGTGGGGGCAGTGGGTGGTGTCATCATCATTGGTGTGCTGCAAGGCCAAATCAACCGCATCGTGACGCTGGGTGACGCGTTAGCGGTGACGGTGGCGTTTGGGCTGGCTTACGTACTGGCCAAAGCGCTGGGTTATCGCAGTGCGCTAGAGCAGGCCCTGATTGGCGCTGGCGCGGGCCTTGCGGTGGCGATTGTGTTTGGCCTGCTGGTGAACGGCACTGGCATGGAGCGCGGTGCACTGCTGCGCGGTACACAGCAGCTTGCTCCCACGTTGTTGATGATGCCGCTGTCTGGGGATTGGCTGACGCTGGGGATGTATGCCGGCGTTTTGATGTTGATTGGGGCGTGCGGCTCGGCGCTGACCAGTATGAGCCGGTCTTATCACAATGCGGGCTGGTATTTCATCGCGGTGGTGCTGTCACTGGGGGTGTTGGCCAGCCAGCGTTCGCTCAATGTGCCGTTTGCTGCCATCATCGCGGTGATTATGGGGGCGGTGTTCTTTTTTACCCCGTCATGGGGCGCTCAGTCGGAGCACGTGTTTAGGTCCATTGCAGCGCCGGCGCGCAAGGTCAACCGCGGTGTGTTCTTTGTCACCGTGCTTTTGATTTTGCTGGTTGTGCCGCCGTTTGCCGGCGCATCGCTGACCAACACGCTCAACCTTGTGATGATTTACATTATCATGGGGGTGGGGATGAACGTGATGATTGGGTATGCCGGCTTGCTTGACCTTGGCTATGTGGCTTCGTTTGCCATTGGAGCTTATACCGCTGGCATCCTGACTGCGCCAAGCATCCTGACCTGTCCGGGGGTGGTCGATCAATCGGCGGCGTTTACTGCGCTGCGCGGCTATGAGTCGCTGGAGATTGGGCGCGCAGAGTTGTGCCCCTATCTGATGACCTTTTGGCAGGCGTGGCCGATTGCCATTGTGGTCAGCGGCATCACGGGGATGATGCTGGGCGTGCCGGTGCTGCGTTTGCGCGGTGACTATCTGGCAATTGTGACGCTGGGGTTTGGCGAAATCTTGCAGCGCATCCTGATCAGCAGCACGTTTAAGCCGCTGTTTGGTGGCCCACAGGGGGTGGCACAAATCCCTGTGCCGATCCTCAATTTCCCGCTGCCGGGGGGTGGGCTGTTTGTCGAGCTAGATCAGTCGGTCGAGATTTACTATCTGTTTTTGCTGGTGGTGGGCGTTGGGGCGCTGATTGTGGTGCGCCTTGCGGCCAGTCGTCTGGGGCGTGCATGGCGTGCCATCCGTGACGACGAGGATGTGGCTGAGGCGATGGGCATCAATACTACCGTGGCCAAGCTGCTGGCCTTTGGTGTCAGCTCGGCGTTTAGCGGTATGGGTGGCGCGTTGTTTGGGGCCAGCTTGCAGGGTATCTTCCCCAACAGCTTTACACTGCTGGTATCCATCAATGTGCTTTCACTGGTGATTCTGGGGGGTATGGGGGCGATCCCGGGGGTCTTTATCGGCGCGTTTGTGCTGGTGGGGATGCCAGAAATCCTGCGCGAGCTGCGTGACTATCGCTTGCTGGCATTTGGTGTGCTGTTGGTGGTGACGATGCTGCTGCGCCCCGATGGCCTGCTGCCGCCCCAGCCTCCCAAGCTTTCAGAGCACTCGACCGCTGCCCGAAGAGCCGAATCACTAGCCGGTGATTGAGCCGGAGACAGGACGACCGAAACCATGAGTGAACAACCTCCCATCCTGCTCGACTGTCAGGCTGTCGTCAAGCGCTTCGGCGGCCTGACGGCGGTGAACGCGGTCAACCTGACGGTGCGGCAGGGCGAAATCGTCAGCTTGATTGGCCCGAACGGTGCAGGTAAGACCACCTTTTTCAACTGTGTGACCGGTTTCTACATCCCCGAAGAAGGCGATGTGATCTTTGATGGCAAGTCACTGAAAGGCGCGCGCCCTGATACCATCGCGCTTGCCGGCATCGCACGTACTTATCAGAACATCCGCCTGTTCCCCAAGATGACCGCGCTGGAGAACATCCTTGTCGGGATGCATCAGCATCTCAAGGCCGGTCTGTTCAGTGCCATTCTCAGTCTGCCATGGACCCGTCGCGAGGAACAAAAGGCGCTGGACGAGGCGATGGATCTGCTGGACTATTGCAGCCTGACCGACCGTGGAGACGTGCTGGCTTCGAACCTGCCATATGGCTATCAGCGGCGGCTGGAAATTGCTCGTGCGTTGGCACTGCGCCCCAAGCTGCTGCTGCTGGATGAGCCGACGGCCGGCATGAACCCGCAAGAGACCGACGATATGATGCACTTCATTCGCCGTCTGCGGGACGAGCGCGGCCTAACCATCTTCTTGATTGAGCACGACATGAAGCTGGTGATGAACGTGAGTGACCGCGTGAACGTGATGAACTTTGGCCGTAAAATCGCCGAAGGCACGCCGGCAGAAGTTCAGAATAACCCCGAAGTCATCGAAGCGTATCTGGGCAGCAGCATGACCGATAAGTCGGGCGCTGCCGCACGAAAGGCCGAAGCCTGATGAGCTTGTTAGAAGTTCACGACATCCATACCTATTACGGCAAAATCCACGCCCTGAAAGGGGTGTCGATTACCGTTGACGAAGGGCAAATCGTCACCCTGATTGGTGGTAACGGCGCGGGCAAGACCACCACGCTCAATACCATCTGTGGTATTACGCCGGCGGCGCAAGGTCGCATTGTGTTCAATGGAGAAGACATCACCCGCCTGCCGGCACATGACATCGTGCGGCGCGGCATCATCCAATCGCCAGAGGGGCGCAAGATTTTCTCGCGGTTGACCGTGCGTGAAAACCTTGAGATGGGGGCGTTTGCGCGCACCGATACGGCCAAAATCGCGCAGGACATGGAATATGTGTTTGTGCGCTTTCCCCGCCTCAAGGAGCGTATCGGCCAGCTGGGCGGCACACTCAGCGGCGGCGAGCAGCAGATGCTGGCGATAGGCCGCGCGCTGATGGCCTCGCCGCGTGTCTTGCTGCTGGACGAGCCTTCGATGGGCTTGGCGCCCAAGCTGGTTGAGGAAATCTTTAGTGTGATCGACTATCTCAACCGTGAGAGCGGCACGACCATCCTGCTGGTCGAGCAAAACGCCAGCAAGGCGCTGTCGATTGCTGCCCGAGGGTATGTGCTTCAGACTGGCATGGTTTCGCACAGCGGCACGGGCGAGGCACTGCAAAACGACCCCGCCGTCATCGAGGCATATCTGGGCGGCCATTAGTCACAGGATAAAACGCCCCCTTTGCACTGTTATCGGCAAAGGGGGCGTTTTTGTTGGGCGGTCAGGCTTTTTGTTTGCCCCATATACCCGTGCATTCTGGCAAGATAACCAGCTGCTCGTCTTGTATGCGGTCAGCCAGCGCATCCCCGAAAAAGAAGCGTGTGAGTCGGTCTGCTTCTTCCACCGATTCAAATCGGTAGTCGGTGCGGATGACCTGCCGAGAGAAACCGACCACGGTCTCCAGCCAGAAATAGTAGGCGGCTAGGGCGGTGTTGGGGGGAGTCGGGGTGGTGCTGCCTGTGCCCAGTGTCTCGAGGATGATGAGCGACCCGCCGGGCTTGGTGATGCGTTCC
This sequence comes from Anaerolineae bacterium, assembly GCA_034431675.1. Lineage (GTDB taxonomy): Bacteria > Chloroflexota > Anaerolineae > Aggregatilineales > Phototrophicaceae > Flexicrinis. The sequence goes on along the minus strand of DAOUCZ010000118.1, from coordinate 4,319 downwards.
ATTTCGGTGACCATCAGCGCGATGTCGGTGGCCCATCCCTCGGGGTTCCAGCCTGTGGCGTGGCCAAAAGACCACCCAGCGATGGTGATGTCAGCGATGTCAGAGGCCAGCGGCATGGCGCGATTATCCCCAACGATCCAGTGTGCCGCGGTGTTGTGGACGGCGCTGCGCGCGTGAGTGATCATCGGCAGTGCGATGTCGAGCGCAAGTATCGAGGCTGCACGTGGCGCAAGCAGACGGGTGAGCCGGCCCGTCCCTGCGCCAAACTCAACGATATGTGCCCCATCCAGCGCGGCAAATGCCTCGATGGCGGGTAACAAGTGCCCTTGATAATCCTCTTTGCCGACCATGGCATCGTACTCGGCGGCGCGGTGGGCGTAGATATGCTTAAAATGCTCCGACATCGTATCATCTCTTCCTTTGTGTGCGTATTAGGTGGTCTGCGCCTATCATAACCATGATTGGTGTAATTTTTGGGGGTGTGTTCCTGCCATGACGTTTGACAGCCTTGCAGCGGGCTATGACGCTGACTTTAGCGAGCGTCCGACGGCGCGTGTGCTGCGTGGGCTGACGCATGAGCGGTTGAGATTGCATGTGTCGCATGGTGCTCATGTGCTCGAAATCGGGTGTGGGACGGGCATTGATGCTGCGGTGATGGCTGATTTGGGCGCGCGGGTGGATGCCACCGATGTCAGCAGTGGGATGTTAACTGCTGCACGGCTGCGCCTTGCTAAACTGCCCACCGTTGATGTGCGTGTGCTCGACGTTAATGCCCTGCCGGCAGATACTGACGCATTCCGCGGCCCATACGATGTGGTGTGGGCCAATTTTGGGGCATTGAACGCTTGCGAGGATTTTGGCGCATTGGCGCATTGGCTGGCGGCGCGGATGCCGGCAGGTGGGGTGATGTGTATGGCGGTGATGTCGCGGTTTTGCTTGTGGGAGACCGCATGGTTGATGCTGCATGGACAGGTGCGCCGTGCGATGCGCCGCTGGGGCGGACGAGCCGATTTTTTGCCGCCGCAAGGCCGTGCTATGACGGTATTTTATCCTTCGGTGGCGCAGATAGAGCAGGCCTTTGCACCGTGGTTTAAGGTGCAGGTGCGGCGAGGGTTGGGCGTGGCACTGCCCCCCAGCGAGATGTTTGGGGTGGTGGAGCGGCGCGCGCGCCTCGCGGCGCTGCTGACCGGATGCGAGCGGCGTTTATGGCGGTGGGGGTGGGGGGCATGCCTTGCGGATCATGTGTGGTGGGAAATGGTCAGACAGGCATAATTGACAGCATCGAGCGGGAGTCCTAGACTCAGTGAACAGGCCTGATGTTGGGTTTCTAGCCATCTTTGCCTGTGCTGTGACCGCTGTAAGCATAAGCGAAAGAGTGCCTCCTATGAACAACGCACATTACCTCAATCCCCGCGTGCTGAAAATCAACGTGGGCTTTTTGTTGAGCGCGCCGGCAGGCACTAGCCAAGATTCGACCTTTGAGTTCCCTGAAGTGCGGGTGAGTGATGACCTTGCACTGCGTTATCTGCGTGGGCCAATCCGTTTGAGCCGGAACAAAGAAGGGGTGTTGGTGCAGGCGACACTGCACGCTGGCCTTCAGACTGAATGTTATCGCTGCTTAGAGCCTGTTCAGTTCGACTCGGTGGTGACTCTGGAAGAGTTGTTCACCTCTGGCGACCATACCGGCTCAGAGTTTCACATCGGCGATGACGCCATCCTCGATATGATCCCGCTGCTGCGGGCCGAGATTCTGATGAACACCGATTCGCGCGTGTTGTGCAAACAAGATTGTAAGGGTTTATGCCCAGAGTGCGGCGTCAATCGCAATCATGTGACGTGCAGCTGTGCCGAAGAGCAAATCGACCCGCGTCTTGCTGCACTGCGAAAGCTGCTGGACGTCAAGTAGTTTGCCGTTGGCCAATCAGCCGCCGCGGTCGATGGGCAGCACGATGGTAAACGTGCTGCCCTGCCCTTCTGTGCTGTCTACAATGATGTGGCCGCCGTGCTGTTCCACTACACGTACCGCAATCGACAGGCCCAGCCCAAAGCCCGGTGTGCTGTGAGCGTTATCGATGCGATAGAAGCGTGTGAAGATGCGGTCACGCATTTCGTGGGGGATGCCCACGCCAGTATCCTGTACAGCGATGTAGGCCTTGCCGTCTGCGTGGGTGGCGCGCACTGCGATGTGTCCGCTGGGCGGGGTATAGCGCACTGCGTTAATCAGGATTTGCTGTAGGGCAATCCCGACATACTCGGTGTGCACATTGATCACGCAGTCGGGCATCAGCGGCACAACTTCGATGGTGTGTTGGGCCGCTTCGGCGGCAGAGCGCACGGCCTCTAGGGCGATGTCAATCAGGGTGTTGACGCTGAGGTAGGTGCGCTGGTTGCTGATGATTTCGCTGTCCACGGCGGCTTGCAGCGTCAGCATGGTGATGAGATGGTCGATATTGTGCACCTGCTGCTCGATGATGCTGCTTTTCTTGGCGCGTATGGTCGGGTCGTTGGTTTTGTTCAGCAGGTATAGGCTGCTTTGGATGACCGACAGTGGGGTGCGGAACTCGTGCGAGACATCGCGGATGAATTCGGCCAGCAAATGTGCGCGCTGACGTTCTACCTCTAACTGCACGGACTGCTCGCGCAGGTCATGGTTGATGAGTGCCATGCCGGCCAGCTGTGCCAGCATCATCCCACGTTCCATGTCGCCGGCGGTAAACGGATAATTGGGGATGCTGCGCCCAAGGTCGAGCACCCCGAGGCTGCGCCCGCGCGCTACGATGGGGATTTCAATCACGGCATGGAGGCTGTAAGGCGAGTAAATATCGCGCTTTTGCTGAAAGGCGCTGTAGTCGTCCACAGTCACCGGCTGACCCGTATCAAAGGCGCGCCACGCGAGGATGGCTTCTTCTCGGCCTACGGTATCGCCCAGCAGGGCGCGCTGATTGTCGGTGACAGCGCGGACGCGCAGTTTGCCATCAGGCGTGGGCAGGGCAATCTCGGCATATGGGGCATCGAGCACCACGGCTGCACGGTCTACAATGGTTTGCAGCAGGTCATCCAGCGCCTGATGATTGAGCAAATCCATCGTAATCTGGTGCATATCACGCAGCATGGCACACGAGGCTTCGAGGTGTGCAAGGCGGTCTGCCGAGACACTTTTCATGAGGGGGTCTGTACTTGGGTGCATGGTTTGGGCCATCATGGCGTGGCCTCCACAGATAAGGACGGGTAGAACTTTGCGATTACTATAACCTATATCGAAAGTATGCAAAGCGTTATAAAACCGTGATATGTACCATAGTACTATAAAAAGAATTACAGCAAGTATGGAGAAAAATTAGAATAAGTATAATATAACATGTTATTTAGATGAAAGATTCATCAACAGACTAGATTCGGTAAATACGCACAAAGCGAATTTAAGGCCGATTTAACGCCGATGCGCTAAGATAGAGGCTGCTTGTATTGGGGACAGAGAGAAGCGAGCGTACCTTATGAAACGCATCGCGGTCATGACCAGCGGGGGCGATGCCCCCGGCATGAATGCGGCAGTCCGTGCAGTGGTGCGGACGGGCATTGAACACGGGTTGGAAGTGTGGGGCATCCGTCAGGCCTATGCGGGCTTGCTCAGTGGTGACATGCAACAGCTGACCAGCAGAGATGTGAGCGGGATTTTGCAGCGCGGTGGCACGATTTTGCAAACCGCCCGCAATGAAGAGTTCAAGACACCGTCAGGGCAAGAAAAGGCGGTACGCCGGCTGAATGAGCGCGGCATCGAGGCGGTGGTGGTGATTGGCGGAGATGGCAGCTTGCGTGGGGCGATGGCGCTCAACCGCCTTGGTGTGCCGGTGATGGGTATCCCCGGCAGCATCGACAATGACATCTGGGGCACGAGCATGTCGATTGGGGTGGATACGGCGCTCAACACCATTCTGGATGCGCTTGACCGCCTGCGTGACACGGCCACCAGTCACAACCGTGGGTTTGTGATTGAGGTGATGGGGCGCAACTGTGGGTATCTGGCGCTGATGGGGGGCATCCTTGGCGGCGCAGAGGTGATTATCACCCCAGAGCAAGCGCCATCGATGGAGGAGGTGGCTGAAGCGTTGAAGGATGCTTATCGGCGCGGCAAGAGCCATGCGATTGCGGTGATTGCCGAGGGGGCGCCGTATCGCACCACACAGCTGGCCGACTTTTTGAACCATCAGGATGTTGGGTTCGAAATCCGTCTGACGATTTTGGGCCATACCCAGCGTGGTGGCAGTCCGACCGCTTTTGACCGACTTTTGGCAACCCGCATGGGCACTGCCGCGGTTGAG
>DAOUCZ010000117.1:0-32471 GCA_034431675.1 Anaerolineae bacterium | reverse complement strand
GGCTGTTGGACATGGTTTTAGTGCTCCTTTGGGTTGATTAAAAATCGGGTCTCAAGCGGGTAAGGGAGTTATTCGCTGTCGGCGCTGGCCTCGACCTCGCCGCCGTCATCCTTGCGCGGTGAGCGGGCGTAACCATAGGCGATTAACAGATTGGCGATGGTCTCCGAGCCGAAACGGTCGATGAGCGCAACCACCGATTCGATGTCGCTGGTCTGGATGCTGCGACGGTAAGGCGGGCGCTGGCCTTTGGTCACCTCCATCACCTGAGCGTTTTCGGCGTTAAACTTGAACATGAACTCGGACAGCGCGGTGATGAAGTCGTCCTTATAGCGTGACTTGCGCGCTAAGTCTTGGCCAAGGCCGTAGCGCACGTCATATTTACGGTTGCCCTGTGTTTTCTGGTACTGGGCGCTGACCGTGCTGGCACGGATGGCGTAGGCAATGTTGCGGAAGCCTTCGTCTTCCAAAATCTCGGCGTAGCGGGGTTCGGTCATGGTGATAATCCTTTCGAGGATGTCCTCATCTATGGCGTAAACGTACTTGTTACGTTCGCGCATCCCCATGTAGTAGGCGGGGAAAGCGCGGGTAAACCGGAACAGGGCGTCGAGCGTATCGCCCGAGACAAAATCGCGTAGGGCTTGCAGCATTTCAGTGGTGTCGCTGTGTGACTCGTCAAATTGGCTAACCAACTTGACCAGTTCTTGAACCATCCCCACATACAGCGGTATATCATCCGGGCTGCCAATCTCGATCCAACCGGGTAAGCCGATGAACGCTAGGTTCATGGTGGCAACCGCGTTGCCGAGGTCTTTGTAAAAGGCGACATACAGCCCAGCCACCAAGCGCTTTTTCAAGCTGCCGCGCCGCCCCAACGTGAAGCGGCGGGCAGGCTCATTGAAGTAGGTCAACAGCGCCTCGGTATAGCGCAGCGCTGCCAGTGCATCCCCCTTAATCGAGGTCATGCTGACACGCATCGAGTTGGCAAAGGCGCTGAAGATGTCGCGATGTTCGCTGTAGGTCAGTTCACGCGGTGCGATGACATAGGTTTTGCGGTCTTTGCCCCCCTGAACTTGCCGGGTTTGTGCCGCCTCGTAGAAACCGACCATCTTCAGCCATTCCATCAGCCAAAAATTATCAAGGTTGCCAACACTCAGGCCGTTGGATTTGCCTTTGTTCTGCCCCTTGCCTTGATCGGGGTTGTAGAGCTGTTGGCCGGTCGAAAACGGTTCGATACCCCAACCATTGGCCTTATCGAGCGCCTTCCAAGCGTCCACCGCTCTACTAAGGTCGTTGGGCGAGGATGAGAACAACTGAAACAACAGGTTCAGGATGTCGGGTTGTGCCGCCCGAACCGTCCACCAATCGCTGAGGATGCGGTTATAGCCAATCAGTGATCCCGGGTTAATGGCTCGGAAGATGTCCCAATGGCGGTGTGGTTCCGGCACAGTGGCATCGGCGGCCTGCGCTTTACCCTTAGCGCTGAAGAAGGCTGAAACACGCTCCTTCTCAAACTCATAGTCCACCTTGTTCATCACCCCCGCTGGGATGGTCTCTCGGTTTTTGACCGTTTCAATCATCACAGTACTCCCCGGCCACAGCACGCTATGGCGCAGGGACTCGATGGTGGCGGGTACAATCGGCGCGCAGGTAATAGTGAAATACGCGCCATCGTCACGCAGGTGGATGTCGTGACTGGTGCCTTGCTTATCGTGCAGTTCGGCCAGCACGCGCATCCACCCAAACGCGATGAGCGTGTCTGCAAACGTGCCGCTACTCTTGTCGATGTAGAACGTCGCTTTGTCGGACACAATTCTCTCCTTTTTACAGCAGAGGAAGTTGATAGGGATTGGTATCATCCCATATTGTGACTTTGAGAAATTCCATGAGGTACGGTGTATAACTGTTGTGTACCCGCCATACCTTTAAGTTCGAGTCCCATCGAAAGCAACGAGGGTTTGGGAATGACCGTTTAAAGCGGTTCAAAGTCTCCTCAAATGTGGTATGATTGAGCTTAGAGAAGCTCACCAAAATGTCGGAGTTTGCTGTTGATAGTCTGATCTCGATACTGCTCACGATTTTCACATCCCATATGCTATCTATGCTTATAGATTAAATCCATCGATACTATAATCATGGCGTATAATCCAATTCCTGTCAAGCGATATGGTGAATTAACCCATCGAGGGTACTGAAAGATATGGAATCTACGCTTGTAGATTCGACATCCAATCTTTAAAACCCGCTGAGGGTTCATAATCCCCCTTTCCGCGTGCCTTCTTGATCTGCGAGACGCAAGACCCGCGCCATCAAGAGGTATGCCCAGTACGCTGCGCCGTCTTCTGGCTTGGCGATGTTGTCGTGCTGGGGGTCGGCATTGCCTTGACACTCGTCGATAAGTTCCAACCCGGTGGCGGGTGTGCCGCCTATATGCGCGTCGAATGTCGCGGCGACCTGCTGTGCCGCGCCTTTGACCAATCGATAATCGTCGTTGCTGTCGGCGAACGGCGCATGGTGGCGGGCAATCGCGCTGTAGACCGCCTTGGCGAGAGGATGGTCATCGCCCAGCGCCGCCGCATACACCGGCAGTGCCGCCAGCGCCCCTTCGACAGCGTGGGTCGGGCGGCGTTTCATCGCCTTTTCGGCGTCGCGGTGGACAGGGGTCTGGCTCTCGGTGTGGGCGTAGGCCTCTCCCAGCATGACCGGCAGCCCAATCTTGGCCTGATAGTCGCTCACCCAGTTCTGCCAGCCCACACTCAGCTTGCCGACATCATGCAGCAGCACGGCCAGCTGGGTCGCCCTGCGCACATCGCCCGCTTTCCAGCCAAAACGCCGTTCCAAGCGTGCCGCCAGCCCCGTCACCTCGTTCCACGCCCCATACGAGCCAAACGCCGCTTCATAAACGTGCGCGATGTGTTGGGCGTAGGTCTCCAGCTTGTAGGTGTAGCTGGTGCGCGCCTCCTGTGCCTTCATCGGTGGGATAGACGCCTGCCAACCGTCCGGGTCGCTAGGCAGGCCCAACACCAGCCCACGCGCCGCGTCATAGCGCGCCACCGACGGGTGCACGACCAGCAGCGCCGCTCCCCAAATGTCTTTGCCTGTTCGCACGGGCTTCCAACCGTACTCGGTGCGCCGATAGGTCTGGTCATCGCTGGGAGTGTTGTTTTCCGCTTCATAGAGGTATTTCATGGTGAACGGGCGGTCGCCCGGGAGGGATTCCATCTCGGTGAAGGCTGTTTGCAGTGAGCCGGGGTGCACCCCAAACGCAGGGGCATCAAACGGCGATTCCAACAGCGCGTTGGGGTCGTCCGAAATCGTCACCCGAGCTTGGAACACGTTGCGAATAAGGTCAGAAGGCGACGAAAGGTTATAACGCCCGCCCATCACGTCAAACATCTGCTGCTTGTGGTCATATTGTTGGATGTCCAGTTGTTTGATGAGTTCACGGTCTCGTTCCCCATGTACCTCGGTCAGCACGTCCTGTTCGTGTTCAAACAAGAAGACCATCCCATCCCGTGACGAGAACGTTTCCCATGTCGCAGCGAGGATTTTCCCCTGCCCTGCATATGGATTGGGGTTTTCAGTCAGATCGATGGGTTCGCTGTTTTTGAGACTGAAACGATAGACCGTCACATCACCGGATTCGCCCGGGTAGCGAGCACAGCGCCCCGCCCGCTGGATGACGGCATTGGCGGGGGCAAGCTCGGTGTGCAGCGCCGCGCTGGTGATGTCTACACCGACCTCGATAGCTTGTGTCGCCACGGCAATCGCGCTCCCCGTCCGACGGTCAGCCTCTTTGCCAAACAAATGAACAAGTCTTTCCTGCGCGGCCTTCCGGTCAGCGGGCAGAAACTGGCTGTGCAGCAGAATGACCTCGGTTTCGGGACTCTGGCGTATCAATTCGTCGAACAAGGCACGGGCACGGGCAACGGTATTGCAAATGACGATCGAACGGCGCTCGCTAAGCCCCTCATGCACCTGCAAAACGCGCTCCGCGGTCAGCGGCTCGGTGCTGACATGATAGCGGCGGATCTTGCGCTGCGAGGGCAGCTCGCGTAGGGCGGCGCGCTCCTCTGGCGTGGCAGGGATAACCTCTGCACCCAGTTCTCTCGCCAATTCATTTAGCATCGTCCCGCTAAAGGTGGCCGTCATCAACATGAACGGGGTGACACCTTTCAGCATTTTGAGCATGGCAAGCGTAGTCGGCAGTGTCGAGGTTGGGTCAAGCAGGTGGAACTCGTCAAACACCAGATACGCACCCATCACCGCTGCCGCGTGAAGATTTGCCTTGCGCTTCGACATGCCGTAGGGATAGTTCAGGAAACGGCTCAAGGCTTGGTCGATGGTGGTGAAAATCAGGTCACCTTTGAATTCGGGATCGCCCGCGTCCTCACCAGTCTGAATGGTGACAGACATATTTTTTTGGCGCTTGATGTTGTACTTGCGGACAATTTCCCGATATTCCAGCACGAATTGATTGGCCAATACGCGCATAGGAACGATATAAACACACTTGAGAGGATAGTTGTACTCGCTGAATTCAAACATTCTAAGGAAAGGGTACAAAGCGGCGCGGGTTTTGCCTGCACCTGTAGGAGCTTGGAGGATGACGTTTTTCCCAGCTCTAAGCAATTCAAAGGCACGTTCTTGGTGGGCGTATATGGTGGATGACGACATGATTTTTTATTCCCCAAACAAGTCATCGAACATGCTGTGATCAGTTGTATCGCTGTCGGCTTTAAACCATCCGTACAAGCGACCTAGTGCCCGTGCTTCCCCCACCATCTCATCACGCAGTGACTGGGGTTCCAACACCTCGACATTCGCGCCCCATGTGCGAATCCACGGCTTAAGGTCGGTGGTATCGGCCACCTCGAAGGTCAGCCGGATATAATTGGGCAAATCGGGGTCAGGCTGCGGCGCGGAGGCCGTGCGCCAATGGGTCTCACGTACACGGCGCGAGACCTCTGGCGAGAAGCGCAGTACCACACGCACCGTCTGTTCACCGTAGTAGATTGACCAAGCGTTCCGCAGCAGGTCAAGGCCGGGGAAATCATCAGGAACGCTAAAATCTGCCCGCAGCAGCTTGGCCGAGATGATGCGCTCGACTTTATACGTCCGAAGCGCGCCACCAACGATGCTGCTTGTACCGATGACGTAGGTCGCAAACCCGATGCCCGACGGCTCTAGCAAATAGGGCGAGATAATGGTCTTAAATTCGCTCCCACGATACGGTTGGTAAACGATCTCGACCTGACGCCGCTGGATCATCGCTCGCGCCAATGTACGGAGGATGTCGTCGTGATTGTCGTCCTCTGGACGCACCGCAAGTTCTTTCATGGCCTGTGTAAAATAACTGCCAGCTGCAAGATCATCACTAAGGATGTCGGCTAGCACCATCAAGAGTGTTTCAGCGGTCTCTATACGCCGGTCTGACTGCTTGACGAACAACCGGATGGCGAGGTAAAGCACGACCACCTGCTCCGCGTCGATGTCCAATTTGCGGGGGATGCGCGGTCGGAGTGACGACAGCATCCAATGATGACCATCCTTCTCCACCTGTGCATCGTATTCCAGTTCGTGCAGATAGTTGTTGACCGTGCGGCGATCAAGGTTAAGGCTGGCGGCGATCTCGGCCTCTGTAAGTTGACCTTGCTGCCTGAGCAAACGTAACAAGCGATCTTTGCGCTCACTGGTGGTTGAATCTGGAATTCGGGCCATCGATATGTTTCTCCATTTACCAGATATAGCACTACTATAACCGCCCGTTGGAATCTGTTGTTCCAACTGTTGCGATATTTCCGTTTTGTAATATCCACGGTGGCACAAACGCATCGTCGAGGCCGTCACCCACTATAACAACCCCGAGGTGCTGGCGCGCGTCAGCCGCAACCTCGGCGAAGCGATGGTCGGCATCAACGTCAGCGGCCTGTCCGAAGCCGACAAAATCGCCCACCGCGGCTGGTAAACGTTTTGAGTCTGCCAAAGCCGGCACGTCCTCAGGGGGACGCGCCGGCTTTTTTGGTTTGAGGGCATACCCCGTATAACACTTTACTTTTCAATTTCATACCGAACGTGTGTAACGAACTTCGACTCGATCACTTCCGTGACTCGAACTTTGAGGTCTGCGTTGATGTTGTGAAACAATGGCAGCCCCTCACCAAAAAACACCGGCGAATAGTGGATGGTAAATTCGTCAATCAAGCCTGCATTCAGGAACTGCTGGATGATATTTGCACCACCAGCAATACGAATATCCCGATCACCTGCGACACTTCTTGCTTGCTGCAAGGCACTCTCAATCCCATCGTTCACAAAGTAGAAGGTTGTTCCGCCGAGACGCACCCACGGCTGGCGGACTTCATGGGTCAAAACAAAAACCGGGGTGTGGAACGGCGCTTCTTCGGGCCAGAACTGCTCACCTCCTGCAAACATGCGTTTACCCATGATGTTTGTACCCGTCCGGCGAAAAGTTGCTTCCAAAAGATCATTGTCCGCTCCTGTTTCACCACCTTCACCCAACTTCAGATTCTCGCGGAAAAACTTTTGCGGAAAGACCCATTTCTGCAACTCAGACCACTTGTGCATCCACTGCTTGTATGTAGGATCATGGGCATGATCCATGTCCATTCCATCGGGGGCGATAAACCCATCGAGCGACATCACAATATCAAAGAATACTTTGCTGCTCATCTTCATCCTCCTAGCAACAGGGGGTGTTGTAAAACGCTCTCATCATCGTAGCAAAGGCAGTAGGTTATGTCTTGAAAAAAATGGACAACTTATGGTACAAAACAAATGTGCTAATAATTATGCCTGTCTGCCGAGCTGCCATTGGAGTAGAAGCGATGAATGCAATCTTCGAGGGGCGAAAACCGCAGTCTCCTTACATCGAGATGATCTGGCAGGGCAGGGTATTGCAGGACTATGCACCTGTCTGTCCGGCAGACAGCAACTGGAATCTGTTGTTTATCCGTCACCGGGGGACAGTTCGCGTTACTGCCGAGGGAGCCACCACCCAATTTGTTCCCAAAACGCAGTTTGAAGGCGCGGAGTTTTTGGTCATTAAGTTCAATCTTGGCGTGTACATGCCATATATTCCCCCTTCTGTACTGGCAAACAAGGATGCGCTTTTGCCAAATGCCGCCAGTACAACTTTCTGGTTGAATGGCTCATCTTGGCAAGTTCCGAATTACGAAAACGTGGAAACTTTCGTTGAGCGGCTGGTTCGAGATGGCATCGTGGTTCGTGAACCACTGATCAATGCCGCACTACAAAATCAGCAGCAGACGGTCTCTTCGCGGACCATCCGGCGACGCTTTCTACACACGACCGGGCTAACACTGAAGACCATCCAACAAATCAAACGCGCGCACCGAGCCGTCGAATTACTTCACCAACGTGTGCCGCCTCTAGACATTGTCTATCAGCTGGGCTACGCTGATCAGGCGCACATGACCCGCTCTTTGCGCCGCTTTTATGGGTACACACCTTCGGAAATCGTCCGCACAAGCTGATCCGCCTGAGCTTCACAGCCATGCGGACACCTTCTTTGAACGATAACCCCCACCATCGTACCGCTGCACCCATGAGCGCGCTTCACCCGCCATCTTCCCTCAGATTGCTGCGGTGGTCTGGGAGGTTGTTTTTTAGCATACTGCGCACAGGCACACCCGCCTCAAGCAGACACAGTACCCCTTATACCACTTTGCGAGACGCTCATGCTCCCTCACCGCCTGTTGACCGCCCCCGCTGCACTGCGCTGGGGAAGTGTGGTGGCCTTCACCACCCTCACCACCATCCTGCTGACCCAATCCAGCACCCGCCCGTGGATTGGGCCGGCCATGCCCCCCGGCCCGCCCAACACACTGCGCGAAATCGCGCTGACCATTGGCCATCTCACCGTGTTCAGCCTGCTGGTGTTGGTGTGGTCATGGGCGCTGCGTGCGCATTGGCCGCTGCGCCGCGCGGTATATGGCGCGCTGATTTTTGCGCTGTGCTACAGCCCCATCACCGAGCTGCTCCAGAGCCTTGTTCCCGACCGCAGCGCGTCATGGTACGACCTGCTGGTCAATGCGTTTGCTGCTGGCCTGACCGCCGCACTCCTGCTGCGCCGCCGATAAAAAAACAGCACCCCACAGAGGGTCATCCCCCAGTGGAGTGCTGTATGCTGACTGGTGATGGATGAATTACTGCTCCAGCACAAACACCGCGGTGGTCAAGCGCGGCACACTGAACGTGCCGGTGGCGCTGTCAAAAGCGGCAGTCTGTGCCAGCAGGTCGGCGCTGGCCTGCTGCACCGGATGCAGCTGGAAGCCGAGGCCGACAAACCCCTCCGCCGTGAAGTCTACCGTCTCATTCGCGCCGTTAAACACCACCACGATGCGCGCATACTGCGGGTCGAGGTCTTCACCCAGCACGTCCGACAGCTCCATCACAATCACGCCCGGCAGCTGATCCGGGCCAGTGTTGTGGAAAATCACCTGCTCCTGCACCTGCTCCGCCGTGCGCAAACGGAACAGCGGTGAGCTGTAGCGCACCCGCAGCATCTCGCGGAAAACCGCTACGTTCAGCAGGATGTCCTCGCTGGACGGCTTGAGCGCCGGATTGGCCAGCAGCGGGCGCATCAGCCCCCATTGCGCGCTGTTGTCCGCCGCCATCGGCAGCCCCACCCCAAAGTTGTTGGTCTGATAGGTGAAGTCCAGCCGGTTAAACCAGTCGCCGCTGTTATAGCTGTTACGGTCAAGCGACTTGCTGCGCAGCATATCGCTGCCGGCGTGCAAGAACGGGATGCCCTGCGCATAAAATACATAGCTCAGGCTCAGGTTCTGCATCCGCACCACGTCCTGCACCGTCGTGCCTGCGGGGATGCGAAACAGCAGGTTATCAAACAACGTCTCATTGTCGTGCTTAGACACGTACACGATATTCTCCTGCGGGTCGAGCGTATACCCCGCCGGTGAACCGTTGTAGTCCACATCCAACCCGCTGATGAGCGCGCCACCGCTGCCGACAAAGCGATAGTCGCGCAGGTTGCCGGCCAGCCCCACCCGCACCCGATCGGCAAAGGCCAAGGCGCGCGCAAGGTCTTCATTGACCGGATTCACGCCGTTGGGGTTGGTATACAACCCGCTGCCAAGGCCCTGCTCATCGCGCCCGCCAAACGGGCTGCCGCCGCGCACCGCATCCCGCAGGCGGTCATTAAACGTGCCGATGCCCGTCCCCGCTGCGTTGACCTGTGTGGCGTTGATGCCGCGCGCATTGTCCTGCACCTCGCCAAAGTTCCAGCCCTCGCCATACAGATAGATTTGCCGCCCATCCACGCCGTGCTCTTCCAGCGTCAGGGCATCCAGCGCCTCACGCACCGCCACCATATCCGCCAGCATGTGATGGCCCATCAGGTCAAAGCGGAAGGCGTCGATTTTGTAGTGCACCGCGTTCAGCACCACCGTGTCCACCATCAGCCGGCGCATCATATCGTGCTCGGTGGCGGTGTTTTCGCAGCAGGTCGAGCGCGTCACATTCCCCGCAGCATCCAGGCGGTGATAGTAACCCGGCACCACCTTGTCCAGCACGCTGCGCGGGTTCTGTCCGCTGGCGTTGGTGTGATTAAACACCACATCCTGCACCACTCGCAGGCCAATGGCGTTCAGCCCCTGCACCATCTGCCGATATTCAAGGATGCGCTGTGGGCCGTCAGCAGAGGTGGCGTAGCTGCCCTCTGGCGTCATAAAGTGATACGGGTCATAACCCCAATTGAACCCGTCGCGGTCGCGGTTGGCATCAATGATGGCCTGCTGCTCCTCGCTGTCGGGCGGCAGCGCAGCCAACAGCGCATAGTCGGGCACGCTGTGGCGGGCGCGGTTCTCGTTGATGGTGGCAATATCAAAGCTGGGCAGCAGATGCAGGTGGGTCAGACCGGCCTCGGCCAGCGCCGCCAGATGGCGCATCCCATTGCTTTCGGGCAGGGTAAAGGCCAGATACGTCCCGCGCAGGTCTTCGGGCACGCTCTCGTCAAAGATGCTGAAATCGCGGATGTGCAGCTCGTACAGTGAGATGTCCTCAAACGCATCGCCAAAGTCTGGCTTGACCAATTCGTCCCACCCGTCCGGCTTCAGGGCCGGATCGTTCAAGTCAATCACTTGACTGCGCGTGCTGTTCTGCGCCAAGCTGACCGAATACGGGTCGGTCACCTCATTGGTCACGATTTCCATGGTGGTCGGCGCAAACACCGTCACCGAATAGGTGTAGAACTGGCCCACCCAATCCGGCGTGCCGGTCACGCGCCAGACGCCGCTCTGGTCATCGCGCGTCATCTCGATGACATCCGCATCGGTGCGCGGGTTGCTGTCGGCATACAGGTTAAGGGAGACGCTGCGAGCGGTCGGGGCCCAAACGCTCAAGGTCGGCACGCCGTCCTCGTCGAACGTCACGCCCAACGGGCCGTCATAGGCATACATGTCGTCCAGCACGCCCGGCAGCTGCACCCCGCTGATGCCGGTCAAATTGCTGCCGCGATAGCTGGCAACCGCAAACTGCCCGCGCAGGATGTCTGGCGCAGCAGCGACCGCCTCATCAGACAGCCTAAAGGCGGTGTAGCCAGCCAGATGCGGGAACTTGGCACGCACCGCCTCCGGCAGGCCATCGGTGCGAACGCTCAAGGGATAGCTCTCAAACGCGCCGCTGATGCCGAACACGTCCACCTTTAGGCTGGCATCCGCGCTGTGCAGCAGGCGATAATCCGTGCCCTCGGTCACTTCCACATCCCACGCCAACGTATCAGCCAATACCCAATGCGCCGTGCGGGCGCGCAAATCCGCCCCGCTCACACTGCCGCCGCCAATCGTCACCAACATCACCGCCTGCGCCGAATCGTAGGTAAAGACCACCGTCTCACCGTTGGCCGGCACACTGAACGCGATCAACTCACCACTCGGCTCGCCGCGCCCAACGCTCACCTGCGCCTCGTACTCGCCGGCGGGGATAGCGGTGGTCGAAAAGCTGTAGATGCCGTCACCGTCCACATCCTTTAGCCAAGACAGCATACACGACGGGTCATTATCTGCCGCACACCCCAGCTCATCCTGATACGTCCCGGGCGCGGTCACAATCTGGCGGCGCACATCATCCATCACCCACTTGCTGGCCGGGTCATACAAAAACGTCACCGTGCGGTCAGCCGTCAGCGTGAGGGGGATGTTTGGGCCGCCCGGGTCGGCAAAACCGCCGTAATTCTCGGCCCAGCTGCCATTGATGGCCACCTTATATTCATAGCTGCCGGCAGTCAGCTCAAAAGCCCGCTCAAAGATGCCGGCCTGCTCGTCCAGCACCAGCGCGCTGGCAGGGCAGTCCGGCTGCCACTCGCCTGGGCATCCCAACTGCGGCTGAAGCGTGCCCGGGATGTTGACCAACGACGGCAGCGCCACCGCCTGACGCGTTGGCGCACCCGCCGACACAGCGCCCTCAGCGCTGTTCACGCTGTCGGTGACGATGCCGGTGGTGTGGTCATACCGAAAACTGACCGATGTCGGCTCGGTCAGCACCAGCGCGATGTTCGGGCCGTTGGCCTGCGCATTTGCGCCATAGTTGCGCGCCCACCCCCCATCCAGCGCCACCTTATACTCATAGCTGCCCGCCGGCAGGTCAAACGTGCCTTCCCACAAGCCGGTCTCGGGGTTCTGGGTCAGGGCGGTGGCGTCGCAGTCTGGCTGCCACTCCCCTGAGCACCCCGCCTCATCCTGAAGCGTGCCGGGGATGACGACTTTGGTCGGGTCAGGGAAACCGTCTGGGTTGCTCTGCGCGACGCTCAACCCACCGGTCACCCCGAGCACTACCACCATCAAACACAAAAAAAGCTTTCCGAATCGGTGCATCTCAAACACAGCCTCGTCAATTATTGGACAAAACAAACGAACACCCGCGATTGTAGCCCCCAGCGCACCATCCTCACGATGATTTTGGGCATTTCGCCCATGCCACAGCCGAAGACCCGCCCCGCGGTCTGGTTGTATCGGCTTTCTGGCGGGGGGTATACTCGGCGGATGCGGGCTGCGCACCCAAGGAGCAAGCCATGACCACCGATATGATTCTGGTTCTCGTCATCCTCGTCGCCGCTGCGGTGCTGTTCATCACCGAGCGGCTGCGCGTCGATGTAGTCGCGCTGTGCGTGGTCATCGCGCTGATGGCCAGCGGCCTGCTCAGCACCGAAGAGGCCCTCGCCGGTTTTTCCAGCACCGCCGTCCTCACCATCGCCTCGCTGTTCATCGTGGGCGGGGCGGTCTTTCAGACCGGCCTTGCCGCCCTGATTGGCGACCGCATCCTCAAAATCGCCGGCACACACGAGACGCGCCTGCTGGTGGTGCTGATGCTCTCCATCGCGGTCATGTCAGCCTTCATCAGCTCTACCGGCGTGGTGGCGCTGATGCTGCCTGCGGTGATGCGCATCAGCCAGCGCTCCAACATCGCCCCCTCGCGCCTGCTGATGCCGTTGGCCTTCAGCGCCCTGATTGGCGGCGCGCTCACCCTGATTGGCACGCCCCCCAACATCATCGCCTCGGACGCGCTGGTCGGCGCAGGGCTAGAGCCGTTTCAGTTCTTCAGCTTTTTGCCGGTGGGTGGCCTGCTGCTGCTGGCCTGTGTGATTTTTATGTACACCATCGGCCGGCGCATCTTGCCAGACCGCCGGCCCAAGCAGGTCACCCAGCGCATGGAAACCCCCGCCGAGCTGTTCGAGCTGTACCGCCTGCCCGATGACCTCTACCGCCTGCGCGTCCTCCGCGACTCGCCCGTTATTGGCCAGAGCATCGCCACCCTGCACCCGCGCGAGCAGTTTCACCTCACCGTCATCACCATCACGCGCGCTGGCAAAACCCTCCATCACCCCAACCCCCATCTCCCCCTCCAACAAGACGACATCCTGCTGGTGCAGGGCAAGGGCAATGATGTTGGCCGGGCCGCCGCGCAGTGGAATCTTGGCATCATGGCTAATCAGCCCATCCAAAAAGGCGACTTCATCACCAACGAGGTCGGCATCGCCGAGGTGCTGCTGCGCCCACGCTCCAGCTTGCTGGACAAAACCATCGCCGAAATCCGCTTTGGCACAGCCTATGACCTGACCGTGCTCGGCCTGTATCGCCCCAGCGTCGGCGAAACCCTCGACATCAAAAACACCCCGCTCAAGTTTGGCGATGTGCTGCTGGTGCAGGGCGAATGGAAGAACATCTTTGCGCTCAAGCGCCTGCGCCACGACTTCATCGTGATGGGCGAACCCGAAGCCATCGAGATGGGCGCGTTTGCCCGCACCACCCACGCCCGAACCACCCTGATTATCCTCGCCCTGATGGTGCTGGCCATCCTGTTCAACCTCACCAACCTCACCCTCGCCAGCATGACCGCCGCCGTCGCCCTCGTCCTGACCGGCTGCATCAAGATGAACGAAGCTTACGAATCCATCGACTGGAAGAGCCTTGTGCTGATTGCCGGCCTGCTGCCGATGAGCACCGCGCTGGTCAAGGTGGGGCTGGTAGAGGCCTTTGCCAGCGGCCTGATTCAAGTGCTGGGTGGGCTGGGGACGACCGCGGTGCTGGCCGGCCTGTTCTTGCTGACCGGCCTGTTCACCCAGATTTTGTCCAACACCGTCACCGCCCTGCTGCTGATGCCGGTGGCGCTGAGTGCCGCCAGCAGCCTCGGCATTGCCCCTCAGGCGTTTGTGATGGCGGTGGCCATCGCCGCCTCGATGGCCTTTATGTCGCCGGTGGCCACGCCGGTCAACACGCTGGTGATGACCGCGGGCAGCTACCGTTTTGGCGACTATGCGCGGGTGGGTGTGCCGCTGTTTGGGGTGGCCTTTGCGGTCTCGGTGATTGCGCTGCCCATCCTGTTCCCATTTTAGGTCAGGGTGGACTGTCGGCTACAAAATGTTGCCCGAATAATTCAGCGCGCGTTACACTCTATGAACCTTGCCAACAAAGGCGACCGGCATGACCAACCACGTCCCACAACTCCGTATTTTCATCTCATCCCCCGGCGACCTCACCGAGCAGCGCGACATCGCCGAAGACGTGCTGACCGAGCTGTTCAATCGGCGCACCTACCGCGACATCGTCACGGCCCAAATCATCCGCTGGGACAAGCCCCAGCGCGGCACGCGCCTGCGTGCACGCACCACGCCACAAAAGGCCATCAATGACGGGCTGCCGCGCCCGCGCCAGTGCGAGCTGGTGGTGGTGATGCTGTGGTCTCGGCTGGGCACCCCGTGCGAGGTGGATGGCAAACCCTATCGGTCTGGCACACACTTTGAGCTGAGCGATGCCCTCGCCGGCAGCCCCGACACCACCGAGCTGCTGATTTATCAGCGCACCGAAACGCCCAATTTCCCTCAGGACGAAAGCGGTGACCCGCAGCGTGCCCAGTGGCGTCAGCTGCGCGAGTTTATCGCCAGCGACCACTTCCGCGACCCGCTGACCCATCAGCCCCTCACCGTCATCCAGCACACTGACGCCGAAGCCTTCCGCGCGCAGTTTGCCGAAGATGCCGAGGAATGGCTGAAGGATTGGCTGGCCCGCCATACCACCGGCATCAAGCCCACCAAGCCGGTCAGCCTGCCGCCGGCAGATGCGCCACCCGACACCCCGCCCTCGCGTGCCGCTGTCACCCAGACCACCCCCATCCCAATCCTGACGCTGGAAGACACACCGTGGGACGTGGAACTGCGCCAAAAGCTGAGCCAGTGGTTCAGCGCACGCTTCCCTGCCGCCTATGGCTGGGTCAAGCGCAACCGCCTGCTGGCCGGCGTACTGACCGCCGTGGTGCTGTGGCTGATGGTGACCGCCATCAGCGCCCTCGTCAGCGAGCTGATTGCCCGCGCCATCCCCACCCCCACCGACCTGCCGACCTCAGCCGCCATTACCGTGGTCTATGCCGAAGCCGACGGCCTCATCGTCACCGTGCGCGAAGACAGTCAGCTGGGGGATGTTCAGCTCATCAGCGCGCGCAACCGCAGCGCACCGGCAGTGCTGGGCCGCGACTTTGCGCTGGAGAACGGCATCGCCCCGCGCGATACCTGCCTTGTCTATCAACATACCAGCACCCCGCCCGCCCTGCCGCGCGCCTGCCAGCGTGAGGGCGTCACCGTTAAATATCACAACCTCAACGCCGAGCCGTTCTGGTTCGACGCCGGCCAGATGCTGCCGCTGATTGTGGAGCGCCAGCGTGACGGCTTTAGCGCCACCTGCACCCCAGACCAAGGCAGCTGCCCGTTTAATCTGCCCCCACAAACCCGCTAAAAATCACACCCCAAAGGCTGCGCCGCTATGCGTATATCCCACACAAACTGGCTTTTTTGGCTGCTGTTGACCGGGCTGTGTGTGCTGCACCGCCCCACCCCCGCCAGCGCGCAAGGCAGCGGCTATATCGCCTTCAGCTCGCAGCGCGACGGCAACGAAGAGATTTATCTGGTGCACGAGAGCCGCCCCAATTCCGAGGTCAACCTCAGCCGCCACCCCGCCCGTGACTGGCATCCGACGTGGTCGCCCGACGGCCTACGCATCGCCTTTGTCAGCAACCGCGACGGCAGCCCCGACATTTATGTGATGGACGCCAACGGGCAAAATCAGGTCAACCTCAGCCAATCCCCCCGCTCCGAAGACCTCGCGCCCGATTGGTCGCCCGATGGGCGCTATATCGCCTTTGTTAGCAACCGTGACGGCGCTTATGACCTGTATCTGCACGAGCTGCAAACTGGCACAGTCACCCGCCTGACGCAGGACGGCATCGACAAGAGCGCGCCGGCATGGTTTGCCGACAGCTTGCAGGTGGCCTATTGGGCACTGCGCGACGGTCAGCCGGCGATTTACAGCGTGGACATCCAGCAGAAAACCCGCCGCCTGATCGCCGAATCCCCCGGCGACAGCTGGCCGGCCATCAGCCCAGACGGGCGCAAGATGGCCTTTGAGCGCACCATAGACGGGGTCAAGCAAATCGCCCTGCTCGACCTTGCCCCGGGCGGCGGTATCACCCCCTTCACCAGCGGCCCAGCCAATCACGCCCAGCCGGCATGGGCCAACGACAGCGCGCGGATGGCGGTGGTCAGCGACCGCGAGGGCGACCTCGACCTCTACATCCTCGATGTCGCCAGCGGGGGCACACGCCGCCTCACCAACGCCCCCGGCCCAGACCTTGCGCCGGCGTGGCAGCCCCGCCCCGCCCCAATCCCGCTGCTGGACGAGGACGGAGAATTCAGCCTCAGCCAGAGCTTCTTGCGCGTACAGGGCGACATCCCGCCCGAAGATGTGCGCGTGCTGGGGCGCAGCACCGCCCGCCTTGTGCCCGAGCCGCCCTACCGCATCGCGCCCGACGGCCTGCTGACCGTGCGCGTCGAGGTCGAGGTGATGCCCGATGGCACAGCCATCCTCACCCCCACTGTGACCGCAGGGGGCAGCACCACCAACGTCGGCAGCGCCACCCTCACGGCCTATACCTACATGCGTGCCCAAATCATCGGCATCGACCTCAACAAGTTCGAGATTTACCCCTCCCCAGACGAAGACCCGTATATGCTGCGCCTGCTGCCCGATCAAATCAACTTTTGGGAGTGGCAGCTGCGCCCCAAACCAGAGGCCATCGGCAAGACCAACTATCTGGCGGTCAAGTTCACCCTGCCCGACCGTCTCGAAGACGGCACGGTGCAAATCCGGCAGGAAGGCGACGCGGTGCTGCGCTTTGAGGTCAGAGTGGATGCCGGCGCGCCTGCCGCCGTCGGCAGCGGGGCGGCCAGCGCCCATCCGGCCCAAAACATGCGCCTGCACATCAACGGTGGGGACAGCCTGACCCTTCAGCTGCTGCAAGCCAATGTGGTTGACCGCGTCGGTGTGCGCACCCCGCGCGGTGACGGGTGGTTTGACCTCGATTTTGGGCTGCGCGGCTCGGCCACCCGCCTCGATGCCGGCACATGCCTGATGTATGCCCGCGCCACCGCCAGCCCTACCCCGGCCTATCCTGATGGATGCAGCGCCAGCCTGTCACGCACGCTGCTCATCCCGTATGGCGACGTGTTCTGGTGGGACTTTGCCGCTCAGCGCCGCGCCAACCCGCTCATCATCCTCGGGGCATCGCAAGTGCCGTGCCCCGATGCCAGCCCGTCTTGCGATTTTTGAGGCCGTGGAGGTTTTGATGCTTAACCGAAAGCTCTTCAGCGCCGTGCTGCTGGTCACCATCCTATGCCTGATGGCATGGGGCGGGCCAAACCTTGCGGCACAACCAGAGGAATTCAACGACCCCACCGGCGGCCTGCTGATTGCGTTTGTCAGCAACCGCAACGGCAACAGCGACGTGTATGTGATGGACGCCACCGGGCGCAATCAGCGCAACCTGTCGCAAAACAACGCCGAGGATTATGGCCCGTCATGGTCACCCGACGGTCTGCGCATCGCCTTTGTCACCACCCGCGACGGCAACCGAGAAATCTACGCCGTCAACTATCAAACCCGCACTGCCGAAAACCTGTCCCTATCCCCCCAAAGCGACGAAGACTGGCCGGCATGGTCGCCCACCGATGCTGACCTGCTGGCCTTTGTGTCTAACCGCGCCGACCCCAACACCGCCGACATCTACCTGATGAACCTGCGCACCCGCGAGGTCAGACGCCTCACCACCGACGCCCACAAAAAGAAAGACCTCGTCTGGCTGCCCGACGGCAGCGGCCTGCTGTACACCATGGACAGGCAAAACGAGGGCGAACAAATCATGCAGCTCACGCTGGCCAACCGTCAGACCCGCCTGCTGACCAGCATCGGCACGCGCAATGAGCGCATCACCGCCGCCACCTATGCGGACAATCAACAGGTGTGCGTGCTGTTCCAAACCAATCGACTGGGCAACCGCTGGCAAATCTTCGAGATGCGCGGCAACGGCGACATCCAAGAACCGCTGATTAACACCCCGCCCAACGTCGGCCACCCCGCGCTGTCGCCCGACGGCAAGTTTGCCCTATACGTGGGCGATACCGTCCAGAGCGACGAAATCTATCTGGCCAGCGTCTCGCCCAAGTGCAGCGGCGGCAGCGGGTCTCTCAACGAGCTGGCCCGCCTGACCATCAACGAGGTCTCTGACCACTCCCCGGTCTGGCAGCCGGTCGTGGTGGCCTCCAGCCTGCCAGACCCGTCTGATGAGGCCAACACCACCGACAATCAGCAGGTCTCCAGCGCCGATGTGCTCTCCACTGGCCTCAACCAAAGCTTCAATACCGACCTGCTGCTGCGCGAAACCATCGACCTGCAAGACGTGATCAACAACAACGGCATCGACGTGTGGCAGCAAGCCGGCTGGCGCGGGCAAGGGCAAAAAGTGGCGGTGCTCGATACCGGTTTTGCCGGCCTACAAACCTTCATCGACACCGTGCGCGACGGACGACCGGTGCAGCTGCGCGACGAAACCCCCAACCCGCTCAGCACCAATGACCACGGCACGCGCGTGCTCGAGGTGCTGCACGCCGCCGCCCCTGAGGCCGAGCTGTACGCCTGCCGCTATACCAATCTCGGCCAATTCGACGGGTGCATCGATTGGGCCATCAGCAACGGGGTCAAAATCATCAACCATTCGGCAGGTCTGCCGCTGATGCCGCTCAACGGCACAAACCGCTTTGCCGAGTCGGCCAGTCGCGCGGTGCAAGAGGGCATCCTGTGGGTCAACAGCGCCGGAAACTTTGCACAAGGCTATGTCAGCACCACCGCCTCAGACGTCAACGCCGATGGCTATGTCGATTTTGGCCAACCCGACAACGTGATGCGCATCGAGCCGAGCGGGTTCTACCGCGGCAACGTCATCCTCAGCTGGATACGCACCGACAACACCGACCCAACCATCCCACCTGACCTCGGTTTTGACCTTGAAGTGATTGACCTGAGCACCCTGTCCCCCATCGGCCAAAACGTCATCACCGAGAGCAGCGCCGACAGGTCATACCGCCGCCTGATTGTTGAGACCAGCAGCGGCTTTGGCCTGCGCGCCCGCCCCACCCAACCGATTACGCCGGCACAGTTCAACGCCTTCCGGTTGGTGCTGTTCGCCGAGTTCCTCACCATCACCGGCGGGGTACAAGAAGGCTCGGTGCTGGCCCCCGGTGACGCCGAAAACGTCATCACGGTCGGCGCGGTGGTCGGACGGGATAACCGCATCGCCCCGTTCAGCTCGTTTGGCCTGCTGGATGTACGCCGCAGCAAGCCCGACCTTGTGGCCTATGGGGCGGTCGGCCTCAATCCGACCCGCTTCAACGGCAGCATCGTCGAGAGCGCCTTCATCGGCACATCCGCTGCTGCCCCGCTTGTGGCCGGCGCTGCCGCGCTGGTGTGGGAGGCCAACCCCAATTTCACATGGGACAACATCGACCGCTATATGCGCCGCACTGCCGTCCAAGACATCGGCATCAACGATCAGGCGCTGGGGCGCGGCATCTTGCAGCTGCCCGACCCACCCACCCGCGCCATCGGCCAAGCATTCCAAGAAGTCGAGCCGTTTGTGGTGTTCGTCACCCCCACCCCGTCCCCCATCGACCTGCGCGACCAGTGCCCGGGCGCGATTGTCTCACGCCTAGAGGTTGGCGCGCGGGGCTTTGTGCTCAAAAACCTCGACATCCTCGGCGGCCTAAACCTGCGCTCCGAGCCATCCACCGCCTCCAGCCGCACCATCTTGGTACGCTTGCCGGCCAACACACAGTTCACCGCCATCGAAGGGCCGCGGTGCAGCGAAGGGGCGTTCTGGTGGCGCATCGAGCTGGATGACGGCTCAACCGGTTGGCTGCTCGAAGGCGCAATTGATATCCCGCGCCACAACGACGGCGGCTACCTGATTGCGCCCATCAATCTGGAGCGCGCGGTCTATCCGGGCATGGCCGACCGCTCGCCATGCAACGCGCCGCCCACCCAGCTGGCGATCGGCGACACCGCCGTGCTGATTAAAGGCAGCTTGACGGTCTATCAAGAAATCGAGCAGCGCCGCGAATATCGCCACCAGCTGGCCCGTGACACCCGCATCGCAGTGCTGGGCGGGCCGCGCTGCGAAGGACAAGCCGACCGCGTGATGCGCTGGTACATCCGCGTGCTCAGCGGCTCGCAAGCCGGCCTAGAAGGCTGGGTGGCCGAGTCAATTCCCGGTGACCGCTTTATGTCGCGCGAGGGGGGCAGCACCACCGCCAGCGCCCCAACCGCCGTCCCCACCCTGCGCCCAACCACCGTCGTGCAGGCCATGACGGTCGGCGCGCCGCAGCCCCCTATCTCGTATACCCCCTATCCCACCAGCGTCCCCGCTGCCGATCCGCGCCAAACCATCACTTGTGATGCGGTGTTTATCCAGCGCGTCAACACCCGCACCGGCCCGGGCACCACCTACAGCATCGCCCGCGCCCAAGATTCCGGCGTGGTGCGCCGCATCGTGGGCTATGCCCTCGACTCGGCCAATGAACGCTGGTATCGCCTGCTCGACCGCACATGGGTCAAAGCCGACGCGGTGCAGGCCGCTCACCCCACATGCAGCCGCCTATCGGTCACCGGCGTAGACGAGCGCATCCCGACCGCCAACGCCTCGTTCCCGCCTGACCGCCAAAACATCCCGCTCAGCGCCATCAAGCTCACCAACGGCGTCGGCCTGACCACCGGCGGGCGCGTCACCAACGGCGAGATGGAGCTAGAAGGCTACTGCACCAGCATGGGCTATCGCCTTGCACGGCGCGCCTCGCGCTTTTTGTGCACCAACGACGCCAATGGCGAAATCCCTGTGCGCTTCGAGGCCGCAGACTTTGACTACATCTGCCAGCGCACCTACAACAACGATTTGGCCTTTGCCGGCGGCAGTGGGCTGGCATGGACGTGCTATCGTAACCCCTAACCCCCCAAAAAACACACCGCCCGACGGGACATCCCTCGTCGGGCGGTGTGTATCGGCAGCTGTGGGCTGACCGTTAGCGCAGCGAGACCGAAATCAGCTCGACCTCAAACACCAGCGTGGCGTTGGGCGGGATCACCCCGCCCGCGCCGCGCGCGCCATAGCCAAGATTGGGGGGGATCACCAGCTTGCGCATCCCGCCAATCTTCCTGCCGGCCACGCCTTCATCCCAGCCGGCAATCACCCGCCCCGCGCCCAACGGGAACTTGAACGTCTCGCTGCGATCGCGCGAGCTGTCAAACTTCTTGCCATCGGTCAGTGTCCCCACATAATGCACCTCCACCCACATCCCGGCTTCGGCCTCGGTGCCACTGCCCACCTTCACATCCTCGTATTGCAAACCGCTCGACGTCGTAATCATCAGGTTCATCCCTTCATCTTGTGGCCCATGGATACATGCGCGGCACGCGCCACCCCATTGTACATCACCCCTTTCAGGGTAATCGCTTCAAATTTTCTGGTAGGGTCAAAACCCATCGCGATGGGTTCTGTAGGGGCAGTTCGTGAACTGCCCGACGTCACGGGCACATCGCGATGCTTCACGGGCACATCGCGATGCGCCCCTACGCACCATTTTGCCCTTCTCATGAAGCCATGGCTGATTTTGAAGCGATTGCCCTGCCCCCTTACCCCCTGCGCAGGTAAGGAGATAGGCCAGGCCCACGTCCGTATAACGGCGTTTGACTGCCCGCAACCGCATCTTTATCTGACACACATATTTTTTGGATCGAAAGGAACGCCTATCATGGCATCTTTAAGCGCCAAAGCCAGCGGCACGTTCATGCTGGGGGGAGACATCCCCATCTATCGCCTCGGTTTCGGGGCGATGCGTATTACCGGGCGCGGCATCTGGGGAGAGCCAGAAGACCGCGACGAGGCCGTGCGCGTGCTGCGCCGTCTGCCAGAACTGGACATCAACTTTATCGACACCGCCGACTCCTATGGGCCGCACGTCAGCGAAGACCTGCTGCGCGAGGTGCTCCACCCCTATCCCGCCGGCATGATCATCGCCACCAAAGGCGGCCTCACCCGCCACGGCCCAGACATCTGGCGTCCGGTCGGGCATCCCGACTATCTGCGCCAATGTGTGATGATGAGCCTGCGCCGCCTCGGCGTCGAGCGCATCGACCTGTGGCAGCTGCACCGCATCGACAGCAAAACCGACCGCGAAGCCCAGTTCAAGGTCATCGCCGCGATGCAGCGCCAAGGCCTGATTCGGCATGTCGGTCTCAGCGAAGTCAGCATCAGCGAAATCGAAGCCGCCCGCAAGCATTTCCCGGTCGTCAGCGTGCAAAACCTATACAACCTCGTCACCCGCCAAAGCGAGGACGTGCTGGACTACTGCGAACGCGAAAACATCGGGTTCATCCCGTGGTTTCCGCTGGCCGCCGGCGATCTGGCCCGCCCGGGCACGCTGCTGGACAGCATCGCCCAAAAGCTCGGCGCGACCCCGTCGCAAGTCGCGCTGGCATGGGTGCTCAAGCGCAGTCCGGTTATGCTCCCCATCCCGGGTACTGGCAAGCTCAAGCACCTCGAAGAAAATGTCGCCGCCGCCAGCATCACCCTCAGCGACGAGGACTTCCACGCGCTTGATGAGCTGGGGCGCAAAGAACATAACGCCAAACGGGCCTAAAGCGCCGCAATAAACCCCGTAAGCTGTATGGTTCACCGAAGGGAGCGCACTGGCATCGCCGTGCGCTCCCGTTATTGGCTGTATGTCGTGGTAGGTCTGTCTTGCTCTAACACTTACCCACAAATTGGTACTCAACTGGACGATGGCAACGCTGTCTCTGGTTCGAGGCACACTATTGTTAGATGTGATAAGTCCACGTTTTCATTGTACATTTACAAGTACCATCGTACCATCTTAATGGTCAAAAAACTCATTCATTTTTAATCTTTGACCCCAATCCCCGCCTTGACGCTATGCGAAACGTAATGCGCAAGGGCACTGATTGTGACCATTGGATTAACCCCCAGTGACGTCGGGAACAAGCTGCCATCGGCCACATACAGGCCGCGAACGTTCCAGCTCTCGCCATCGGGTTTGACCACGCCGTGCTGCGCCGACCCATGGATGCGCGCCGTGCCCATCTGGTGGGCGCTGAACAGCCCATAGCCGCCGGCGGGCAGCCCCGCACGCTTGACCCGCTCCAAAAACGCCTCGAACGCCTCTGGCCCATCGCGCCGCCACATCAGATAGGCATTGTGCGGGGCAGTGATTTCGTGCGCGCCGGCGGCGTGCTGAACGCGCAGCGCGGCCACAATCCCCTGCATCATGTGCCGGCGGTCGATGTCGCTGACGCGGTAGTCCAACATCGGCATCCCGCGCGGCCCAAGGCGCACCCGCCCGCTGCCGCGGTCACGGGTCAGGATAATGATGTTGGCCTGATGGCGCACACTCTGCATCACGCGCTTGTGCTCTGCCCCATCACGCCACGCAAACGCCAGCGCAAACAGGCCCGGATGCGCCGGCGCAGTCTCCAACCACACCCCATAGCCCTGCCCATCCAGATTGGCGTACTGAAACGAGGCGCGCGTCTGCGGCGCGCCGGCCCATGGCAAAATATCCTCGGCATGGCGTCCGGCCACCACCGTGGTGGGGTGCAGGCGCAGATTCAGGCCGATATTGGGGTTATTGATGCCAGAGCGCAGCAAAATCGCCGGCGTATGGATCGTGCTGGCCGCCAGCACCACCCGCCGCGCGCGCACCGTCACACGGTGCATCTGCCCGTTGACGTCTTGCACGGTCATCTCTGCGCCGGTCACCACCCCCGCCTGATGCGTCACCCGCTCGACCTCGGCACGCACCACAATCCGCGCCCCATGGTCATAGGCATCTTGCAGATAGGTCTTGAGCGTGCTCTGCTTTGCGCCAAACGGGCAGCCAAAGCCGCAGGTATCGCACGCCTCGCACCCCCGCACATTGCGCGGGATGGTCGTGACCTCGTAGCCCAGCGCCCTGCATCCCCGCTCAAGGGCTGCGTTATTCGGGTTCACTCGGCTCTCCTCGGTGTTGATGTTCAGGCGCGCGCTGACCGCATCAAGGCTGTCTTGCAGCGCCTGCGACTCCGCGCCGGCAAACCCATAGTCGCGCGCCCACTCGTGCAGCACATGCGCCGGCGGCCTAAGCGAGGTCATCCAATTGACCACCGTGCCGCCCCCCAGCACACTGCCGCTCAGCACCACCATGGCGGTGTCCGATGTGGCCAGCGCGCCATAGCGCTCAAACATCGTCTGGGTGCTCTCTTGCTCGCGCCCGTGGAAGTCGGTATCGTGAAAATACCCGCCCTTCTCGGCCACAATCACATCAAGCCCCGCCGCCGCCAGCTCACCGGCCATCACCCCGCCCCCTGCGCCACTGCCCACCACCAGCACATCACAGGTCAGAGTGGTGTCAGTGGTGATGCTCAGCGGGCGAATTGGGCGCGGCAGACCGTCTGGCTCGCGCGGCGGCAGCTCGTACCCCACCACCGGATAGAGCGGGTTGGGCACTTCGGGCGGGACAGCCGAATAGAACAAAAACAGCGCCAGCCGCTTGACCCCATTAAACGCCCGCCGCTGAAGTTCCAGCGGACTGTTGGCCCAGTGCCACAACAGGCGTGTACGCTCATCCAGTGTCATTGCGCCAAACGGCTTCCACACCCCCACGGTCAGCCCGTTGACCGCCGCCAGCTCAATCGCCCGAAAGAACACGCGCAGCTTTTGTAAATCGGGCGGGGGAACGGCCTGCTCCAGCGCCACCTCAATTGCACTGGCGATGTCGAGGTCAGACGCCCGTGTTCGCAGCAGACGGGCATGGGCCGGCGGCGCATCGGGCGCGGCCTCCAGCGCAGGGACGAGGGTATCACACAACAAAACAATCGTTTGACGTTCTTGGGCGGTCAAAAAACCCATTCTGCACCTATCAATAACCACAATGTATACGCCGATACCAAGCCTAATGTAACATACGCCAAGCCTTTACCGCTCATCCAGTTCTGCCGCTTACCAGCCGGCAGGAGGCGGCGCAGCATCAACGGCAGCAGCGCCAGCCCATACGGCCAAATGATAGGCGGCAGCCCACCGGTCAGCAGGCCAGTGAACCCCACCATCAGCGCCATCAGCACCGCCGCACGCATCAGCCGCCGATTGACCGCCAGCCCAAAGCGGATGGTGAAGTTTTGTTCGTATCGCGAATCGATGGCGTAATCGCGCGCCTGCTGCTCCAGCTGCGAGGCCAGCGACCCCAGCCCAAACAACGTCAGCAGCACCACATCCACCCACGTCACGGGGTACTCGCGGTAGAACAGCATCAAGGCATAAGGGAAGGTCTCGACAAACGCCACGTGCATCAACAGATCGACGCCCGGCACCGCCTTCAGGCGCAGCGGCGGACTGGAATAAGCCCACAGCGCCCACACCCCAACCCCCACGCTCAGCCACCCACGCAGCCCATACCCCAGCACGCCAGCAGCCAGCAGCACAATCGCCACCCCAAAGCCGGCATACGCCCAGCGTAGCGGGATGTCGCGCAGCACAAACGGGTTGCGCCCCACCTTGTTCGGGTCATCTCGGTCAACATGCCGATCGTGATAATCGTTGACCGCAAACCCCACCAGATAGGTCAGCGCGATGATGACCGCCGTGCCAACCGCCGGCAACGTCAGCGGGGGGTGCAGCAGGGCCGCCACCAAGGCGGCATTCAGCGCCACCCCCCATGCATCCACATGATTGAAAACCAGCCAGAACCCCCAGCGAAGCCACGCAAACATCCCGACATGTCCTTCTGTGCTGAAAACTTTAGCTGGTCTTACTTAGATGAGAACGGGCTGAGCTACAACACCCGCTCACGGATGCTGGCGCTGGCAAAGTCGAGGATCGAGACCACAATCGCAATCGCCAGCACGGCCACGCCGGCATCGCTGTAGCGCAGCAGGTTGATGTATTGATTGAGCAGCAAACCGATGCCGCCGCCGCCGACAAACCCGATGATGGTGGACATGCGCACGTTGATGTCCCACCGATACATCGTAAAGGCGATGTAGGGCGGCACAATCTGCGGCACAACCGCATACACAATGGTTTGCAGATGGTTTGCGCCCGTCGATTGCAGCGCCTCAATCGGCCCGTTGTCGATGGTCTCAATCTGCTCGCTGTACAGCTTGCCCAGCGATGCAATCGAGTGCAGCGTCAGCGCCAGCACGCCGGCAAATGGCCCGATGCCCACCCACACCACAAACACCAGCGCCATAATCAGCGGCTCGATGGAGCGCAGCGCATTCAGCACATTGCGCGTGATGTTGTACAGCAGGTCGCCGACGGCAAACGTGCCGCGCACGCCCGAGAGCGCGCCCGACGACGCCCCCAACACCATCCCGATACCCATCGCAGTCAACACATAAGTCGGCAGGCTCAGGCCCAGCAGGCTGCTGTTCTCAATCGGCGGCAGCGTGCCATCAATCAGCGTCTGCCCGACGTTCAGCAGGCCAAAGGTGACCACAAAGGCCGCCGCCATCCCCACCCAGCCGGCCAACGTGCGGGCCAAGCGCTCCCATGTCGTGGTCTGATAGGCAGGACGCACCGGCACAACAAGGTTAAACACCCCCTGCGCCACCGATCGTCCCAGCAGGCCGGCCACCAGCGGCGGCAGCAGGCCCAACAGGGCCGCCCCCATCGCGATGACGGCCACGCCGCCCAGCGCAAATGCCCCGCTAAACGCCCCCAACACCGCCCCTAGCCCGCGATCCAGCAGGCCAGTGGCGCTCTTGAGCACCGGTTTGACAAGGTCAACCGCAAGGCCCGGCAGCATCAGCGCACCAATCAGGCCGGCAGTCACCGGCAGGGCCAAATCGACCATCCCACCCAAAATCCCCAGCATCCGCCCGATGCTGTTGAGCGCCCATGCCAGCAGATTCTCGCCAGCAGGGTCGATGCGACTGGCAAGGTCGGTCAAGCCGGCCTGACCCGACAAGCCAAACCCGCCGATAAACCCAATCACCACGGCTACCACCGCCATCACCAGCAGGCGCATCCCAATCTGGCGCACGCGGTTGGGTGCGGCATCTGGCGACAGCGGGCGCATCGAAGTGGCCGCCACCGTGCCGGCCAGCAGACCGACCCCTAACAGCGCCGGCAGCCCCGCGGTCAGCAAGCGCCCACTGCCAAGGTCAAAGGACAACCGCGACAGCCCACCCAGCAGCCATGCCCCCAAACCATAGGCAAACGGCAGCAGCGCCATCCACAACATCGCGCTGCCCAGCGGCATCCGAATCGGCTTCATCAGGTTGTGCGCGGCAAAAAAGCTCAACCCCACCGAAATCGGAATCGAGATGGTGGTGGCCATCAGCGCCATAAAAATCGTCTCGACCATGCGGCGCAGGACCTCGGTCAGCGTGCTGCTCATATACGGGCTGCCCACCGGCACGACCACCCCCAATTCGATGGTGTGCACCTCGCCCGATGCGCCCGAAATGCGCGGTGCTTCGAGATAGCCGCTGTACGTGCCGTCGGTGTTGATGAAGAACTGATTGCGCCCACGCCGCGCATCCGCCGTCTCAAACACGTCACGCGGACGGCCCTCGCCGCCGGTCGTCACCCAGCGCACCGCCGCGCGCGCCCCTGCCGGCAGCCCCGAAATCGAAAACGCGATGCGCGTATTGGGGTCACCGCAGGCCGGCTCGATGCGCAGCACCGGCGCACCTTCGGCCTGTGGCACAGCGGGGGCAGGCAGCTCGCCAGAATCGCAGGTATAACGAAACTGCGCGCCAAAAATGTCGGTCTCGCTGTCCTGATCGAACAGGTTGGGGCTGAGCAGCTCTTGCAGAGCGCGGCCCACACCCTCCTGTCGGGCGGGTTCTTGCGGCTTGGCAAGGTCGATATTGGTCACTGTCCAGCCATAGCTATACAGGATGAACCCAGCGGCCACCAACAAAACCACCATCAGGTTTCGCAGGGCCGTCTTGCTGTTATTGGGGGGCGTCAGCATATCGTCGTCCGTCCTGTATCTCAGTTAATCTGGACTTCTACAGCGTCTTCGCCGTAGATTTCCTTAAAGCGCGCGTTATCAATATCCTTGGGGCTGCCATCAAATTGCAGTACCCCGCCCTTCAGCGCAATCACGCGGTCAGAATACGCGCGCGCCAGCGACAGAAAGTGCAAGCTGCACAGCACTGTGATGCCATCCTCTTTGTTCAGGATTTCTAGATACTTCATCACGCTGTGCGAGGTGGCTGGGTCTAAGCTGGCCACCGGCTCATCGGCCAGCATCAATTCGGGCCGCTGCATCAGCGCCCGTGCGATGCCCACACGCTGCTGCTGCCCACCGCTCAGGTCGCTGGCGCGCTTGTGCGCCTGCTCGCGGATGCCCACCCGTGACAGATTGGCCAGCGCTTCCTCGCGGTCTTTACGCGAAAAATGGTTCAAAAAGCTGTACAGCGGGTTGGTATAGCCCAAGCGCCCTTGCAGCACATTGGTCAGCACGCTGGAGCGCTTGACAAGGTTAAACTGTTGAAAAATCATGCCGATGCGGCGGCGAATGGCGCGCACGTCCTCGTCGCCCGCTTGGGTGATGTCCACCCCATTCCAGACAATCCGCCCGCTGGTCGGCTGAATCAGGCGGTTGATGCAGCGCAGCAAGGTGGACTTGCCAGAACCGCTCAAGCCGATGATAGAGACAAACTGGCCATCGGGTATCTCAAGGCTGATGTTGTCCAGCGCCTTATAGCCGTTGTCATAGATTTTGGTCAGGTTTTCGATGATGAGCATCACACATCCCCAATATGCAGTACGGGCAGGAGGTCGCCCCCCTGCCCGTACAGTATAGCAAACGGTGGCTCAACCGCAGCCCAGAAGGTTTAGCGGTTGAACACGTCGTTCTCGGTCAAGCCCAACACTTGGAACTGGCCACGAACGATGTCATACAGGCTGTCGGGCACAGGCGCGATGCTGCTCCAGCCATAGAAGTCTTCGCTGCCAATCGACTGCTTCCAAGCATCGGTCTTGCTGAAGTCAATCAGGGCGGCCACGATCTGGTCACGCACGTCTTCGGGGAATTCCGGCCCAAAGCTCAGCGTATCGTTGGGGATCGGGGCGCTCAGGCGCAAAATCTTGACCGCATCAATCACGTCCGGCGCAGTCTGACGGATGTTGGCGCGGGCATCGAGGATGCGCACACCGCCGACATACAGGTTGCCATCGTCACCGATGTACGAATCTTCCACCGTCAGGTCATACGGCTCGGGGCTGTCACCAATGCTCCACGGCGCAAAATCACCCACCGGCGGGCTGAAGAAGGTCGTGCCGAATTCGGCTTCGCCGTTATAGACCGCGGTCACCACGTTGTTGTGGCTGCCGGCTTCCACCCGCTCACCAGCCTCAATCCCAGCCTGAGTCAGCTCAACCAGCGGGAAGATGTAGCCAGAGGTCGAACCCGCATCCGGATACGCCCAGCTCTTGCCAGCAAGGTCGTTGAAGGTGCGGATGCCGCTGTCACGACGAACGATATAAGCGGCCCAGTACACCGGCCAGCCGCGGCGGACCGCCGCCGCCTCAACCTGCACACCGCAGCGGTTGCTGGCAATCACATAGCCGGCAGCAGGGATGAAGCCCATCGAGTTGGCCGGCGCAGCGCACATCGCTTCGACGGTCGCAGCATACGAGGTCGGCACAAACACTTCAAAGTTCAGACCGGTAGCTTCCTTCAGAGCCGCCGCCATCACTTCACCACCGGTGGTGATGACCTGCGCCTCAACCGACGGCACAAAGTACACCTGAATCGGGTTCGACTCCGAGCCGAGGGCGTCTTGCGCCATCACGCTCAGCGAGGTCAGCGCGGTCATCACAACCAACGCGACCAGCATCAAAAACTTCTGGGTACGCATCCGTAATTTCTCCTTGAAATGGAGGTTCTTAAAAACCCGCCTATTACGATAGTTTCTGTGTGTTAAATCCGTTTTAAGGATATGTGAAGTATCTAACGGAATTACACGGCGCTTGAAACCGCCTCACCCCGTCGGTTATCCTGTCCATATCCTGATGGAAAGGTTGACCCGCCATGCCCACCCCCGACATCCGTACCCGCCTCGACATCAACACCGGCCTTGCCCGCCAGATGCTGACCGGTTTCATCCGCGACCAAATCGATAAAGCCGGCGCACGCGGCGCGGTGCTGGGCTTGTCTGGCGGCATCGACTCGGCCCTTTCGGCCTATCTGAGCGCACAGGCGCTCGGCCCGCAGAACGTGCTGGCGGTGCGGATGCCCTACAAAACCTCGTCACAAGCCAGCCTCACCGACGCCGACCTCGTGATTGAGGCGCTCGGCATCCCCAGCATCACCGTGCCGATTACCGGCATGGTCGATGCGCTGATTGAGCAGTTCCCCGACATGAACGCGCTGCGGCGCGGCAACATCATGGCGCGCGCGCGCATGGTGGTGCTCTATGACCAATCCGCCGCGCGCGGCCTGCTGCCGATGGGCACTAGCAACAAAACCGAGTTCCTGCTGGGCTACAGCACCATCTATGGCGACAGCGGCGTGGCCCTGCACCCGATCGCCGACCTGTATAAATATCAGGTGCGTCAGCTGTCTGCGGCGCTGGGCGTGCCCCGCCCCGTCATCGACAAAGCGCCGTCTGCCGACCTGTGGGAGGGCCAGACCGACGAGGCCGAACTCGGCTTCACCTATGACAGCGTCGATCAGGTGCTCTATCTGCTGGTGGACGAGCGCTACACCGTGGACGAGGTCATCGCTGAGGGCTTCGAGGCCGAATTTGTGCACAAGGTGTGGCGGCGCGTCAAATCCAACCACTATAAGCGCACCATGCCCAATGTCGCCAAGCTCAGCACGCGCACCATCGGCCACGACTTTTTGTATCTGCGCGATTACACAGGACGCTAACCACCATGCCCTATGCCCAAACCGCCACCGGCGCGTACCTGCACTATCTGGATACCGGCGGCCCGCCCGATGCGCCGGTCATCGTGCTGCTGCACGGCCTGCTCGGCACGCCCGCCCTGCACTTCCCACACGTTATCGAGTGGCTGCGCCCGCGCTTTCGGGTGATTGGGGTGACGCTGCGCGGTTATGGCCAGAGCCAGCCCAAACCGCGCAGCTTCCCGCCCGCCTTCTATGAGGCCGACGCGCTGGACGTGTTGGCCTTCCTCGATGCGCTCAGCATCACACGCTGTCATCTGCTGGGCTATTCCGACGGCGGTGAGACCGCCCTTGTGGCCGCTGGGCGCGCGCCAGAGCGTTTTCTCAGCGTCGCCACCATCGGCGCGACCGGCTTTCTCTCACCCACCGTGCGTCAGCGCGCGCAAACCGGCATGGGCGACGGCAGTTGGATCACCCTGCAAGAGCGCGCCCTACACGGCATCGAAGACCCCGCCGCTTTTGTGCAGGCGTGGAAAGACAGCTTTATCGGCATGATTGACGCCGGCGGCGACCTCAGCCTGCGCCATGCTGCACGTGTGACCTGCCCGGTGCTGCTGCTGTTGGGCGACCGTGACGCGCTCAACCCGCCAGAAGCGGCGCAGGTCTATGCCGCCCAAGCCCCCAACTGCCGCGTGGTGCTGGTCAGTGACTGCGGCCACCCCGTCCACGACGACCAGTGGGACGTGTTTACCCATCAGATGGACGCGCTGTTCGAGCGCGCAGGAGTTCCCCGATGAAACACCGCCTCATCCCCGTGTTGTGTGCCGTGCTAACCCTTGCCCTATCCGTCAGCGCACAGCCTCAGCCCCCGCTCATCACCCCCGCCAACGCGCAGGGTCTGACCGAGCTGGCACACTACAGCGCGCCGGCAGCGCTCAACCGTGCCGCCTTCAGCCCCGACTCGCGCTTTTTGGCCGCCGTCAGTGACGACACCGCCCTGCGCGTATGGGACATCGCCCGCAGCAGGCAAATTGCCGAGGCCTATGAGCATTTCTCGTTTGTCAAAACGTTGGTCTGGCTGCCCGACACCCTCATCACCGGCAGCTGGGACAAAACCGCCATCCAATGGCAGGTGGCCGAAAACGGCGTGCCGTCCCCTCAGGGCATCATCGCCTCGTATGACGCGGTCATCGATGTGCTGGCCGCCCCCAGCGGCCCAACCGCCGCCGCGGTGTTCTTCGGCGTCGGGGACGGCAAGGTGCGCCTGTTCAACCTGACCGAACAAGACATCACCGCCACATGGCCTGTGCCAGCCCTACAGGTCACCGCGGTGGCCATCAGCCCCGACGCGCGCAGCTTGCTGACCGCCGGCGGCTATCCCGCCGAAGGGGTGCAGCTGTGGAACATCGCCGCGCTGGGCGACGAAAGCGCCCCCGCCCGCGAGGTCGCCTATGATGGCACGGTCTTGGCCGCAGCTTTCCTCAACGCCGAGCAGTTTGCCATCGGCGGCACAGACGGCAGCGTGGCGCTGTGGAGCACCAGCGGCGACCCGATCGCCACCCTTCAGCACACCGACTGGGTGATTGACCTAAGCGTCTCGCCCGATGGCACACTGCTGGCCGTGGCCCGCCAAGACGGCGTCTTGGCGCTGTGGGACATCACCACCCCCGCCCAGCCCGACCTTGTG
>DAOUCZ010000116.1:0-13780 GCA_034431675.1 Anaerolineae bacterium | reverse complement strand
TAGTCTGGGTAAACAGCATCGTCAGAAAATCCGCAAACGTCTGTGGATTGCCCGGTGGGCCGCTGCCGGTATCCCCGTTGCGTGCCCATGCCGGCGCTTTGGCAACGCTCAAGATCACCTTGAACCCAAACTGGCGGGCCGTCTCAAGGTTAATCTCAAACAACCTGAGCAGTGTCTCATTGGGGTCTTGGCCATTGGGCTGCACAAAAGCCCAATTCAGCTGCACTTTCACCCATTCCACGCCCAATTCCTTGGCACGGCTCAGGCTCGCATCCCATTCATCGCGCCCCATATTCGAAAACAGCTGTATCCCCATCCGCGTCCTATCCATCAGCGGTATCGGGGTGGGGGTCAATGTCGGGGGCACAGTCGGGGTGGCTGGC
The DNA here is from genome assembly GCA_034431675.1 of Anaerolineae bacterium. Lineage (GTDB taxonomy): Bacteria > Chloroflexota > Anaerolineae > Aggregatilineales > Phototrophicaceae > Flexicrinis. The sequence goes on along the minus strand of DAOUCZ010000116.1, from coordinate 13,397 downwards.
GCAGCTGTGGCCGCAGGGCGCGGTGTCTCGGTTGGGCCAGCTGTCGGAAACGCCATCCTCGGGGGGACGGTCTCGGTCGGCGGCAGCACAGGTGTCGCAGAAAACTCTGCCGTCGGATGGGGTGGCAAGGTATAGGCAGCATCCACCACAGCTCCCAATGTCACCGGCGCACGGGTTATACTGGTGGTCGAGGCGGGCATCTCCACTTGCGCCGCCAAGGTCGGTACAGGCGAGGTCTCGGGGGTGGGCGTCACATAAATCACGCGGGGTGGTCTGGCATTACACGAGGTCAATAACAAGACCACGAGGCTCAATAGCAGCAGTAATCTGGGGTTGGGGGAGTGTTGAATGTTCATATGATGCGATGCTACCACACCCTTACCCCCAGAAACACGCCCACTCCCCCGTTTCTACCGTGCGATTTTCCAACGCCCATGCTATAATAGAACACATATTCGTTATTTAAGGTTTTTTTCAGCCCACAGCGGCAGTTTCTCGGTTGTCAAAACTTACCCGATACGTCACCATACACGACATACCTGCTTGACAGACCGATCTATCATCGCGTGACCAGAGGACATCCCTAATATGGACATTGGCCAGACCCGCCAAATCAATATCGAACAAGAGATGCGAGACTCCTTCCTCGATTACGCCATGAGCGTCATCATTTCACGCGCGCTGCCCGACGCCCGCGACGGCCTTAAGCCCGTACACCGGCGCATCCTGTATGCCATGCACGATATGGGCATCCGCAGTGACAGCGCCTATAAAAAATGCGCGCGTATCGTGGGAGAAGTGCTGGGCAAATATCACCCCCACGGCGACAGCGCCGTCTACGAGTCGCTGGTGCGCATGGCACAAGACTTCTCCATGCGATACATGCTGGTCGATGGTCAGGGTAACTTTGGCAGCATTGACGGCGACGCCGCCGCTGCGATGCGTTATACCGAAGCACGCATGGCCCAGATTGGCGAAGAGCTGATGGCAGACATCGAAAAAGAAACCGTCGATTTTATCGACAACTTCGATGGCAGCCTCGAAGAACCCGCTGTACTGCCCAGTTCCATCCCCAATCTGCTGGTCAACGGCGTCAGCGGCATTGCCGTTGGCATGAGCACCAACATCCCACCGCACAATCTCGGTGAGGTCTGCGACGCGCTGGTCTATATGATCAGTCGCTGGGATGAATACGCCGACATCACCACCACCGACCTGATGCAGTACGTCAAAGGGCCAGACTTCCCCACCGGCGGGCTGATTTATCGCCACGAAGATGGCGCCGAAGAAGGCCACGATGACGATTCGCTGATTGCCGCTTATGCCACAGGGCGCGGCAAAATCATCACCCGCGCCAAGGCCTTCATCGAAGACATGGGGCGCGGCAAACAGCGCATCATCGTCAGCGAACTCCCCTTTCAGGTCAACAAAACGTCACTCATCGAACGTATCGCCGCGCTCGTGCGGGACGGCAAGCTGGAAGGCCTCGCTGACCTACGCGACGAATCCGATCGTCAAGGGCTGCGCCTTGTGATCGAGCTTCAGCGGGGTGTGGATGCCGGTGATGTGCTGGCCCGTCTGTACAAGCTGACCCAACTGCAAGAGACCTTCAGCATCATCATGCTGGCACTGGTCAACGGCGAACCACGCGTCCTATCCCTCAAACAAGCCCTCAAAGTCTATCTCGATCACCGCCTCGAAATCATCCGCCGGCGCAGCGTATATGACCTTGAAAAAGCCCGCTCCCGTGCGCACATCCTCCAAGCCCGGCACACGGCCATCGACTCGATCGACGCAGTTATCAGCACCATCCGCCGCGCACCCGACGCCGAAGCCGCCAAAACCGCCTTGATTGCCCTATTGGACATCGACGACATTCAGGCCCAAGCTATCCTTGATATGCAGCTGCGCCGCCTTGCAGCCCTAGAGCGCCAGAAGATTCTGGACGAATACAACGAAAAAATTCGCCTGATTGCCTATCTCGAAGACCTACTGGCCACCCCAGCCAAAATGCGCGCAGTCATCGCCGCCGAACTCAAAGACATCCGCGCCGCCTATGGTGATAAGCGCCGTTCCAAAATGGTGGACAGCACCGCCAGCAGCACCATCAACGCCGCAGACCTCACCCTGCCCGAAGAACCGGCCCTCATTACTCTCAGCGCCAGCGGCAAACTCGCACGCATCCACAATCACCAGCTGCCCCGCATCACGGTTGAGACCAAAGACCCCCCTCGCCTCATCATTGAAGGGGCGGCAAACCACATCCTTTATGTCATCTCTGCTGGAGGACAGTGCGCCACGCTGCCCGTCCAACAGCTCCCCGAAGTAGACGTCTCTGGCGATGGCACCAACGCCGCCGACCTGCTCCCCCTGCCTGCCGATGACCCTATCGCAGCAGTGCTCAGCCTGCCCGTGGGGCAAGAAAACGGCTATCTGTTCATCGCCACCCACGGCGGCCAAGTCAAACGGGTGCGTCTTGCCGATTTGCCCGGCAATGTGAGCAAGCCCTTTGTGATTATGAACGTCGGGGAGGATTCTATTGGATGGGTCATCCCTACCGACGGCAGGCAAGAGGTTATCCTCACCACCAATAACGCCCAAGCCATCCGTTTCCACGAAAACGACGTCCGCCCGACCGGTCTCCCAGCTGGTGGGATGCGCGGTATCAAGCTCGGCCTTGGCGCACGTGTGGTCGGTGCAGACATTGCCCATGATGACCTGCTCATCCTCAACGTGAGCGATGACGCCATCGCCAAAGTGTCTGCCGGCAGTGACTATCCCACCCAAGGGCGCGCCGGTGGCGGGGTGATCGGGATGCGCCTTGCCAAATCGAGCAGAGAAGTTGCAGCGACTGCCAGCATCACACCAGACCAAACCGTGTGGTTGCTGACCAACCGTGGCAAAGCCAAACAAATCGAGGCCAAACGCTTCCCACTCGTCATTCGTGGGCGCACAGGCGGCGAAATCTTTATGACGATGGAGCGCAAAGACGAACAAATTGCCGCCGTTGTAACGGTTCAGCCGCGCTTTGTCCCCTTCGAGTCGGTCAGCGAGAGCGAATTAGCCCGCCTTGATGCCGCAGTCCCCACCCCATCCGACACCGACTAAACCCCACGCAAAACAAGGCGGATGATTTCACATCCGCCCTGTTTTTTTGCCGCCCTGTCTGGCTTAAGCCAGCGCGTCTCCCGCCAGATAACGATTCAGGCGTACCAGCCCAACCCCAAACATCACTGTGATGATGGCCTCATGGGTTAAGCACCACATACACAACCCCTGAATGATGACAAACTGGGCATAGACCAGATACATCGAATACATCCAGCCAAACAGCAGAATCATGAAGTACAGCAGATAACCGTTCTGCCGCAGAAATGCCACACGGGGCTGAAGCAGGTGTATCCCCAACATCACGGCATACATCGCAAACCCCAGCACCGCAATCGGGATGTCAATCACCCGCCCAATACGCAGATGCCCAATCGGGTGCGACTGCACCTTATCGCAGTTGAACACACTCCCTTGTATACACACCATTGGCGTACCTGTCAGCTTAACATAGCTGAGATACCCACTCACCAGCAGACCCAGCACAATACAAACCAGCGTAATCGTCCGCAGCAGGCTGCGCCCACCACTCATGTTAGCTTGCACAGACTCAACCGCCGAAACCTGACTCATAGCGCTTTCTCCCTCACACTGTCTCCACTTACCGACTTTCCCATGCCTTTATTAAGGCCTGCTCCCGCAGACTTCCCATGCCGGCCTTAAGCCACCCCCCTGAATCAGGGCGCTCACTTATCCAGCCAACCGCCTGTTGAATGGTATCTGCCAGCGGGCGCGTCGTTAAGCCATCTGTCACAGCCTTACGCACATCAACTTGGCTCATATAACGATAATCCAACTCCTCAGACGGCAGCCATAACGGCAAATCGACCCAAGGCTGTACGCCGTTCTCTAGCAAAAAGGCAGAATCCATATAAATCGGTGCACCCTCACCGTCGGTCACTGTCTGGGCAGTCGAGATGATGTCTCCCAGCGTCACAGTCGGGCCAGTCACGTTGTACACCCCGCCCTTGCCCGCCAGTGCCATCCGCAGCACCCAGTCGGCAATGTCCCGCGCGTCAATAATTTGCATCGGGTATGCCGGCGACTCAGGGGCTGCAAAATCGCCCCCCTGCATGACCTTCCACGGCCAATACCCAAAGCGGTCGGTCGGGTCATAATAGCCAGCAATCAAGCCCGCACGCACATTCAGCACCCGCCCGGGCATTTCTGCTTCGGCGGCCTGCTCGCACAGCGCCTTCAGCGGGCCATAGGTCTCCCCCGTCACTGTCTCCACTGCAGGGTCTTCAAGCATCCCCACCGGCGCAGCTTCATCGGTTGGCATCGCATAATTCTTATATACCGAGATGGTGGATATAAAGGTGTAATGCGCGGTACTGTCACGCAGCATCCGCGCCGCCATCCCGACATGACGCGGCACATATCCGCTGGGGTCAATCACAGCGTCCCATGTGCGCCCCTTCAACATGCCAAGGTCCGTCGTCCGATCACCAATCAGTGTCTCCACCCCAGCAACTGCCCCGGGATTTGACTTGCCGCGGTTGAACAAGGTGACCTCGTGCCCTGCTGCCAGCGCCGCCTCGGCGATGGTGCGACCCAAAAACACCGTTCCACCCAATATCAAAATTCTCATCATCGCCCCTGCGCTGAATTGGACTTAAATGCTAGAAAAAATTGGCACTCGCGGCACAACACCGCCGACTATACTATATCGATGTGAAATTCCTATGGGTTTATCCCCTCAAACTGTAAACTGGTTGTAAAAAACATGCCGGCCGCACCCCCACTGCGTGACCCCTACGCAGCACTGCGCTATCGTGAGTTTCGTCTGCTGTTCAGCGGGCGTTTCGTCGCTCAAATCGGTGAAATGATGGTCAGTACCGCCGTTGGCTGGGAGCTGTACGAACGCACCGGTGACACCTTGGCCCTCGGCCTTGTTGGCCTCGTCCAAGTCATCCCCGTTATCTTGTTCTCGGTGCCGGGTGGATACATCGCCGACCGCTACAACCGCAAATGGATCACCCTCATCACCCAGCTGATATTGGCCGCCTGCTCGCTGGCGCTGATGTTTATCTCACTCAATCAAGGGTCGCTAGAAGTGTTATATGGCGTGCTGGCCCTGATTGGCGCAGCGCGCGCCTTCAATAACCCCGCTGAGTCCGCGTTAACCCCACAAACTGTGCCCCCAGAGCACTTCTACAGCGCCGCCACATGGAGTTCCACCATCTGGCAGGTCTCGGCCATTTTTGGCCCAGCGCTGGCCGGTATACTCATCGCCCTCACGCTCAATGCAGCGTGGGTCTACCTCATCAACGTGCTTGCAGGCCTTGTATTGGTTGCAGCACTCCTATTGATGCGCAGTCAGCAGCGTGACTACGCATCTGCTGCCGAAACTCCGTGGCAGTCCATCAAAGCTGGCTGGCGATTTCTACGCGGTTCGCAGGTGGTGTTTGCCTCCATCGCGCTGGATATGTTCGCGGTACTGCTGGGTGGGGCAACCTTTCTGCTGCCGGTGTTTGCCAAAGACATCCTACAAACCGATGCGGCTGGCCTTGGCCTGCTGCGCGCTGCCCCTTCCATCGGCGCAGTCACCATGGCGCTGATTGCCTCCCGCCTACCTCCCTTCGAGAAAGCCGGCAAAACCCTGCTGTGGGCCGTGGCTGGATTCGGCATCGCCACCATTATTTTCGGCTTATCTACATCCTTCTGGCTTTCGCTGGCCATGCTGGCCCTATTAGGCGCATTGGATAATATCAGCGTAATCATCCGCCATACCCTCGTGCTCACCCAAACCCCCGATGCCATGCGAGGTCGCGTCAACGCCGTGAACAGCATTTTCATCGGGGCGTCTAATGAACTGGGCGGTTTCGAGTCGGGCTACCTTGCATCTTTGCTCGGGCCAGTCGGCGCGGTTGTGATTGGCGGCATCGGCACACTCGTTGTGGTGCTGGCCACAGCTTGCCTCGCCCCCAAACTGCGCGAATATGGCCGGTTAGGCAGCTCGACACTGCAAAATCAAACCCCATAACATTATCGGAGGAAAAACCCTATGAACCGTCAACAAGCATGGGACATCGTATGCGAATTTGTGCAGTCTGACAGCCTGCGAAAGCACATGTTGGCCGTCGAAATCGCCATGCGGGCCTATGCAGCGCACTACAACGAGGACGTCGAAAGCTGGGGTCTGGTGGGGCTGCTGCACGACTTTGACTGGGAAATACACCCCGACCTCGACCGTCACCCCATCGCCGGCGCACCCATCCTACGCGAGCGAGGCGTCAGCGAAGAAGACATCCGCACCATCCTCAGCCCCGGCCCATGCGGCGCAGATGACCGCGTCACTCTGCGGGATAAAGCGCTGTTTGCCGTCGATGAGCTGACTGGGCTTATCACCGCCGCAGCACTCGTCCGACCCACCAAGAACGTTCGTGACGTTGAGGTGCAATCCATCAAGAAAAAGTGGAAGGACAAGGCCTTTGCTCGAGGAGTCAACCGCGAGGACGTTGAACAAGGTGCGGCCTTGCTCAATGTCGATTTATGGCAGTTCCATGTGCCTCTAGTGCTGAAAGCCATGCAAGAGCACGCCGAAGTCCTTGGCATCGCCGGCAGCGCTTGATACCGATAACTTGATGGCATTACAAAAACGGGACAGGTTGCGCACCGTCCCGTTTTGTGTTTGCCCTTTAGGCCTGAACCCGCACCGGCGTCCCCATCGACGCCCAGCGGAACAGCCACAAAGCATCCTCGTTGCGCAGGTTAACGCACCCGTGGCTCATCGGCTGACCAAAATTGTCGTGCCAGTATGTGCCGTGCAGCGCATATCCGCTGTAAAAATACTGTACCCACTGCACCCCCGGCAGATAATACCCCGGCCCGCTCATCGTCTGCGACTCTAGGCGGTGATAAATTTTGAACTCACCCAGCACTGTAGGAGTGGCCGGCAGACCCGTTGAGACAATCGCCGTAAACACCAACGTTCCATTCTCAAAGGCATACACCCGCTGATCGCTCAGGTCAACCACAATCTGCTTTCCAGACGTTACCGTCGCCGCAGGGGCGGAAGCCGAGGCCAACACATCGGGGTTTGTCCCGCTGGTCTGTGGGGCTGTCCGCCCGGGAATCACCACCACCTGCCCGACCAATACCCGATCCGGATTGCTAATGGCGTTGGCCGCAACAATCTGCCCCAAGGTCACCCCATAACGCCGCGCAATCGTCCCCAACGTCTCGCCAGAGCGGACGATGTGCGTATACGGCACGTCCGTGCTGCCCACACCAGCAGATGCTGTGCCCGTGGATGTTGCCGTTGTGGTCTGCGGCACTGCCGACCAGATTTTGAGCTTTTGCCCCGCATAAATATAGTTGGGGTTGGCAATCTGATTGGCGCGCAAAATCGAGTCGATTGTCACACCATAACGCTGTGCGATGGTGTTCAGCGTCTCCCCCACGCGGATGGTATGTTCTACAGGCGTGCCAGCCACCAAGGGGTTATTGACCGAATCCGAGTCATCAGGCACGGTCAGCCCGGGGATGGTCAGCTTCTGGCCGATTTTGATGCTCCATGTCTGCGCAATCCCGTTGGCCTGCGCAATTTCGTCAATCGACACACCATAGCGCTGTGCAATGCGATACAGCGTGTCGCCATAGGTCACTGTGTGGATCACTGGCTCACCCGCCACCGTTTGATCCTGTGCGCCAGTCCCCCATGCCCCCAACCCCATCAAAATCATTACGGCAATCCAACATCCCAACCGTCCCATCGCCCAATCCTCAATCCTAACTTTATCGTTAGGCTTATTGTCGCAAAAAACAAACTTTTCCGCCACCATTCCCCACCGCTCACGCTCATCAATTGCCCTACGGATGGTTTGCCATTACAATCACCGGCAGACATAACGCGAAAATGGTTAGATTTTCAACATGCTGCTACGCGCTTACCGCCTAACTGACCGCACGGCTTTAATCGCCCTCAAAACCCTAACCGGCATGGTGACAGCCATTACGGATGTCGTGATATGGGTTCTGGGCCGTCCAATCCCACCGCGCAGCGGTCTGTTGGGCATCCTTGGCTTAATCGGCTCGCTCATCTTGCGCCTGCTGATGGTGATCGGGGGAATTGTGGGCCTTGGCGGCAAAGTCGTCTCACGCGGGGTCAGTACCGCCACAGGCACGGCCAAGGGCGCAATGGCTCGCCGTGCTGCCCAATCGCAGATGCGCGCCGCCATCCCCGAAGACCCCCTGCGTGCCCGCAATCGTGCGCTCAGCGGCCTGCTCGTGGTCACGCTTGCTGTCGTCATCGGGGTGGTCATCTGGGCCACACAGCCCCGTCAGCAGACCGCCCTACCTGACCCCAGCCTAGCGCTTGCCCTCCTGAATAACCCACAGACCACCCCAACTGCACAAACCGGGGGTCAGGTTTCAGTGCCGCCGCAGGTCATCGCCACCGTAACGCCGCTGCCGGCAGTCCTCCAATCCCGCGGCAGCATCGCCTTCACCCTGCGCGAAAACGGGCAGACAGACCTGTGGGCTATCCCCGTCACCACCCGCCAGCCCATCCGCATCACCAACGACCCAGCCGATGAGCGTGACCCGGCATGGTCGCCTGATGGGACAAAACTGGCCTATGCCTCTAACCGTGACGGCAACTGGGAACTCTATATCTATGACCTGCTGACCGGCCAAACTCGCCGCATGACCTTCAATCTTGCCTATGAAGGCGCGCCCAGTTGGTCTCCCGACTCCAACTGGCTGGTTTATGAAACCTATCAAGGGCGCAACCTAGATGTGTATGTGCTGCCCATCACCGATGTCAACGCAACCCTTCAGCCCATCACCAGCGGAGACCAGCCCGATACCCGCCCGGCATGGTCACCCGACGGGCGCAGCATCGCATTTGTCTCGATTCGACAGGGAAGCTTGTCCGACATCTTCATCGTCTCGCTCGAAGACATCAGTCAGCCGGTCAACCTCACCAATACCCCCACCCGCGCCGAAGATTATCCGGCATGGTCACCCGACGGGGCTTATCTGGCCTACAGCGCCTTAGACGCCGGCCTCGAAAAAATCTTTGTTCAGGACATGCGCGATCGCACACAACCCCCGGTCGTGCTGGGACGCGGTCGACATCCGACATGGTCACCTGACGGCGGCGCTGTGCTTGCCGCGGTGGATACCACCGGCGCAACGCATTTCACGGTCTACCCATTCGGCAGTGCCGAGGCCGTCCCCCAGATTATCAGCGTGCCAGCGCGCGCCGGTCAGCCCGCATGGACGGGCCAACCCCTGCCGGCAGGCCTGATTAACAGTGGCGGGCTGGCCTCTGGAACGCAAGCGCTGTATATCGAGCAAGAAACCCGCTTTGCCAACGGCCTCTACCGCCTTGGTAGCTTGATTAATAACGTACAAGCGCCCAGTGCCAATCTCAGCGACCGCGTCAACGACTCGTTTAATGCCCTGCGCGAGCGCATCCGACAAGTCAGCGGACGCGACTTTCTCAGCCGTCTGGATGATGCCTTCTGGGACATCAACCAGCGCCCACAGCCCGGTGAAGAAGTGCGCAACTGGCACAAAACCGGTAGAGCTTTCTCGCTCAACAAAGCGGCGGCTTTGGGCGGATTCCCACCAGAACTCGAAATCGTGCGAGAAGACAGTGACATCGATACACGCTGGCGTGTCTATCTGCGTGTGGCAGACGAGGCACAGAGCGGTCAGCTTGGCGAACCGCTGCGCGTCATGCCATGGGATTTCAACAGCAGAACCTCCAGTGATGTCGTCGCCTATCAAAACGGCGGCAAGCCCAAAGAATCCATCCCCACCGGCTATTATGTAGACGTCACTGAAATCGCCGCCGACTATGGATGGCTGCCTTACCCCGCCGGTAGTGATTGGCGACTCAACTTCAATGCCATCAACTATTGGATGTTCTATAAGCCAGATGGCCTCTCGTGGCTGGATGCCATGCGCGAGCTGTGGACAGAAGACCAGCTTGGCGGTTTCTTGCCCACTCGCACCCCAATTCCCGCACCAACATCCACGCCTGCCGGCGTTGCGGGGGGCTAAGCCATGCGCGGCGGACTCATCGCAGGGTTTGTGGTGCTGCTGGCACTGGGCGCGTTTGGCGCATTATTGGTGCTCAATGCCGAAAATACCGAAAGCACCCGACCGGTCATCCCCACCGAAGCCATCACCATCCAACCCACCCGTCCATGGCAAGAACTGCTGTTGATTGCCGGTCAGGGCGGCACACCTATCCCAACTGTGGCCTTGCCCGGCCAGAGTTTTGTTGTCCCAACACTGCCCGCCGCCGACCTGCAACCCACCAGCGCCCTCATCCCTGCCAACGATGTCGCCATCGTCCCGCCGCTGGATTTGCCTATGATAGGCGCAACAGCCACCCCGGCCCTTCCAGTCGCCTCCAATCCGACAACCGCCCCGTTGGCCACCCGTCTCGCCCAAACACCGCGCCCCGTCCCCACCAATCCGCCATCGCTGCCGGTGCCACTGGCCCGTGACCCGCGTGATCATTATTGGTTTGCCCGCCCGATCGACCCAGACCGCACCAACCGTGCCCTCAACTACTACGAATACGGCACAGATGGCCCTCAGGACGCGCCCTACCCCATCCATCACGGCATCGACATGCCCAACGAAATCGGGACGACCGTGCGTGCCGCCGCCTCTGGATTGGTGGTGTTTGCCACCAATCCAGACACACCGATTTTTCAGAACTCACCGTCTTATGGCAATGTCGTTGTCATCGAGCATGACTTTAGCTACCAAGGTCAGCCGCTCTGGACACTCTACGCGCACCTTGAAGTGCCGCTGGTGGTGGCCGGAGAGCGCGTCGAGATGGGGCAGGCCATTGCGCTGTTGGGCAACACGGGCCAATCGGGTGGGCCGCACGTGCATTTCGAGGTGCGTCTTGGCCAGAACAACTATGGCTCCACCGTCAACCCCAATCTGTGGATTGCGCCGTATGTCAACCACGGCACTATCGCAGGGCGGGTGGTCGATACACGCGGAAACTTCATCGATGATGTCGAAGTCACCCTGTTGGCCGGCGGTGTCCCGCGCGATGTCACCACTTCCTATGTGTTCCGCGGCAGCGGCTCACAGGTTAATCCTGACCCGCAGTGGGGCGAAAATTTTGTATTCTCTGATGTACCCGCAGGAGTCTACGACGTCGTAGCCACACTGGATGGTCGGCGAGTTATACGTCAAATCACCGTGCGCGAAGGGCTAACCACGTTCGTGGAACTCAAAACCCCAGACCCAGTCGCGGCCATCACACCATCCCCAGAAAACGGTGGATAACCCTGATAAACCGCCCATCCGTCAGGCAAGCGCGGGTTTTTAGCGCTTGTCACCCCCAAACCCGTCAGTTAGAGTCTTGAACTTGCGATGCAAATGATGAGATTGGAGATTGGCATGTCCTTTCACGCACCACTCCGCGCTCTAATGTCCCGCGCTGCGCTCATCGCAGTGCTGCTGCTGACACTGAGTGCTTCGGCGCAGGGGGCAGAACGCGCCCTAACGCTGGGTAACGCCGTCGTCGGCCAAATTGACGAAGCAACCCCTCTTCAGGTCTATACCTATACCGCCGCCGCCAATGAAAGCATCTCGGTGGGCGTCACCTCCGAGGCCGGCTTGGCCCTCAGCATCGTCATCAGCGATAGCACAGGCCAAATCCTGCGTGTGGCGACAGACCTCTCAAATCGGGGGGCAGTCTCGGCTCTAGATGTTGCGCTCAGCGAAGGCGTGAACTACATCAACATCTTTGCAGCCTCTGGCATCACCACCAAAACCACCGGCGCTTTCCGCCTACTGGCAGAGGCTGCCAGCGGCGAAACCGCCCCTCAGCCCACCCCAGAGCAGCCCGCTGCCCAACCCACACCAGAGCAAGTCCCCCCCACCACGCCCTCTGTGGAGTACAGCGTTGGCAGTGTGCTCACGTCTGCCGGCCTCAGTGTCAGCCTGACATGGGCATCAACCGCCGACCTCAATCTGGAACTGCGTGATCCAACCGGCCAACGTCTGTTCTTCGACAGCACCACCAACACCAACGGCGGGCGCTTTGGCTTTGATGCCAACGGCCTGTGCCAAAACCTGAGCGCAGTCAACCCGACCGAAACTGCCGCGTACTCCCCCGGTGCCATCCCCACGGGCTATTACGAGGTGCTGGTCTACTACCGTCAGGACTGCCAGAACAATGGCCCGCAAAACTTCACCCTTAATATCAGCGTCGATGGTATCCCTGTCGATACCCTCACCGGCACGCTCCCCTCGGTGGCACAAGGTGTCTACATCGCCAGCTTCCTCGTCAACACCGATGGCACTGCCCAAATGGCGCCTGCGCGCGGCCTGTATGGTGATGTGCGCAGTCTGCCCGTCCCTGCCGCAGACATCATCAATGCCACGCCAGCCGGTCAGCTCACCCTCGACACCCCCATCCGCGGCACATTGGCCGGCAGCACTTACTTCCAAACCTATAAGTTCAACGGTACTGCCAATCAAGTGCTGTCACTCACCATGTCGCGCATCAGCGGAAGCCTAGACACCCTGCTGCTGGTCTTTGACCCCAACGGTCAGATTATCGCCGACAATGACGACATCGTCGCCGGCAACGTCACCAACAGTGCCATCAACAATCCCCCCGCCCGCCTGCCGGTTGATGGCGTCTACACCATCATGGCCACCCGTTATGGCAAGGATGTTGGCGGTACTGCTGGCCAGTATGAGTTGCTCGCCAGCTTGCAGACCACCAGCCTGCCGCAGGATGTCCTAGACCTCAACCTGCCCTCTGGGGATATTCAGGTCGCGCTGGTGTGGGACACCAATCACGACCTCCAGCTGCTCATCCGCGACCCGTCCGGCACGTCCATCTATGATGACCGCCTCTCGGCCCCGTCTGGTGGGCGCATGACCCTACAGGGCAACCTCAACTGCTTTGCCCCGCTCACAACGCCAGTCTCCTACATCTACTGGCCCACTGGCCTCGGTCGCGGGGGCAACTACGAGATCGAAGTGTGGCACCAAAACGACTGCTCAGATACCCGCGCCGTCAATGCCACCCTCTACATCACGGCATACGGCCAAACCATCGGCATCATCCCTATTTCCACCCGCATCAACGATCGCTTCGTCACCAGCTTTGTGATTGATGGAAACCGCAATGTCTCGCTTGGGCTTGGCGGTATCACCGGCGGCAGCGAAACCATCGACTTCAGCAGCCGCTTGCCCAGTGCCATCCCCATCTCTTTCGGGCAAACCGTCAATGGCAATATCACTCTCGAAAACAAGTTCGACGTCTACACCTTCGAGGGGACAGCTGG
>DAOUCZ010000115.1:0-5302 GCA_034431675.1 Anaerolineae bacterium | reverse complement strand
GTGCAGGCGGCGGCCCAGCGAGGACAGGTTGAGCCTGTGCGCTGCTGATTTGCGGGGCGGCGAGGGCAGGGGCGGCCTCGGGCTTGGCCGCGCCGCGCATCGGCAGGCGCTTCAGCAGGCCGCGCAGCGGGTTGGGCCGTCCGGTGTCTGCCGGTGTGGGCAGCGGGCTGGCCGGCGCGTTGATGCTGCCGGCGCTCACCACCTGCCCGCCAACGCGCACCATCGGCTCTTGGCTGAGCGGCAGGGCCTGCTGACGGGCATCCCCGCTGGCCAGCACTGGCGTCCGCCCGACCTCGATGGCGGCGGGGCGGGCCACACTGATGCGCGCTGCCGCCTCGGCCCGCTTTTGGATGGCGAGTTGACGTTGGGCCGCGCGGCGCTGGGCTTGGTGCTGCCAGCTGACGCGGAAGCTGCGATACAGGCTGACCCCCAGCACCATTAGCTCGGTGGTGGTGGTGCGGGTGATGAACATGCCGGCGATGATGCCCGACCCGACCATCAGCACAAAGCCGGCGATTTCGCCGATGTTTTCCACCAAAAACAGGTGGATGTTCATGCCCACCCAGCCTCCGCCGCGCCCCTCAATATAGGAGTATTGTGTGACGATGCGGAAGCAGTCCAGCGGGCATTGATAGCGCGGGGCAAGCACTTCGATATATTGAAACAACGTCAAGGCGGTCAGAAAGGCCAGCGCCCAGCCCGCCAAACGGATCATGTCCAGCTCGGGCGGGGTGTCGCCAAAGCGCGTGACCAGCAGGAACACGCCGATATAGCCCATCACCAGTGGCACGGCCAGCGCCCCCCACCCAAACAGCTGACCAATCAGGCGGTTGATGCTGCCAATCACGTTGGACTGCTCGGACGACAGCGCGCCCAGCAGCAGCATCAGCGCGCTGAACATCAGGCCGATGCCGATCAGGTCGAGCTTGGTATCGAGATTCCAGCCTGATGTATCGGTCTGGGGCAGGCGTGTGCTGCCCTCGCGGCGGGTGCGGCTTTGGGGTTGTTGGGGCTGGGTTTGGCCGCGCAGCCGCCCCACCATCCATTCCCAGATGCCGCCGCCGCCTTCGGCCTCGGCAGCAGCAGCGGCGGTTTGGCCGCGGGCGGCCTGCTGTTTGGTCTGACTGCTTGGGCCTGCTGCTGCTTTGCCGGCTGACCCTGCCGCCGGCTTACCTGCATCGGCGGGGGCGTCGGCCTTGCTACCGCCCCTGAATCGGCTGAACAGCCTACCGACCGACGCGCCTAGGCCGCCGAGCAACCCGCCGCTGGGTTTATCCGCGTCTTTTGGGTCGTCGGGCTTTTTTTCATCGGCCTTTTTGGCATCGGCGGGCGGGGGCGCACCGCCGGCAGGTTTATTGGGGCTGCCCTGTGCCGCTGGGCCGCTGGATGCGCCGCCGCCGGAGGTGGGCGCTGGCCCTTGGTTGGGGCGATTGCTGCCATAGCCCCCGCTGCTGCCCTGTGATGCTGGGGCGGGAGAGCCGCCGCCCTGTCGGTTGAGCTGGCCTGTGCCCCCTGATGACGGGTTCGACGATGGGGGTTGGTTAGGCTTTTGGCCCTGCCCATAGCCGCCGCCCGATGACGGGTTCGACGATGGGGGTTGGTTAGGCTTTTGGCCCTGCCCATAGCCGCCGCTGGGCGGAGAGGATGGGGTGGGCGGCCCGCCCTGACGATTGGGCGTAGGCGGCGCGCTTGATGCAGGCGCAGCACTGCTGCTGCCCGCTGGCGCATTGACCGGCTTTTTGTCGTCGGGTTTCTTATCGTCGGGCTTTTTGTCGTCCTCGCCGCCGCGCTTGGTCAGCCGCGAGAAGCCGTCACGGACCACTTTGGAGACGCTCCCCCAGCGTGTGACGGTGCCGCCGCCCGCATCGGGCTTTTTGGCGTCTGATTTTTTGCCGGCATCGGGTTTTTTATCGCCATCACCGTCGTCGCCACCGCGCTTGGTCAGCCGCGAGAAGCCGTCACGGACCGCGTTGGAGACGCTCCCCCAGCGTGTGACGGTGCCGCCGCCCGCATCGGGCTTTTTGTCATCGGGCTTTTTGATGTCAGGGGCTTTGTTATCAGGCGCTTTGGGGTCGAGCTTTTTGCTATCGTCCTTCTTTGGGTCGGAAGGGGACGCGCCGGAGGACGGGGGCGGATTGCCTCCGCCAAAGCGCTGTGGGCCGACCGTACCGGGCAGGTTCGGGCCTTTGTTCTGTTTCGACGACATGCTGCTGCTGCCTCCTCCACTGCCGCCGCCTGCCGCGGGCGGATTGGGCTGGCGTTGGGACGGGTTGGACGATGAATTCGCCGGCGGACTGGAGCGCGAGGCCGGCGGCCCGCTGCTGGATGAACCCCCGCTTGACCGCCGCAGTTCATCCGGCGTCATCGGGGTTGAATTGGGGCGCGTGCCATATCCCCCGCCGGCAGATTTGGCCGGCGGGCGGTTGGACGATGAAAACGGGTTACCGCTTGGCCGGTCCGACCCCGAGCCGTCAGGCTCGTCGTCGGGGTGGTCTTGCGAAAAGTCGTCACGCTCGTAGCGGATGTCGTCGTCCATAGTCATAGCCCTGCCCGCCACCTGCCCTCATGACAGGTGACTCTGTTATAGCATATCACATCTTACATTTGTACGCGATAAAAAGTAGATTTTATGTTCTATAGTATATCACAAAAAATCAGCCATGCTGCCAGACGCTTTGTTCAGCGTATGGTGAGAGGGGGCAGCGCAGCAGCGGGTCTGCGGTGCGTGGTTATTTTATAATAAGAGGGCGGGGCAAATTGGGTGGTGGTGGGATACCCCACTTCACACCGTGCTATGGGGTCTGTTATACTGCCCACGAAAATCCAAATAAAAAGCGTGGCATCCGCGCAAGGGTTCACATGGCTATCGACGTTAATCAACTCCGCAAATCGACCACGTTTACCGAAGACGGTCAGCTTTATAAGGTGATCGACTATCAGCACATCAAGCCGGGCCGCGGCTCTGCCACGATTCGCGTCAAGGTGCGCAATTTGCGCAGCGGCTCGATTGTCGAGCTGACCTATCCGTCTGGCAACACGGTGCAGGACATCCGCCTTGATAACACCGAGGTGGAGTATTTGTATGACGATGGCGAGTTCCTCAACTTCATCGACAACAACACCTTCGAGCAGCCGCAGCTGCGCCGCGACATCTTTGATGACGACATCACTTTTCTCAAGCCCGGCATGGTGATTCGTTTGAGCAGCTACGAGGGCGAAATTCTCGATTATGAGCTGCCCAGCAGTGTCGATCTGGAAGTGATTGAGAGCGAGATGGCGGTGGCCGGCGATACCGCCAACAACCCGACCAAGAAAGTGACGGTCGAGACTGGGCGCGTGGTGCGCGTGCCGATGTTCGTCAACGTGGGCGACGTGATTCGCATCAAAACCGAAGACGGCAGTTATATGACTCGTGTCTAGGGTTAGACACGCGCCGCACAAGGTCAAAAGCCCCGTTTCTTAGAGAGCGCCAGACGGCGGCCCCTGTCCCACAGCGGCAGGGGCGCTTTTTGTTTGCGTTGGGAGCAAAAACAAGGAGTACAGTATCGTGACGAACCCAGACAGCCCGCTCTACGTGGTCGATTCTCAGTACCGCATCCCGGTCACTGATTATCCGGCGCGCATGACCCCGATTCCCCCCTCGCGCATGTTTGAAATCAAGAAGGCGCTGGACGGCTATCTGGCCAAGGCCGGCAAGGGAGCAGAGGTGTTTGACGCCTCGCAGGGGGATGGGGGGGCTAGCCTGCCGGGCACCCCTGCCGACATCCTACGCCGCGCGGTCGAGCTTCAGATTGAGCATGGCACAGGCTATGACCAGCCGTTTGGCACGGCCCAGTTTCGCAAGGTGACGGCGGAGCGGTATTGGAAATTTACGCCGGCGTCGGGGTTTGGGCCAGAGAACATCGTGTTTACGCAGGGTGGGCGCGACGGCTTGAACAAGGCCTATCAGGCGATGGTGGCGCTGGGGCACAAGCGGGCCGGTGACCTGCTGGTGGTCAGCCGCGTGCCGTGGATTAGCTACAGCTGGGGGCCATACAGCCTTGGCCTGAACGTGCTGCTGGCCCCCGGGCGAGAGGAAGAGGGCTGGCGCTATACGCCGGATGGTATCCGCGAGACGGCGCGTTTTGCCGAGGCCGGCGGGCGCAAGATTGCCGGCTTGGTCATCACCTCACCGGATAACCCGACTGGGCGCACCACCCCGCTGGAAGAGCAGATTGAACTGGCCCATGTGGCGCTGGACAGCGGCGTGGCGTATGTGCTGTTCGACTGGATTTATCACTGGGTGACCGATGGCGGCCCGTCTGACATCAACACCGTGCTGGAGGCCTTCAGCCCCGAGCAGCGTGAGCGGCTGATTTTCTTGGACGGCCTGACCAAGAGCCTTGGCGCGTCCAACGTGCGCAGCGCGCACATTGTGGCGGGCAAAGAGGTGGTCAAGAACATCGTCAGCACGGCCTCGCACGGGGTTGTGCCCAGCTATTATGCGCAGGCGGTGGCGATTGCGGCCTATGAGGACGACTTTGGCAAGGCTGCCGCGCCGATTATCGACACCATCAAGCAAAGCCGGCAGATTCTGCGCGAGGTGCTGGCGGGCAAGGATGTGCGCTCGGTGATGGGGGATGGCTATTACGCCTTTATCGACCTGAGCAAGTATATCCAGAATGGTAAGAAGCCAGACGGCACGCGCTTCACCGACAGCGCCGACCTTGGCGCGTATCTGGGGGCAGAGTTTGGCGTGACGGTGGTTCCGGGCGTGTACTTTAGCGATGCCGGCGTCAATTGGGCGCGCTTTAGCTATGCCCTGCCGCCCGAAAAGACCAGCAAGGCGGTGGCGCGCTTCTTCGAGGCGCTGGATTCCACCCTGTAAGCCGGTAAGCCGGTGGTGATGCTGCCCCTGCACAGGGCCGAAAGGCGGCTGTGTGGGGGCACTTTGCGTTTTGGGATACGAACACGGATGGATAGGAGGGGTGCAGATGCGCAATCTGGCGATTTTGGTGTTTGATCAGGCCGAGGTGTTGGACTTTGCCGGCCCATACGAGGCGTTTTCGGTGGCTGCCGGCGTGAACGGTGAAAAGCTGTTCAACGTGTATCTGGTGGCCGAGCGGGCGCGCCCGATTGTGGCGCGCAACGGCTTTACCGTGATGCCCGATTACACGCTATATGATGCCCCCGCGCCCGACCTGATTTTGCTGCCGGGTGGGGATGGGCGGCGGGTGGCGATGCACAACCCGCTGATTTTGGAGTGGGTGAAGCGTCAGCACGCCCGCACCGAGCACACGCTGACGGTGTGTACGGGGGTGTT
>DAOUCZ010000114.1:0-19477 GCA_034431675.1 Anaerolineae bacterium | reverse complement strand
TTCTTCTCGCTCTTCTCACTCATCTCGCTTCTCCTTTGCTCTTGAGATTACCTGATCTCTACTCGTTTGCAAAGAAGGTTTAGCGTACAGTCTGTTATTAAGTCCGTATGCCCTTGTAGCAGAATAAGGCGTTCTTGATAATCTGCATCCCATATTTCGCCTATGTTGCCATTTGCAATGGCGATCTGTGTTCCATCCGCACTCCATACAGGGGTAACGTACCAAGGATAATCTGATGACTGCCCTTGCAGTTTGCTAAAACCTGACAGCAGAAAAGCGAATAAAAATACCCAAAACCAGAGACTGATTGTGATTTTCATTTGATTTACCATCCTCTTGTGCTGAAAATGTTTTGAATGCGGGTATCCATATCGAAGTAGCGTATATCCCCCGGTAAACTCGCATCAGATGTGCCGGGAATACCTCTGCTGTCGGCAATAAAACCGGGGTGTGGAGTGGCACTCCATTCCACATTGCGATAACCCAACCCATTCCAGTGATCCCAAGCGGGACGAGAAGTACAAGTATTTACCGCCGCACCACCACCACTGGCAATCTTTCGATACACCCAATTCAAGAAAGATTCTGCTGCAGCTTCTACTGGGGAGTTCTCGGTATTTTGTTGAAAATCTGTAACCAGAGGTGCAACATTGCCCGAAAGCGTTCTGTATTGTGCTGGCCCAGTTCCCCAACCTCTTCTACCTCTTGTCCATCCGTTTATGAAGTTACCCATTACAATGTTTCTATCACAATCTAACAACGTAAAACCACCATCAATGGGATTGGACAGACCGTTAGAGATACGGTAATCAAAGATATGACCTAACTCGTGGATGATAGTAAACTCACTGGCCTGCAAAGTAAGCGTAGTACCGTTGTATTGGTCAATCAAATCTCCGTTGCAGATGATGGCAGCGGGTCTTATTACCTGATTTACCAAGCCCTCTTGGAATGCTTTACAGTATCCTTGAGTTACACTCGGGTAACTGAAATTGGCGGTTTGCCCTGCGCTGCTGCCGTAAAGATAGTGATAATTGTTAATGTTTACCGTGGCTGAACCTTGTTGCTGCGTTCGTATAAACAAAACTTCTGTACCACTGTTTTCAAGCATGGCTAAATTGAACGCCGAAGCTGAGAAAATGGTTGTAGTTGCCACATGGTTGAAGGCACTTCCCACATTTCTGATGCCAATATCAATAGCACTGAGTTCCAAAGTTGACCATTGTCTCGAGCCGTCACCGATGATGTTAATCTTGTAAGGAATCTGCACCATCGCCGTCGGCGTAGGGATGGGGCAGAACCCCTGCCGTGTGCAGGTGGACGGCGTGGGTGTGGGCGTGACCGCCGGCAGGCGGTCGCAGCGGGTGGGGGCGGCGGTGCGATAGGGGGAGTACCCGAATTGGTCTGGCCCTCTGAGCGAATCCTGTCCGGTGGTGGCAGGGGAGTCAATCAGCGGGCCGGCAGGGCTGCCCCACCAACTCCCTCGCACATCCGCCCACCCCCCGGTATGGACACTGATATTGTTGGTGACGCCGGCCACCGGGTTGGGGTGCACATTCCCGATGAAACAGTTGTCCGTTAAATCAGCTGCGGTAGGCATTGGCCGTGCTGATGTGCGCGGCAAGCTCTGAAACGGTTGTGGCCACCAAGGGCACTTGGTTCTGCGAGAGGTTTGCGGCGCACGGGGGGAGAACCATTGCGCGCGTTTCCCCTCTCGGCGTCCAATCGGGATGCAGGGTTGGGGTGGGCATCCACCATTCGTCCTCCGCTGCGGTCATGTCCTGCGGGTTTTCTTGCGCTGTGGGGAAGGGAAGCGCGTCTTCGGGGTTGAACAGCTGTGTTGGGGTGGTGGGTGTGGCGGAGGGGTAAGGGGTGGGTGTTTCGGGGGTGAGGGAAGGGGTTAAAGAGGGGGTGTCGGTTTGTGCGGTGGGTGATAAGGCTTCTTCATCGGTCAAAGGTGGGTCATCTTGGGCCAGCGGCTCTATGGATAAGATTACCCCCCCATAAGTAAAGAAATTGTTATTAAAACCAAAGATAATTTGCGAGACATAAACCCCTTCACTAAATGCGTGTGACGTATCTTTAGGATACACGGCCCGCACACACGGCGCAAGCCCACTCCCCTACGCCTGCCCGACGCACATCTTCACCCGCTGTTATAGCACCACCAATATGTATCTGCCGGCAGGCGTGGTCTAATAGGGTCTCTGGTATCGAAAAAAGGAGCGCATATGCCCAAAAAAGGTCAGAAGGTTCTTGTCACCGGAGCGAGTGGTTTTTTGGGAGGGGCGCTGGCGCGCGCGCTTGCTGATGATGGCGCACAGGTGCGCGCGCTGGTGCGTGACCGTGCGCGCGCCGGCTATATCACCGATTATCCGGGCATCGAACTGGTGGATGGCGACCTTGAAGACGAGCTGTCGCTGAACAAGGCGGTGCGCGACTGTGCGCGGGTGTATCATGTGGCGGCGGCGCTGGGCGGCCCGCCAGAACTGCAAGCCAAGGTGAATGTGGAAGGCACGCGCCGTCTTACGCTTCAGGCTGCGCGCGCCGGCGTCGGGCGGATGGTGCTGGTCTCGAGCATCGCGATTTACGGGTTTGAGGGGCTGCCGCTGCGCGTGACGGAGGATACCGCTCCGTCTCCATCGCGCTATGCCTATACCCTGACCAAACGCGCCGGCGAGAACGCGCTGCGCCTTGTCGCTGCTGAGACCGGATTGGCCTACAGTATCGTTCGGCCCGGCATGATTTATGGGCCGCGCTCGCACCCGTGGACAGTGCAGATGAGCCAGCTGGCGTCCCGACTGCCGTTTGTGCTGTTTATTGGGGATGGGCGCGGGCACATCAGCCCGATTCATGTGGATGATGTGGTGTCGATGTGCATGGCGGCGGGGGAGCATCCAGCGGCGGTGGGGCAGGCCTTTAACTGTGCGGCGGATGACGGCGTGCCTTGGCGCGACTTTCTGACGGCCTATGCCCGTCACGCTGGGCGCAGCGGGCGCTGGCTGGGCATCCCGCCGGCGTTGGTCAGGCTGCTGCTGCCGTTGATAAAACCTTTTGCCCCTGCCGGCTCGCTGCTTCAAGATATGCCGGCGGCGCTCAACCATTTTCTGCGACCGGTGGTGTATCCTACCGACAAGGCCCGTCAGATGTTGGGCTGGCGCCCGCGTTGGGACATCGAACAGGGCCTTGCCAATGCGGCGGCGTGGCTGAACGCGCAAGCCACACCGCCGGCGCGTTAGCACATCAGCGCAGCGGGATGCTGAACACCCATGGGCCGGCCACGGCATCGTAGAGCATGCCGGCGGCGATGTCATACAGTTGACCAAACTGCTCGTGCGTCAGCGGCAGCATCTCGGCAGAGCCAAAGCTAAAGCCGTCTGGCATACGGAACAGCTCTACCGTGATGCCGGCATCCTGTAGGGCTTGCTCAAAGGCTGCCCAAGTCTCGTCTGTGATGTTGGGGCGGTTCGAGACGATGTCCTTAAACGTCACCCGCAGGATGTTGTCTTGGCTTGCCAGCACCCCCAGCAGGGTGAACGGATAGCAGGCAGCAGTGACGGTCACGCTGTCGCGCGCGGTGGTGGCAGGGATAAACGGCACATCGAATGTGAATTGGAAGGTGTGCTGCGGGACATCTTTCAGCTCGGTGGGGAGAGGAGGCAGTCCGCCCCCGCCACCCCCGCCCCCGTCACCTTGCATGATTGGGGCATTCAGGTGGATGTGCGGGTCTTCGGTCATGGGCTTCCTTCCGATGGTGTGCGCACACAGGCGATGTGCAGACATGTCTACACACTATAGAGTCGGGAAGGCGATCAGGTTTGAAATTGGGGCAGGGGCGGCACGTCATGCCGCCCTCCAAAAGGTCAGCTCAAGCGGATACGGGGGTTGAGCCAAGCGTACAGCACATCGGCCACCAGATTGGCCAGCGCAAAGAAGAAAATCACCACCATCACACAGGCTTGCATCAACGGGATGTTCTTTTGCCCGACCGCATCGACCATCAGCGCGCCAAGCCCGGGATAGCTAAACACGTTCTCAATCACAATCAGGCCGCCAATCAGCCACCCCACGCTGAGCGCAATCACGGTGATGGTGGGCAGCAGGGCATTGCGCAGCACATGTTTGAACAAAATCACCCGTGCCGGCAGGCCCTTGAGCGCGGCAGTGCGCACATAGGGCTGACGCAGCTCTTCGAGCACGCCGGCGCGCGTCATGCGCACCACATAGCCCAGCAGCACAAAGCTGGCGGTCAGTGCCGGCAGGGTGAGGATGCGCACCCAATCGCCAAACGCCATCTCGCGCCCGATCAGCGCGGTAGGCGGAAACCATCCCAACCCCAGCGCCAGACCATTAATCAGCACAATGCCGGTCACAAACTCGGGCAGGCCGACCACTGAGAGCGACAGCAGCGAGATCAGGTTGTCCAGCCACGAGCCTTCGCGCAGGGCGGCGATGACCCCCAGCACGATCGACAGCGGCACACTCAGCACAAAGGTATACAGCGCAAGCCGCAGGGTGTTGCCAAGACGCTCAGTGACCAGCGGGCGCACCGACGGGTTGCCACTGCTGTAGCTGACGCCCCAATCCCCGCTGACGAATCCGGCCAGCCAGCGCACATACTGCACTGGTGCGGGGTCATCGAGGCCGTAACGGGTGCGAAAAGCCTGCAAGCTGACCTCTGACGCCTCGCGGCCCAGCTGAAGGCGTGCGATGTCCCCGGGCAGCACCTGCGTGAGGGCAAAAATCAAGATGGAGGTCAGCAGCATGGTGGCGGCCAAAAGCAGCACACGACGTATCAGAAAGGCGGTCATGAGTGGGCCTCTCTGCCCGCTTGCAGACGGGCCAGCTCATCGATTGGGATATGGCAGCGGATGAGATGCCCGTCGCCGGCATCTTGTAAGGGTGGGGCGTGGGTGCGGCAGATGTCGCCCAGATAGCGGGGGCAGCGGGTGTGGAATCGGCAGCCTGTCGGCAGGTCGCGCGCGCTGGGCACATCCCCTTGCAGTCGGATGGGGGGGCGGTGGGCATCGGCAGATGGCACGGCAGACACCAGCGCCTCGGTATACGGGTGGGACGGGTAGCCCGTGACATGTGCCGCTGTGCCTTCTTCGACCACCTCGCCCAGATACATCACCATCATCCAATCGGCCAAATAAGCCACCACGTCCAAATCGTGCGAAATCAGCAGATAGGATGCGCCGTGCTCGGCACGCAGGTCTTTGAGCAGATTGAGCACCACCGCCTGTACCGAGACGTCCAGTGACGAGGTTGGCTCGTCCAGCACAATCAACGCCGGCTGAGCCGCAAAGGCGCGCGCGATGGCGACGCGCTGTTTTTCGCCCCCGCTGAGTTCAGAGGGCAGGCGGTCGGCGTGACTGGCCGGCAGCCTGACCGAATCGAGCAGCCATGTTACGCGGTCGCGTATCTCGTGGCGTGCGAGGTGCGGCATGGCCTTGTGTACCGCCCGTCCGATGGCGTATCCGATGGTTTGATAGGGGTTGAGCGCTTCGTGGGGGTTTTGCAGCACCATCCGCAGCTGTGCCAGCGCGCTGCGTGGGCGATGTTGCAGGGCCTGCGGCACGTCTGCCCCGGCCAGCTCAATCGTGCCGCCATCTGCGCTCTCCAGCCCGACAATCAGGCGGGCAAGGGTGGTTTTGCCGCTGCCACTCTCGCCGACCAGCCCAAGGGTGGCGCGCCGATTGACGTGCAGGCTGACGCCGTCCACCGCCCGAACAGCCCGCGCCTGACCAGTCAGACGTGCCCACCATCCCCCCTCTTTGAATTGTCTGGATAGGGCGTTGGCCTTCAGCACCGATGTAGGTACATCGCTGTCGGTGGGGGCAGACGGGGCGGCGACGGGCGGTGGATAGACCGGCAGGCCGGCGGCGACCTCGCGCCAGCGGTGACAGCGCACTATGCGGCCATCTTCGGCGGTCTCAAGGGGCGGTTTGTGGGTGTGGCACAGCTCAACGGCCAGCGGACAGCGGGCGGCAAAGGCGCAGGCTGCCGTCCGTTCGGCCAGCGCCGGCGCAACCCCACCAATCACCGGCAGGCGCGTTTCGTATCCAGCGCTTGCTGCGGCGTGGAGGGCTGGTCTGCTGGCCAGCAGGCCCAGCGTATAAGGGTGCAGCGGGCGGCGATATAACACATCCACCGGCGCAGATTCCATCACTTCACCGGCATACAGCACCGTGACGCGCTCGCACAGCTGGGCCACTGTGGCGAGGTCGTGACTGACATAGAGGGCGGCGGCGCGGTTATCGTGGATCAGCTCGCGGAACAGGTCGAGGATGACCGCCTGTGTGGTGACATCGAGCGCGGTGGTGGGTTCGTCCAGTACCAGCAGGCGCGGCTGAGTGATGAGCGCCATGGCAATCGCCACGCGCTGGCGCATCCCGCCGGACAGCTGATGCGGATAGCGCTTTGCCACCACCTGCGGGTCGGCAATCTTGACCCGCCGCAGCATCTCGACTGCCAAACGGTCAGCCTCTGCCCGCTTGAGTCCGATGTGCTGGCGGGGTATTTCGGCAATTTGCTCACCGACCGGATAAGACGGGTTGAGCGCGGCCAGCGGGTTTTGCGGCACATAGGCCAGCTGACGCCCCCAGATGGTGCGCATCTGGGCGGGGGTGCGCGGTGCGAGGTCTTGGCCGTCCAGCAGGATTTGGCCGCTGGCAATCCGTGCATTGGCGTCCAGATAGCGCATCAGCGCAAGGCCGAGCGTGGTCTTGCCGCTGCCGCTTTCGCCCACCAGCCCATGGATTTCGTCGGCTTGGATGCTCAGCGACACCGCGTTTAACACCGTCAGCCAATCCCGCCCGACGCGGTATTCCACGGTCAAATCGTGCGCTTGCAACACGGTCATTACACCACACTCCCTTCATAACGCAGTATGCGCCGCAGCGCATCGGCGGTGAGGTTGACGCTGATGACCAGCGCGGCGATAGCGCCGGCGGGAAACCATAACCCCCAAGGGGTGCGGGCATAGTCGGCACGGGCTTCAAACACCATCCGCCCCCAATCGGGTGAGGGGGGCTGCACGCCCAACCCCAGAAACCCCAGCGAGGCGGTCAGGAAGATGGCATAGCTAAAGCGCAAGGCCGCCTCGACCGCCAGTGCCGGCAGCACCCCGGGCAAAATCTCGCGGAGGAGGATGTACAGCGTCGATTCGCCACGCAGGCGCGCGATTTCGACATAGCCCGCGCTGCGCAGGCCCAGCGCCGCACTGCGGATGACGCGCGTCACGATCGGGGTATACAGCAGGACAATCACAAAGATGATGGACAGCGAAGACGCCCCCAATGTGGTGAGCGCGGCTAGCGCCAGCACCATGGCGGGGATGCTCAGCAGGCTGTCGAACACGCGCGAGACGGTCTCGTCAATCCATCCGCCAAGGTATCCGATGGCAAGGCCGATGCCAGTTCCCAGCGTCACCGCCAGCGCCGTTGCTGCGCCGGCTAACCCGATGATGTCGCGCGCACCCCACAGCACCCGGCTGTAGATGTCGCGTCCAAGCCGGTCTGTGCCAAAGGGAAAGGCCGGCGACGGCTCGATGCGCCGCATCACGGTGCCGCTCTCGTCGCGGATGAATTCGTCGTAGGTATAAGGTGCAATGGTTGGTCCGAACAGCGCCATCCCGATGAACAGCACGGTCATGACCACGCCCAATAGGTTTAGTGGGCGCTGGGCAAGGATGCGAAGCGTTCTCAACGCTGTACTCCGTGTTTGGTTGGCGATAAGCGGTGCTTCCCCATCACGCGGTTATCGTCCCGATAAGGCGGTGACAATGGGGGAAGCGCCCCTGCTCCGTCGTTCTCCGAAACGTCGAAATGAACGGGAGCAGGGGGCAAAAGGTGAGAGGCTGTCTCAGGGGCGGGCTTGCGACCCCTCAGCGGATGCTCACTCGCTCAGGCTGACGCCGCGCAGGTCGGTCAGGCCGGGGAAGGGGTTCATCTGCAACCCCTGTACGCGGGCGCTGGTCGCCCCAATCACCGGCGCAAAGAACGGCACGATAATCGGCCCACGCTCGGCAAAAGCAGCCGCAATCTGCTGATAAATCACCGCGCGCGCCGCCTGATCGGTGGTGACGGCGGCCAGTGCGGCCAGCGCATCCACATCGGCATCGCTGAAGTTGCTTTCGTTATAGGGCGCGCCGGTTACGTAGGCCTCCACCAGATACTGCTGGGGTATCGGCCTGCTGCCCCAACCGGTCAGGCCCAGCTCGGCATCCAGCCATTCGTTATCGCCGTAATAGACGTTTTCGGGGCGCACCAGCAGGTTGACGTCGATGCAGCCCTGTGCCCACTGCTGCTGCATGATGGTGGCAAGGTCGGGGTAGCCCAACGCATCCACCACATAGAAATCGAAGCTGATGCGTGCCTCGCCAGTGGCTTCTTGAACCAGCGCGCAGGCCGCTTCGGGGTCATAGACGTCGGGGATAGGGGCGAAGAAGTCGCCATACAGCGGCCCGATCGGGTCGTTGTTGCCCACTGCGCCAAGGCCGTCTAGGGCCAACTCGTTGAGTTCATTGCGGTTGATGGCCAGCTTGAGGGCCTGACGGATGCGCACATCTGCCCCGCGGAAGCCTTCGGCAGTGCGGATGCGGATGACCGGATGTTGGTTGGTGGCCACATTCAGCACTGCGATGCCATCAGCGCTTTGCAGCACCCCCACCTGATCGACCGGCACTTTGAAGATGAAATCGACCGCGCCGCTGCGCAGTGCGTCGATTTGCGCCAAGGGGTCGTCGATATAGACATGCCGCACCTCGTCCAGCAGCACCTCGTCCACGCGGTGATAAATCTCGTTGCGGACAAAGGTCGCGCTTTCGCCGGGCTTATACTCCACCAGCACAAACGGGCCTGTCCCGACAAAGTTGGCCAACGCGCCGCTGCCTTCGCTCAGCACGTTTGGCTCGCTAATCTCGTCCGAGATGATAAACGTGAGGCGACCGGCCAACCCATAAATAAAGTCGGCATTGGGTGCGCTAAGGGTGAAGACCACGGTGCGGTCGCCATCGGCGGCCACGCTGAACTCGCCCAGCAGGCCAAGCGCTGGCGATTGGATGGCTTTCAGCCGCTCGAAGGTGTAGACCACGTCGGCAGCGTTAAACTCCGTCCCGTCCTGAAACCAGCCCTCTTCAATCAGCGAGACAGTATAGACCAGCCCATCATCACTCACGCTGTAGCCAGTGGCAAGGTTGGGGACGATGGCATTGTCCACGCTGACATCAAACAGGTAATCGTAAATCATGCGGTTGAACAAGATTTCGGGGTCATTCGAGCCGAGCGCCGGATCGAGATTGACCGGTGCGTTGGTGGCGATGGTCAGCGGGTTGGCTTGCGCGCCGGCGGGCAGCACGCCCCCTGCAATCAGGCTGACGAGCAGCGCCATCACAACGACGAACGAACGGGCGGAACGAGTCTTAAACAACGAATTCATAGGGTGTCCTCCATGGGTGTTGGGCAAACCACGGGCCTGCGGCGCAAACTGTATCTCGAAGACCTTGAAATACGTTTGTGCATGATGCCATAACAACATATACGCTGCCCGTGGGCCTTTTAGGTCAGACAAGTTTAAGTTTACCCTGCTTACGAAAATCGCACAAAGTTTCGATTTTCTAATGTTGAGCCTGTTGTTGCGGCCGGTGGATCGGTTTCAATAGGAACGTTTGTCGCAGGGTTTGTGCGCCAATTTGCGCTATAATGGGGCAATCCTGCTCTGTCACGCTGGGAAAGATAGAAGTTTATGGCCGACAATCCAGACCGTCCTGCAACCCTATCGGGCCACATGAAGCGCCCTTCGGCGACGATGGTGCGCCGTGTTATCAACCGTCTGGAGCAAGCCGTCGGCATCGACCGCAGTTCTCCAGAGGCGCTTGCAGCCCTAAGCAAGACCACCACCACACCATGGCTCTTGCAGCAGTTCCTTGATGGAGCGATTGACCTTGAGTCGGAGCTGTTTGAGCGCTTCCCCAATGCGCCGCTGCTGTCAGTGGCCAAGTTTCGCCGGCTGGCCGATAACTCGACGCATCAGGTGGCGGCCCTGCTGGCACAGGATGAGGACGCCACGCTGCATATCGATATTGACCCTGCTCGCAACCTTGCGCATTTTACCTTTGCGCTGAGTGGGATGTTCTCTCAGCGCTATGTGCTGGAGAACCCCGAGGCCATCGACCGCCCGCGCTGGCTAGACTTGATGGAGCGGCGGCAGGCCGGGCTGACGTTTTTGTGGAGTGAGAACCGCTGGCAGAGCGATTATTTAATCTGGGTGGTGCGGCGTTATTCGACACATGTGTTTGCGTTTTCGCCCACAGGCAGCGCCGCCACCGCCCGCCTGACGCCCGAGGTCACGCGCGAAACCTTGCGCTGGTTGGGCAACTTGTGGAATCCGACCGGCATCGTCAACCGCTGGTAAAACCGTGCGCGCCCGCCGTTTTGCAGTTCCACTCCTCATGATGGCGCTGTCACTGACATGCGCCTTTGCTTTGCTCACCGCGGCCCTGATGGCGCTGCCCGACTTGTTGATTGGGCGAACGAGCTATGCCACGCGCTTTCAGCCCAACGAGACCATGACCCTGACATGGAAACCGAGCGATGGGGATGTGCTGGTGGCGCTGCCCGGGCGGGTGCGCCCTCCGGCAGATGATGCCCCATATGCCTCGTTTGTGCTGGCGTGGGATGCGGACGGCTTTCGCAAGCCGGCTGTCCCTGCCGAGGGGTATCCGGTGGCGGTGTTTGGCGACTCGTTTACTGAGGGGTTCAGCGTGCCCGTGCCCTATCCCGACCGACTGGCCGAGCATCTGGGGGTGGGGGTGCGCAACTACGGCTATCGGGCTTATGGCCCGCGCGAGGTGGCGCAGGCGGCCAGCGATTTTGCCGCGCGTGAGCCGCGCCGCTGGGTGATATGGGGGTTTTTTGCCGGCAACGACCTCGGTGATGCGATGCGCCCCCCGCGTATTGATGTCAGCACGCCGTGGGCGGCATGGTCGGCTTTTTGGGGGCGCTTTGCCCCGCCTGCGCCCACTGTGACGCCGCGCATCGGGCCAGATGGGCAGGCGCAGTATGATTATCCCGTGCCGGTCATCATCGGCGGCAGCTACTATGAGCTGGCGTTTGTGCCCTATTACTGGTATTGGCAGCAGACGCCCGATAATGCGCCGTTTCAGGCCAGTTCTAATGCGGCTGTGGTGCTTCAGACGCTGGAGTCGGTGCGGGATGCTTCTCCGCAGGCTTGTCATGCGTTGGTGTTCATCCCGACCAAAGAGCAGTTGTATCTGCCTTATGTGCACCGCGACGTGCTGCCATTTTTGTTGGCCATCAACGAACGGCCTCATCTGACCGCTGGCGGGGCGCTGGATTATGCCGCTGCGCCGGTCTCATCGCAGGATGCCGGCGCATTTTTCGAGTCGTTAAACAGCCTGCGTGATGCGGTGCGCGGCTGGGCAGAGCAGGTGGGAGGCTGGCAGTTTATCGACCTGACACCGGCGTTTGCCGAGGCGGTTGGGCGCGGAGAACTGCTGTATTATCCGTATGACACCCATAGGAATCAGGCCGGGCATGACCTTGCCGCGCAGGTGATTGCCGATGCGCTGCGGGCCACACCCGACTGTGGTTTATGAGTGGGTACGGCTCAGCGGTTGAGCAAGCTGCCGGCCTCTGACCCCAGCGACAGCACCGTGCCGCCGCCCAGCGCCACCAAAATCATCACAAACAGCAGGGCCGCTTCTAGCGCCACCAGCGGCCAGAACAGCGCTGCCACCAGTGCGCCGATGAACTGCTGCGCCAACAGCCATTTGAGCGGCTCGCCAATGATGATGACGAAGTCGCCCAGCAGTGGGCGTGCGCCGGCCATCGTCTGGTTGATAAAGCTGGTCAGGTTGGGGGCGAAAAAGTAGGACAACCCCAGCGTGACAAGGCCAACGATGATGGCGGTGACCACGTAACCACGTCCAGAAAACATGTAGGCTACCCTTTCTGTGGGGGGGACGGAGATAAATACGCCGTCATTATAACGTGGAATCGGCCCGTCACCGCAGGGTAGAATGAGAGAATATTATTGAGGGAGGGCCGCCGGCTTTATCCTCAGAAGGACGGCAGATAGAGGTGTTCGCCGCAGTGCCCGATGACCAGCTTTTTGTCGTCGGCGTCCCAGTGAAAATGGACGCGCAGGGTATCGGTGATGCTGTCTTTGACGCCCAGCTTGAGGTGGCGGGGCATAAATAGCGACTCGCCCTTGTAGTTGAAGGTGCGGGCGTCGCGGGCGCGCCTGTTGTGGATCACCGTCTCGGATTCATTGGCGCTGTATTCATCGCGACCGAACACCTCGCGGGCATAGGCATCGCCTTTGCCTTCAATCAGGCGGTCATAATAGAGGGTGACCAGCTTGAGGATCAGCTTGAAAGCCGCTTCGGGCCGCCCGAACTGCGCGACCTTTTGGGCCGAGCGAAAGGCAGAGTCCAGCACCACCACACGGTCGGGGAAGAAGGCTGCAATCAGGCGCAGGATTTCCTCGGGGGTGGCGTCGTCTTCCACGGCGTTGATGAAAGCTGGGCGCAGTTCCAGCAGTTTGCTATCGACCTCAGTTTTGCCGGCGCGTTTGAAATCGAGCGACATCTGGAGGCTTTCATTTTGTTCGTTGGCGCGGCGCAGGCTGTCTTGCAGCTCTTCGATGCGCTGGTCGCGCTCGGCCAGCTCGGCCTCGAGGTCTCGGATTTGCCGCTCGGCCTGACTGGCGCTTTCGAGCAGCGCTTCGGCGGCCTCTTGGTCAAGCTGATGCTGCCTGATTTTGCGGTGCAGGCGATAATCGCGCACGTCTTCGAGCGAGAGCTGTTCGCGCGCGTTGCGGGCATTGACCCCGTGGGCGATCATCTCCAGCAGGTCGCGCCCCTGCTGCTGATCTTCTTGCGCGGCCATCAGCATCAGGTCATCGCTGTGGATGCGCTCGACGGTGATGAACCACTTATCGTTGTGTGGAGACCGAAACGCGGGGTTGATGATGCGCGCTGCGCCGTTCCATGGGATATAGCGCTCGCCGACAATGTCCTTGACCTTTTGTGCATCTTCTGGGGTGATGTGTACCACATCGGCCAGCCCCGCCAGATAAAACCAGAGCTGGTTGATGGGCAAAATCAGCTCGCCGTTGAGCTGTGGGCTGACCACGAGGATGGGGTGCTGGCGCTGACGGGTTTCAATCCAATCCAGAAAGCGGCGGGCATTCCCTGCGGTCAGGGTGTGGATTTGCCGTCCCGGGGTGCGCTCGACAGGTTTGCCATGCTCAATCCACTGCTTGACGATATAGGGGCGCTGGGTTTCTGGCCGAGAGCCGACCATGGTGCTGCTGTCCTCAGCACGCTGGGTGACGCTGCATTCCTGCGGCTCACCATTTTTGCTGCGCACGCCGATGTCTACCACCCATTTGCGCCCGTTCGTCTTTGAGTCGGGGTGAGACAGGCGGCAGGCGGCCAGATGGTCGTCTCCCCCGCGCTCGACTGTCCAATGTGCTTCCATCCGGCCAGAGCGATAGCTGCCGTCAGTCTCAAAGCCCAACGCCGTTGGATCGCACTTGAACTTATAAGCAATCCACTCCGCGGTGATGCGCCATGCGGTGTCAAAGCCGCCATTCAACCAGACCCGCGTGCTGTAAACAAGCATTTTTCACCTCGCTATACCTCTATCGCCATGTTAGGACGACTATAGCGCATTCAATAATTTAGGCCAAATCCTTCAGAGATGCCTCTTAAAACCCCAACCACGGGCGAACGATGAACCACAGGCCAATCAGCATCAGGAATGCCCCATACAGCCGTTTGACTGTGTGAGGCGATAGATTGAGCGCAAGGCGTGCGCCCCCCAGCGCCCCAATGGCAAGGCCGACAGCGACCGGCAGCACCGCTTGCAACGCAATCTGGTTGGCGGCGGCATAGTTGAGCACGCCCGGCAGGCCCACCGGCAGCAGCAGTGCCCCCAACGATGTCCCGACCGCGGTGCGCTGGTCATAACCCATCAGCAGCACCAATGCCGGTACAATCACGATGCCACCGCCGATGCCAAACATCCCTGACAGCACGCCAGCTGCCAGACCGAGCGCAAGCACCTTCCAGATGGGCGGGTGGGGTGGGGTTGAGGTGGGCTGTGTTGGGGCGGCAGGGGCTTGGCCGCGCAGCAGGGTCATAACCTCCAGAAAGCGTGCCCCCATCACCAAAAGGAAGACCCCGTAGGCCTGTTGAAAGGTCTGCGCGGGCAGCGCCAGCGCGATACTCGCCCCAACAAACGAGGTGATGGCCAACCCAAGCGCAATCCACAGCGCGGCGCGCACATCCAGCAGCCCTTTGCGATAGTATTCCCGCGCCGCAAAGAACCCGACCGGCAGCAGCAGCGCCGCCAGCGACGTGGCGACACTGCTCACCAGCGATAACCCAATCAACAGGGTGAGGGCTGGCACAATCACAATCCCGCCGCCGATGCCAAACATCCCTGACATCACGCCGGCCAACAAGCCGACCAATAAGAACCCGATAATCATATGCTGTTTGTCCTGTGTGCTTGCCCTCTGACCAGTCAGAGGGCGCAATCAAAGCCGCTGTTTACTAGACCTGTCGCAAAATCTTCTTCATCGGCTTGCCTTTGGCCAGCTCGTCGATGAGCTTATCAAGATAGCGGATTTCGCGCATGGTGGGGTCTTGGATGTCTTCCACGCGCACGCCGCACACCACCCCCGTAATCATTGTCCGTGCTGGGTTGAGCTGTGGGGCTTGTGCCAGAAAGGTCTCAAAATCGGTGTGTCGGGCCAGCTGTTCTTCCAACGCCTGTGGGCTGTATCCGGTTAGCCAGCAGATGATGTAATCGACCTCGGCCTTGGTGCGCCCTTTGCGCTCGGCCTTGGCCACATACTCGGGATACACGCGCGAGAAGCTCATGTTGTAGATGCGGTGCTTGGCCATAAAAATCGCCTTTATTGGGTTATTTTGAGCAATCTTACCCAAAAATACCCCGCATCCCCAAAACCACTTTTGTAAGCTGCGCTTGACAGCTTGATGAGGCTTACGCTTCCATACCAACTGGTTGGTATATAAAGAGGCGATGATGACCGATGTTCTTGCGCTGCCCACCCGCCAGAGGCTGTTGGCTATTGCGCGCCATCTGATGATGACCAAAGGCTATAACGCTACCACCATCGAGGAGATTTGTGCGCTGGGGCAGGTGACCAAAGGGGCGTTTTTCCACTACTTTAAGACCAAAGAGGCACTGGGAGAGCAGGTGCTGAAGGACTATTGGGCGCTGCGCAGCAGTCAGTTTGGCAGCGTGCCATGGTTTGATGCCCCAACGCCGCGGTTGCAGCTGAGCCAGTTTCTGGCGGTGGTGGCGCAGGTTTTCATGGCCGACCCTGATGGCTTCACGTGTCTGGCAGGCAGCTTTACGCAGGAGTTGGCCAGTGTTCATCCGGCCTTCCAAGAGAAGGTTGCCGGCTTGTTTGAGGTGTGGGGGGCGCAAATCAAGCCGGTGCTCCACGCCGCCAAACAGCAGGCCGCCCACCCCGACGCAGTCGATGTCGATTTGCTGGCAGATCATATCATCGCTGTGGTGGAGGGGGCGCTGATTCTGGCCTTGGCGCGTCAGGACGCGGGGGTTATCACGGCACAGCTGCGGGTACTGGATGCGCATCTTCAGCTGATTTTGCGCCCATAACCAAAGGAAATCACCTGATGAACAACGTTTGGATTGCCGTTTTTGCCGGTTTTGCCGGCACCGCTGTCATGACCGGATTGATGCTGATGGGAAAGCGCTTGAACCTGCCGGCAGTGGATGCGCACGGTATTTTGGGCTATATGCAGCGGGCCGACCGCGCGACTGCGTTGGGCTATGTGATGCACTGGATTTTGGGGGTGCGTTTGCTGTGGGGTATGCATGGGCCTTTGGGCAGGTGGCCGTTGACCCGTTCGTGGTGGGGGCGGTGCTGGGGACGGTGCATTGGGCTGTGGTGGGGTGGATGTTTGCGTTTGCGCCGCTGGCCCATGCTGGGATGAAAGCCCGGCACAGTAGCGCCGACCGGCCCGTATATGCTGGGTTCGCTGGGCGCGGCGGGCCTGATAGCCGGCACGGTCGGGCATGTGGTGTTTGGGCTGGTGGTGACGTGGGTCTATCTGGCGCTGGGGGGCACGGTTTAGGCTGCGCTCTCAGTCACGTTGATGCGGGATAAAGCGCCGCAGTGCCACCCGCTCAACAAGGCTGACCAGCATAAAAAACGCGATGCCGACGCTGGCAGCTACCACGATGGCGGCGAACAGCTTGGGCGTAGATACCTCGCTGTAGTTGCTGCTGAAATCGAGGATGGCGCGTGCCAGCCCATCACGGATGCTGGAGGGCAGCTCACCGATGATTGCGCCGACCACGCTGGCGGTAGCGCTGACCTTGAGCGCGGTGAAGATGTAGGGGACGGCGGCGGGCAGGCGCAGCTTGAGGAAGATGTGCCAGCGGTTGGCCGCCATCGATCGCATCAGGTCGATTTGTAGGGGATTGGGCGAAGTCAGGCCGCGCAGCGTGTTGATGGTGACCGGAAAAAAGGTGAGGTAGGCCGAAATCACGCTGACGGCTACTGGCCCAGCCCCCAACCAGATGACCACCATCGGCGCGATGGCCAGAATCGGCACGGTCTGCGAGGCGATGACATAAGGCAGCAGACCGCGCTCGAGCAGGCGGGAATGGGCAAAAGCAGTCCCCAGCGCAAACCCCAGCAGCGCCCCAAACGAGAAGCCCAGAGCGGCCTCTGTCCATGTGTATAGGGCGTTGCCGGCGAGGATGCGGGCCAGCAGCACCGGCCCGTTGCGCCGTGCCGGCTGCAAAAAGGCCTCGGTAATGGTTTCGAGGTGTGGCAGGTTGAGGTCGGTGAAGATTTTGAGGTCAAGCAGCACCCACGAGCGCGGCGCATTCAGCACCCCTGTTTCGGCAAAGTCGCCGGTGACAGCGCCAACCCGTGCCCCGTGCAGCGCACCGAGGTCAGCTGGGCGGGTGGGCGCGCCGTCACGGGTGGCAAAGGCGATACGTGCCGGCAGCGATGGGCGTACTGGCAGCCCCAAACGGTATTCATCGCGGCCCGGCGCGCTGTTGACGGTGATGTCTGCGAAGGCTGCGGCGGCTTCGTTCAGCGGGCGGGCATCGGCCACCACGACATCAATCAGGCCGCTTTCGAGGGCTTGCAAAGCGGCTTCGGTGGAGTCATAGGCGCTGTAGCTCAGCGAAGCAGACGGCACGGTGATGCTGTAAGCGTTGGCATCGGCAAACAGCTTTAGGCCCTCGATGCCCCCCAACAGTACCGCCAATGCCAGCACAAAGCCGGCGCTTTGGCCGAGGCGTCCGGGGGTGAGCGCCCCCGCGGTCAGCGCCAGTGCCAGCCCGACCAGCACGCGCGGCAGGTAGTCGTTGGGCGAGACGGTGGGCACAAAGAACAGCGCCACCGTCCATAGCCCGACCGCCGCCAGCAGCGGCAGACGCCCGCGCTGACCCAGCAGCTGCATCACCGCGCCGAGGGTGGCACAGCCCGTTGCCAGCACAAACAGCCCGACCAACGGCCAGCGCGCAGCATCCAGCGCGACGGCTTCTGGCAGGGTGTCTTGGCCGAGGGTGGCAGCCCATGCTTTTGCTGCGCTGGCCAGCCATGCCTCGGCGTTGGGGCGCGCCGATTGGTCAGCCATCCACAGGCCGAGCTGTGCCAGCGCGGAGTCGGACAGCGCCGGCGCGTCGATGGGCAGGGCGGCATAGTCGGCGGCAAGGCCTGCCCCCATTATCGCGCTGAATAGAGCCAGTATCACACCCCCCACAAGGCGGAATGGGATGGCGCGAGGTTGAGCAGAAGAGCGGGAGATGCTGTGAGTGGTCATAGGGGCACGGGAAGGTGAGTGGGCAGCGGTGGGCTGCCCCCGTGCCCACGAGATGGGGACACGGGGGCGAGTTAAACGGGGTTTGGGTTAGTGGGCGACGTCGGCGAGGGCGCGGCCCAGCAGCTCACAACCGGCCTGCATATCTTCGGCAGACACGTTGAGGTGTGGGGTGATGCGCACCACGTTGCCATACAGGCCGCCCTTGCCAATCAGCAGGCCGTGCTGGCGCGCCGCATTGATGACGGCGTTGGCGCGGGCCGGGTCGGGGGTTTTGGTGCCGGGCAGCACAAATTCCATGGCTTGCATCAGGCCCATGCCGCGCACTTCGCCGATGAAGGGGAACTCGGCCTGAAAGGCTTCGAGCTGCTGGCGCAGCGCTGCGCCCTGCGTGTGGGTGTTCTGGACGAGGTTGTGCTTTTCCATATAGTTGATGGTGGCCAGCGCCGTGGCCATCGTGACCGGATTGCCGCCAAAGGTGCTGAAGGTGACGCCTTTGAGCGCGTCGGCCACTTCGGGGGTGGCCACCGTGCACCCGATGGGTGAGCCATTGGCCATGCCTTTGGCAAAGGTCATCAGGTCGGGTTCGACGCCCCACTGCTCGATGCCAAACCATTTGAGGCCGGTGCGCGTCCAGCCGGTTTGCACTTCGTCGGCGATGAACAAGCCGCCGGCGGCTTTGACGATGTCGTAGACGCGCTTGAAGTAGCTGGCGGGCGGCACGATGAACCCGCCGACGCCCTGAATCGGCTCGGCGATGAAGGCCGCGATTTTGCCGCCGTGAACTTTGGTGGCAATCAGCTCTTCGAGGTCTTGGATGCACAACTCGACCAGCTCTTCCTCGGTCATCTCGAAGGGGGCGCGGTAGTGATAGGGGTTGCGGGCATGGTGGACGTAGGGGTCGGTGACGCCGCCCAGACGCCATGTGGCATGGGCGGTCAGGCTCATCGCCCCCAGCGTGCGCCCGCTGTAGGCGTGGCGCAGCGTGATGACGTCCATCCGACCGGTGTACATGCGCGCGGCCATGATGGCCGTCTCGTTGGCCTCGCTGCCGCTGTTGGTGAAGTAGCTTTTTTGCAGGCGTCCGGGCGTCAGCTGGGCCACTTTTTCGGCCACGTCCACCATCACCGGATTGACATAGAGGGTGGTGGTGTGTTGCAGTCGGCGCAGCTGCGCGATGGTGGCCTCGGTGACTTCATCATTGGCATGGCCGACGCTGACCGTCAGCACCCCGCCGAAGAAGTCGAGATAGCGTTTGCCAGATGCGTCCCACAGATATTGGTCTTTGGCGCGGTCGGCAATCAGGGGGTCGTCGCCATAGAGCGGGGCAGCGGCGTTAAAGACATACTGCTTATAGCGTTCCATCAGTGCGTGGGTATCCATCGCAGGGGATTCCTCTGGGTTTGGGGTACGGATAACGGGTTTTACAGCACTGGTGCGTGGGGCTTGCGGTGGATGAAGCGCCCGCTGCCGTTGCTGCCCAGCCATTGTTCGCCATCGACCACTTTGCTGCCGCGCAGATAGACCTGTGACGGCTTGCCGGTCACTTCCATGCCCTCATAGACGATGTAGTCGGTGCGCATGTGGGTTTTAGAGACGCTGAGG
>DAOUCZ010000113.1:0-7259 GCA_034431675.1 Anaerolineae bacterium | reverse complement strand
GCTTCACGGGCGCATCACGATGCTTCACGGGCGCATCACGATGCTTCACGGGCGCATCACGATGCGCCCCTACGCTGATCGATGGCCATTGTGCCCCACGCCAAAAACAAAACCGCACTATGATAGGCACAGGGTGCTGCATCATGTGCGCCCATTTTCTTCTACGTCTACGTGATAGGAGTGTTCTTGTGCGTGTATCTTTCCGCAGTGTACGCCGCTTGCTCGGCATCATGACCGCCGCCGTGCTGCTGGCCCTGCCCTTGGCGGCCAGCGCCCAGAGCGAACCATTTAACCCCAACTTCTCGGTGACCTATCTGGAAGACGGCGTGGCACTGGATGACCAGTTTGAAGGGGCGGTGACCGCGCGCCTGTACGCCTTTGACGGCACACAGGGCGACGTGGTAACGGTCAGCATGACGCAGGCCGAAGGCAGCAACCTCGACCCGTTCATCGTGCTGATTGGCCCGTTCGGTCAGGTGGTCGGCTCGGATGACGACAGCGGCAACCTGCCCCTGTCCTCGCTCATCAGCGAGGTGGTGCTGCCCCAAAGCGGCACGTATGTGGTGCTGGCCTCCAGCTATGTGTATATCGACAACGTGCTGGAGCAGTCCGAAGCAGAGCTGGCCGAAATCCACCCCTTCACCCTCACCGCCAGCGGCTTCACCGCCCCGCCCGAGGACGAGACCGGCTATTTTGCCAGCCGCCTGACTCTGGGCGATAGCGGCGTGCAGGGCTATTCCACCGTGGAAGAGCCGGTCTATATGTATACCTATGTGGCCGAGGGCGGCGAGACCATCGACCTTGTGGTGGACAGCGCCGAAGACGGCATGGACACCCTGCTGATGGTGTTTGGGCCGGGCGGCGACCGTCTGGCGGTCAATGATGACGATGCGCAGGGCGGCACGACCAACTCGGCCATCCGCGGCCTGACCCTGACCGAGAACGACAAGTACCTGTTCTTTGCCACCCACGTGTTCTTCTATAACGCCGGCAAGGCCGATGAAGCGCTGGAATATGTGCCCGGCAGCTTCACCCTGTCGCTGAGCGCGTCTGCCGCGACCAAGTAAGGGGCACAGCCCCATCCCCGCCAGAGGGTCTATCACGGCCCTCTGGCCACCCCCGCACTGTCCCGCGTTATCCCTCTCTGTCCAAAAACGCGCTGACCGCCTGCTGCCACGGGCGCAAGCGCACCCCCAGCGACGCCGCCGCATGATTCACCAATCCGCCATGGGCCGGCGGGGTGGACGGGCGCGGCCAATCGGCCTGCGTAATCGGCGTGATGGGCGTGTCGCCATACCCCGCTTGATCCAGCACGTAGCGCGCAAAGTCGTACCGCGAGGTCACCCCGTCGTTAACCAGATGGAAGATGCCGGCGCGTTCGGTCTCCATCAAGGCCGCCAGCGCCTCGGCAAGGTCATCGGTATAGGTCGGGTTGCTGACCTCATCGGTGACCACCCGCAGCGGCTTGCCGGCCTGCGCCGCCCCCAAAATCGCCTGTATAAAGTTGCGCCCGCCGTGCGCAAACAGCCACGCCGTCCGCACAATCTGGTGGCGGGTGGTCGAGCGCATCACCATCTGCTCGCCGGCCCATTTGCTATAGCCATACGGGTTAATCGGCGCAGGCATATCATATTCCCAATACGGGCGGCTGGTCTGCCGGCCATCAAACACCTCGTTGGTGCTGACATACACCATCAGCGCGCGCGACTCGGCGCATGCAGCGGCCACATTGCCCGCCCCCAACCCGTTCTGCCGATAGGCGCGCTCGGGGTCTTTGGCACAGCCATCCACATCCGTCCATGCCGCCGCGTGGATGACCGCCTGCGGCCTAAAGCCGTTAATCAGGCGGCGCACCGCCGTCCAATCGGTCACGTCCAGCGTATCCATATCTGTGCCGTGCGGGTCGTGCCCACGGGCAGACAGCTCTTCCATCAGGCGACTGCCAAGCCGCCCTTTCGCTCCGGTTACCACCACACGCATATGCCGCCCTACTCCTGTGCCTGTGCCGGCCTGCCGGCGATAAAGGCGGCGTACTCATCCTCGGTGCGCTGCTCGCCATCCACCACCGTAATATCCGTCGGCTGACGGCGCTTATCAAAGGTGATGTGCAGCTCGGACGGGAACGGGCAGCGCTCGCCGCGCACCAGCTTACGCACAAAAAAACCGCCGTCGTCCTGCTCACTCAGGTCGTTATAGCGGTCAACACGCACCGGCAGCACCTCGCTGCAGCGCTTGGGCTGCACATAATACACCAGATAGCGCTGGTTGTTGGCCGACGATCCGCCGCCAAACAACCGCCGTAAGAAGTCCATCGGCCAGACCCCCTGTCTGCTGATAAAACGGATGAGGCCTCTGCACCCCATCCCGACCCGCTTAGTGTAGCACGCCCCCGCCCCTCCACCGATGGTCAACCCCCGTTTTGCACCACATGAGAGCAATTGATAGAACACATTTTCGATTTATGTGTTACCATCCAGAGTCTAAGGTTATATTTTCGTAACACCACTGCTGGCAGAGGCCGGCAGCTAGCGTGCTTGTGGGGTAGCGCTGTCATGGCAGCAGTCAAACGTTTTTCACCTGCCGATACCGAAAAGGTCTATCGGTTCATCGCCGGATACATCGCCGCGCATCACGGGCTAGCGCCCTCGCAGCTCGAGATTGCGCGCGCCTGTCACATGTCGCGTTCCAGCGTGCAAAAGCACCTGATGTTTTTGGTCGGCGAGGGCCGAATCGGCTGGATCGAAGGGGGCAAACGGGCCATCTGGCTGATAGGGGGCGACACCCTAACCCCCGATGGATAAGCTAGGCGGAGAAATGATTTTATAACGGTTTTCAAACCCAAACCAATCCAGATTTTAGTGGACAGGTGTTTCAGAGTCGTGCTATAACAGTGCATATCTGTTGACTATCCCGATGGCCATTGGCCACCGTTTGACCGAAAAACACGATATTTTGCGTCATAATTTGCCGGCCTGCACCATAATCTGTGTTATGGTGGGATAGTGTGGGATTTTTGTTGCAGTTTTCTAACAAACAGGCCAACAGACCTGTTTGCTTTTCGTATCGTTAGACGATGAGGAGCGCGAGTCGAATGGACACCCCCGCCGCCGCAGACCGCAACGCCCTGCACGAATTGGGCTACAAGATTTTTCTGGATCGTTATGCGCTGAAGGACATGACCCGCGCCACCCTTGCGGTGGGGGATACGGTGATTGTGGTGGTCAACCCCAAGACCGGTCAGCGCGAGGTGGGGACAGTCGAGCACCTGACCAAAGGCGAGGTGCGTGTGCGCCTGCTGGATGGTGAAGTGGTCACCCGCGACATCGAGCATGTGGATAAGCCGCTGGAGACCCGCCCCGAGCAGATGATGGATCGCGTGGCGGCTGGCATCGCACAGGTCGAGACCGAAGAGGCCAAGCGCGCCGAATGGACGCAGAAGTTCCGCTGGCTGCTGGATGGCTGGAAGTTTGTGCCCGGCGGGCGCATCCTGACCGGCGCAGGGACAGATCAGCAGCTGACCTATTACAACTGCTATGTCATCCCCTCCCCGCGGGACTCGCGCGGGGGCATCATGGAAACGCTGTCGCAGATGACCGAAATCATGTCGCGCGGGGGCGGCGTCGGCATCAATATCTCGTCGCTGCGCCCACGCCATGCCTATGTGAAGGGCGTCAACGGGCGTTCCAGCGGCTCGGTCTCTTGGGGGGCGCTGTATTCGTTCGTCACCGGCCTGATTGAACAGGGCGGGTCGCGGCGCGGCGCGCTGATGCTGATTCTCAACGACTGGCATCCCGACATCTTCAACTTCATCAACAGCAAGCGGCAGGCCGGCCAAATCACCAATGCCAACATCAGCGTGGGGGTGAGCGACGCGCTGATGGAAGCGGTCAAGGCCGACGCCGATTGGGAGCTGGTTTTCCCCGATACCGCCGACCCCGACTATGACAGCTTGTGGGACGGCGACCTTGAGCGCTGGCGCGAGGCCGGGCGCAAGGTGCACGTGTATAAAACCGTCAAAGCGCGCGAGGTGTGGGACGCCATCATCGAGAGCGCGTGGGCCAGCGCCGAGCCAGGCGTGTGGTTTCGCGATCGCAGCAACAAGCTGTCCAACAGCCACTACTTCCACAAGCTGATCAGCACCAACCCGTGCTTCACCGGCGACACCCGCGTCTATACCTCCGAAGGGCTGGTGAAGGCCGAAGACCTGTGGAACGACGAAACCGACATCGCCGTGGCGGTGGACAGCCGCTTTGGGGTGGAGCACAACCTGCTGCCGGCATCGCGCGTGTTCATGACCGGCGTCAAACCGGTTTATCTGCTGGAGACTGAAGAAGGCTACAGCGTGCGCGCCACCGCCGATCACCGCTTTATGACCCCGCGCGGCTGGGTCGAGCTGCAACACCTGCGCCCGGGTGACCGCGTCCACATCCTCAACCGCAAAGGCGGCTTTGGCCGGCACGGCTCGCTCAAGCTCGGGCGCGTGCTGGGCTGGCTGGTCGGGGACGGCACGCTCAAGGCCGACCGCGCTGTGCTGTCATTCTTTGGCGAAGAAAAGCGCCAGCTGGCACCGCTGTTTGCCCAATACGTCGATGAACTGGTGTCGCCGATGGTCAGCGAGACCGCGGCCCGCTCGGTCTATCCGGTCGGGGTGGTCGAGGTGGCCGGGCGCGACGAAGTGCGCGTCCAATCCGAGCGCCTGCGCCGCCTTGCCGAGCAGTACGGCCTAACCGAAGACAAACTGCAAGTGCCCGAGGTCGTCTTCCGCGGCACAGAAGATATGCAGCGCGGCTTCTTGCAAGCCCTGTTCACCGCCGATGGCAGCGTGCAGCAGACCACCAGCAACGCGACGGTGATTCGGCTGTCCTCCAGCCATCTGCCGCTGCTGGAGATGGTGCAAATGCTGTTGATGAACTTCGGCATCGCCTCGCGCATCTTCAAAGAACGGCGTAAGGCTCAAGACCGACTCATGCCCGACGGAAAAGGGGGCAAAAAGCTTTATCACACCAAAGCTCAACACGATCTTCATATCGGCAAACAAAATGTCGTGACATTCCAACGCGAAATCGGCTTCTTGCTCAATCGCAAAAACGAATCGCTGAAATCGCGTCTGGCCGATTATCAAACTGGCCCAAGATCAGAAAACTTCATGGCAAGTTTGAAATCTGTAACATTACAAGGTGAAGAGAAAGTCTACGATTTGACCGAGAATATTGTCCATTCGGTCGTAATAAATGGCCTTGTAACCCACCAATGTGGCGAGCAACCACTTCCTGCATTTGGGATTTGTAACCTTGGTGCCATCAATCTGGCGCGCTTTTATGACCCTCAGACGCACGATGTGGCGTGGGAGGATTTGGGTCGGGCGGTGCGCTATGGGGTACGCTTCCTTGACAACGTGATTGACAGCACGCCGTACTTCTTTGAGGAGAACGCCCGAGTACAGGGCGCGGAGCGGCGCGTTGGGCTGGGCACGATGGGCGTGGCCGAGCTGATGGTGAAGCTGGGGGTGCGCTACGGCAGCGACGAGGGTCTAGCGTTCATCGACAAGCTGTACTACTTCATCGCCGAGAACGCCTATCTGATGTCCACCGAAATCGCCGCCGAAAAGGGCGCTTTCCCCGCCTTTGACGCCGAGAAATTCTTGGCCTCTGGCTTTATGCAGGCCATGCCAGAGCACATCCGCGAGGCGGTGCGCCAAAAGGGCATCCGCAACGTCACGCTGATGACACAAGCGCCGACCGGCACAACCGGCACGATGGTCAACACCAGCACCGGCATCGAGCCGTTCTTCAGCTGGGTGTATTATCGCAAGAGCCGCCTTGGCCTGCACGAAGAGCGGATGCCGATTGCACAGGCCTATTTTGACGAGCATCCCGACGCCACCACCCTGCCCGACTACTTTGTGACCGCCATGGAGCTGTCACCCGAAGACCACGTGCGGGCGCAAGGGGCGTTCCAGCGCTGGGTGGACAGCGCCATCAGCAAAACCGCCAACGTCCCCAATCACTACACCGTTGAGCAGGTCAGCCAGCTGTATTGGCTGATGTATGAGACGGGCTGCAAGGGCGGCACGATTTATCGCGATGGCAGCCGCGACGAGCAGGTGCTGATGCTGAAGGGGGATGAGCGCGCCGAGAAAGAAAAGGCCGAAAACGACGCCAAGAAGAAGGCCGAATCGGCGGGCAAGGCCGAGGCCGCGCCCAAACCGGCGGCGGTCGCCACCCCGCATCGGGTGTATCCGCGCCCCAAAAAGCTGCAAGGCATGACCGTCAGCACCACCACGCCGTTTGGCACGGCCTATGTCACCATGAACCTTGACGAACAGGGGATGCCCTTTGAGGTGTTCATCACCGCGCCGGGCAAGGCCGGCAGCGACCTGCAAGCCGACGCCGAAGGGCTGGGCCGCCTGATTTCGCTGTCGCTGCGCACCACCGACCCACACAACCGCCGCCAGATGCTCAAGCTGATTGTCGAGCAGCTGCGCGACATCGGCGGCTCGCGCACGGCGGGCTTTGGCGTCAACCGCGTGACCAGCTTGCCCGATGCGGTGGCGCGCGCGCTCGAGGACAACTTTCTGACCGAGGTCACGCCGGCTCAGCTCGTCCTGCCGCTGATCCCCGACCCGCACACCGATGCCAAGCCCAAGCCCGCCGACGCGCCCAAACCGGTCAGCGGCGGCC
Source organism: Anaerolineae bacterium (assembly GCA_034431675.1). Lineage (GTDB taxonomy): Bacteria > Chloroflexota > Anaerolineae > Aggregatilineales > Phototrophicaceae > Flexicrinis. The sequence goes on along the minus strand of DAOUCZ010000113.1, from coordinate 579 downwards.
ATGGCAACGGCAATGGGTACGGGCACAGCCACGGCGCAAGCCCCTCACAACCCGTCCCCATCGCCCCCACCGACAGCGTGTATGCCGGCGCAGACCTGTGCCCCGAGTGCCATACCATCTCGCTGGTGCGCGCCGAGGGCTGCCGCAAATGCCTGACCTGCGGCTACAGCGAGTGCTAGAATAACATCATCACGCCAGCATCAAAGGGACGAGAGCCGTAAAGGGACGAGAGCCGTCATGCACCAAGCCATCCATTCGCACAGCACTGATGACTCTCGCCCCGCTCTGCCGCTGGATACCATCTTGCATGGTGACTGTGAAACGATGCTGGCGTCTTTCCCCGACGCCAGCATCGATTTGATTGTGACCTCGCCCCCCTATGCCGACAGCCGCAAAAACACCTATGGGGGTATTCACCCCGATGCCTATCTAGACCCGTTTGTGGGTTCGGGCACGACGGCAGCGGTTGCGCAGAGCCTTGGGCGGCGCTTTATCGGGATAGAACTCAACGAATCATACTATCAGCTGGCGCTCGAAAGTGTTGGCCAAGGACAGCCCATCTAACCTAAACAGCTCCCC
>DAOUCZ010000112.1:0-44190 GCA_034431675.1 Anaerolineae bacterium | reverse complement strand
CCCTCAGCCCACCCCCACCCCACCGGCCACGGCCACCCCAACACCAGAGCCAACCACTGCCCCAACACTTGAGCCAACCCCGCCCCCCACCCAAGAGGCACAGGACTCACAGGCCGCTGGGCAGACCGTCTCGACCACCAACAGCACGCTGCCGCGCACCGCCCGCCTGACCGGCTTCAACTATCAAAAGCAGACATGGAACAACTGCGGCCCAGCCAACATCACCATGGCGCTCAGCTATTATGGCTGGCAGCGCGACCAGACCTATGCGGCCCAATTCCTAAAGCCCGGTGGACGTGAAGATAAAAACGTCTCGCCCAGCGAGATGGTGGCCTTTGTGAACGCACAAAGCTCGGTCAAGGCCATCTATCGCATCGGCGGCACGGTGGAGCTGATGCGCAGCCTGCTGGCCAACAACTTTCCGGTCATCATCGAAACCGGCTTTATGCCCGAAGGCTACGACTGGATTGGACACTACCGCACCTTGTCGGGCTATGACGACAATCAGGGCATGTTCTATCTGTATGACAGCTTTCTGAGCCAAAACAACGGCGACCCCATCCCCGACTCGTATCCGGTGATGGATGCGATGTGGCGTCATTTCAACCGCACCTTCATCGTGGTCTATGAACCCCAGCGCGAAGAACTGCTCAAGACCGTGCTGGGCGACTATTGGGACGAACGCGCCGCCACCGAAATCGCCCTGAATCAGGCCACCGAAGAAGCCACCCTCAACCGCACCGACGGTCACGCATGGTTTAATCTGGGCACGGCGCTGGCCAAGCTGGGCGACTATGAACGCGCCGCACTGGCCTTCGACCGCGCACGCGTGGAGGGTGTGCCATGGCGGATGACATGGTATCAATTCGGCCCATTTGAGGCCTATTATGGCGCGGGGCGCTATAATGAGGTGCTCAGCCTTGCCAGCGCCAACATCGCCAACGGCGCAGAGTATGTCGAAGAGACATATTACTGGCAGGGCCGCGCCTTTGAGGCGCTCGACCGCCGCGGCGAGGCGGCCACCGCCTATCGCACCGCGCTGCGCCGCAACCCGCGCTATACCGAGGCCCAAACCGCCCTCAACGCCCTAGGACTGTAACCCCCATGACCGAATCCCCTCCGCGTGCCAACCTCACCCGCTCTACCATCACCGTGATGGTCGGCTTTGGCCTTGCCAAAGCGATCAGCCTGCTGCAAACCGTTGTGATTGCGCGCGCTTTCGGCGTCGGCGAGGTCTGGGACGCCTTCGTCACGGCCAACCGCATCCCAGAGATGATTTTCACGCTGATTGCCGGCGGCGCGCTGGCCACCGCCTTTCTGCCGGTGTTCAGCGGCCTGCTGGCCGAGGGCAACCGCGAACGTGCATGGCGCACCGCCAGCCATGTGGTCAACAGTATCTTCCTCATCACCCTTCTGGTCAGCGCGGTGGTGTTTGTGCTAGCGCCGTGGTTGGTCGGGCAAGTGGTTGCCCCGGGCTTTACCCCCGAGGCGCAAGCACAAACCGTCGGGCTGATGCGGGTGCTGCTGGTCAGCACGCTGATTTTCTCGGTCAGTGGCATCGTGATGGGCATCTTGCAGAGCCACAACCATTTCTTTCTGCCCGCCCTCGCCCCAATTATGTTCGACCTTGGCATCTTGTTTGGGGTGCTGGTGTTGATGAGACTGTTTGGGGTCTATGGCATCGCCTATGGTGCGGTGTTGGGCGCGGCACTGCACCTGCTGATTCAGGTGCCCGGGCTGGTGATGTTCAAGGCGCGCTGGTCGGCAGCTTTGGGGTTCAAAGACCCAGAGCTGTGGCGCATCTTCCGCCTGATGCTGCCGCGCATCGGCGGGCTGGGCGTGTTTAGCCTCAACATCATCGTGATGAACAATATCGCCTCGCGCCTTGGCACTGGCTCGGTGGCCGCCCTTGACTGGGGCTGGCGTCTGATGCAAATCCCCCAGACACTGATTGGCACGGCCATGGGGGTGGTCATCTTCCCGACGCTGGCGGCACTCAGCCAGCTGGGCGACCTTGACGGCAAACGCAGTGCGCTGTCTGGCGCGGTGCGCTTCATCTTGATTGGCAGCATCCCGTCAGCCTTTGGCCTGATTTTGGTCGGGCGTCCGCTGATTTCGCTGCTAGAGGGCGGGGCATTCGATGCGGCGGCCTCTGGGCTGGTGTATTCCACGCTGGTGTGCTTCTCGCTTGGGCTGATTGTGCACAGCGTGCTCGAGGTGGTGGCACGCGGGTTCTATGCCGATAAAGACACGTTCACCCCTTTTTTGGCCGCGGTGGGCGGCGCGCTCATCAATTTTGTGCTGGCGCTGGTGCTGTCCGGCGTGCTGGTCGCTGATGGGCCAGAGGACGCCTTCCCGGGCGGGCTGGCGCTGGCCAACAGCGCCGGCGTCGCGTTCGAGGTTATCATGCTGTTGATTATCCTGCGGCGGCGTTGGGCCGGCATTGACGGCGGGGCGCTGCACCGCGCCATCGTCAAAACCACCCTTGCCAGCCTTGTGATGAGCCTCGTCATCCTCGGCGTTGATGTGGCTTGGGGTGCGCTGGGCATCGGCGGCGGGCTGGTCATGACGGTCGGACTAGTGGGAGCGCAGGTGCTGCTGGGCGGCCTAACCTTCGTCGGCGTGGCCTATGCCATCGGCCTGACCGAGGTCAGCACGCTGTTGAACGCCGTGCTGCGCCGCCGCACACTTGCTATCACCACCCAACAGGAGGCCTAACCGATGGGTTTTGAAATCGTCATGCTCACGCTGGGCATCGTGGAGACCAACTGCTACCTGATCGGAGATACCGACAGCGGCGACTGCATCATGATTGACCCCGTGGACGAGCCGCAAACCCTGATGGACACCATCCGCAAGCGGGGATGGACACTGCGACTGGTGCTGGCCACCCACGGGCACTTTGACCATGTGCTGGCCAGCAAGGCCGTGGTGGAGGCCACCGGCGCACCGTTCTATATCCACCACGCAGACCTGCCGTGGATCGAAAACCTGCCAGAACGCGGCCTGCGTTGGGTCGGCCACCGCTTCCCCGAGGCGGCCAAGCCCACCCGCCTGCTGACCGATGAGCCAGAGGTCATCACGGTGGGGAACATCACCCTGCACACGCTCTATACCCCCGGTCACGCCCCCGGGCATATCGCCTATCACTGGCCAGCACAAAACCTTGTGTTCAGCGGCGACGCGCTGTTCAAAGGCGCTATAGGCCGCACCGACCTGCCCGATGGGGACTACGACTTACTCATGCGCTCCATATTTGACAAACTACTGACGCTGGGGGATGATACGCATGTCTTACCCGGTCATGGAGGGGCAACGACCATCGGCCAAGAGCGCAGGACAAACCCCTTCATCCTCAGCTACGAGCCATGAACCTGCTCAACCAATTCTCCTATCCCTTGATTGCGGCGCTCGTCCTTGCCGTCGCCTTTGTTGTGCTGTACCGCCGTACCAACCGCACGGTGCTGATTGGGGTCGAGCTGGGCTTACTGATTGCCTTTGCTGGCGGCTTTTTGGCCCTGCGCACCGGTGATGGCGACTTGACCAGCATTGAGGCTTATGACACCCTGCTGATTAATGATCGCCCGACCTTCATCGAGTTCTTTTCCAACTTCTGCACCGGATGCCTTGTGATGCGCCCGACGGTCGATGCCCTGATTGCCGACATCGACGACGAATTCAACATCCTGCGGGTCAACATCCACTCCGAGGCCGGCAGAGCACTGCGCGAGCGGCTCAGCTTTAGCTTTACGCCAGAGTTTGTGCTGCTCAACGCGCGCGGGGTCGAGGTGTGGCGTGACCACATCCCCCCATCCCTCGACATCCTCAGGCAGGCACAGTAACCCCTTGCACATCCTGCTCATCTTCATCGACGGGGTCGGCCTTGGCGCGGATGACCCCGCAGTCAATCCGCTGTCTGCCGCCTACACCCCCACCCTGTGGTCACTGACCAACGGGCAGCGCTGGCATCGTCAAACCGGCAGACAAACCACCCCGCGCGCCGAATTCATCCCGACCGATGCTACGATGGGCGTGGCCGGCAGGCCGCAGTCCGGCACCAATCAAGCCGTCATCCTCACCGGCCACAACGTGCCGGCGCGCCTTGGCTATCACTTTGGCCCAAAGCCCGACGCCCCCACCCGCGCGCTGCTAGAGCAAACCAACCTGTTCAAAACCCTGACACAGGCCGGCAAACGCGCAGACCTCATCAACGCCTATCCCCCGCGCCTGCATCACGACATCGGACGCGGCAAGACCCTGCGCAGCAGCATCCAACACGCCGCTTGGGCGGCAGGTCTTGCCATGCACACCGCCGAGGACTTGCTGGCCGAGCGCGCCATCAGCGAGGAATGGACGGGCAAAGCATGGCGCGAGCTGCTCGGATACCCCCAAGCTCCGCTGTATTCGCCCGAACAAGCTGGGCGCAGGATGGTTGAGCTGTCGCGGCAGACCGATTTTGCCTTCTTCAGCCACTGGTATACCGACGTCATCGGGCATCGCGGCCCGATGGAGGACGGCGTGCGCCTGTGGGAAACCATCGACGCGGTGATGGCCGGCGCGCTCAGCGCATGGGATGACGACGAAGGTCTGATGATTCTGACCAGCGACCACGGCAACTTTGAAGACCTCAGCCACGGCAAGCACACCGAAAACCCCGTGCCAACCGTGGTCATCGGGCGGCGCAAGGCCGAGTTTGCCGATGGCCTAAGCGACCTGTCGCACCTCACCCCACGCATCTTGCAGATGCTGATGCCAGCGGCATAACCCGCCGCTGGCATCAGCCCCAAGACCGCCGTTCTTACTGCATCGCCGCCGACAGCGTGGCACAAGCTGGGCATGTGCCGTCTGGGCGCACAATCGCATAGCCGCCCTGCGGGTCATCCCCATAGGCACGGAAATCAACGTTCCACACGATAAACAGGCGAATCCGCCCGCCCTGACGCGCCAGACGCACCGCATCACCCAACCACTGCGCGTGCTGCTGAAGGGTGGTATTGGCCGCCCAAGCGAAGCCGCTCGGCAGCGGGCCATAGCCAGCAGACGTCAGATAGCCAATCTCAGTAAAGCACAGCGGGCGGGTCGGGAAGGTGTTGGCATACAAGCTGACCATCGACGGGAAGTAGCGCGTATAGTGCGTGCTGTTGCCACGCGGGTCACCGCTGGTGGCCGACGGCGGCAGGATTCCCTCGTTGTAGTGTATGCCCACACAGTCCATAAAGTTGGCCGCGCCGGCGTTGCGCATCTGCGCGATGAAGATGTTGTCATCGCACCCGCCGGCCTGACACTGCCCACCGAAGAAACCGGTCGGAGACGGCGCGGCGCTAATCACAATCACGTTGGGGTTGGCGCGCTTGATGGCGCTGTAGGCCGCCGACAGCATCGCCGTATAGTTCGCCCCATTCACCTGTCCATTGGGCCACTCGCGATCGATGTTTGGCTCGTTCCACACCTCAATCGCATCGGGGTTGAGCGCAGCGACACCGGCAAGGAAGTTGGCAAAGTCTTGATAATACTGATTCGGGTTGCTGCCAAACTGCTCCTTCGACCCGACAATCGACAGCAAAATCTTAAACCCGCGATCACGTGCCGCTTGAATCGCCCCCTGCGTGATGTTGGCCGAGTCGCCGCGATTCCAACGAATCTGCTGCTTGACCCATGTCATCCGCGCTGAGCGCATCTGATCGACAAAGCTGTAGCCGGTAATCTGCCCGCCCAGCGCAAATCCGGTCAGGCCCGGGCCGGTCACGGTCGGCGGCACCGAGGTTGTGCCCGGTATCGGCGTCGGCACAATCACTACCCCCCCGCCGCCCGGGATGGTCAGGCGCTGCCCGACGAAAATCAGGTTGATGTTGGTGATGCCGTTGGCCTGCGCAATCGCCGTCACCGTAGTGCCAAAGCGCTGTGCAATGCGCCCCAGCGTGTCACCGCGCACCACCACATACAAGCTGGTGCCCCCCGGCTGCTGTGTCGCCCCGGGCACCGGCGTTGCCGGCGTGCCCCCGCCGGTCGGGATGCGCAGCGTCTGGCCGGCATAAATCAGGTTGATGTTCGAGATATTGTTGGCCTGTGCAATCGCGGTCACCGACACCCCAAACCGCAGCGAAATGCGGTACAGCGTATCCCCATAACGCACGACATAGGTTGTATCTTGGGCGCTGGCCGAAAAGCTGATGGCCAACAGCAGCAGTGCCACCAAAATCGCTGTCCACTTTCGCATAAAATTCACCTTTCTAAGCAAGTTCATCCTGTTTGCCGACAAGCACCGCACATTACTGATGCGAGTGTAGCACATTTTAAGCCGGCGCAAGCCCCCATCGCCCGATGACAGGGTAATCGTTTCAAATTTTCTGGTAGGGTCAACACCCATCGCGATGGGTGTTGTAGGGGCTGTTCGTGAACTGCCCGACGTCACGGGCGCATCGCGATGCGTCCCTACGCACCATTGGCTGATTTTGAAGCGATTGCCCTGCCCCGATGATTTGTTATCGCGTGTGGTCGGGGCGGTATGTTAGACTGGTGTAGATTTCTCACTCAGGGTGGAGACCCCCATGCGCCTTGCAGTACTCTCAGACATTCACGGCAACCTCACCGCCCTCGAAACCGTGCTCGAAGACCTTGCCCAGCAAGCCCCTGTTGACCTCACGTGGTGCTTGGGCGACCTTGCCGCCTTTGGCCCACGCCCAACCGAATGCGTTCGGCGCATCAAGGCGCTGGCCGAAGCCGACGAGGGCAAGACCTTTAAGGTCATCGGCGGCAACACCGACCGCTATCTGGTGCACGGCGAACGCCTGCGCGTCCCGACCGCTCAGGACGAGGCCGAGCTGGCCACCTATGCCAAAAACTTTGCCGACCGTGATACCATCCTCAATTGGAACGTCAGCCAATTGGACTGGGAAAGCTACCATTTCCTAAAAAGCACCCTACGGCGCGAGCTGGCCAAAGATGTCGAAGGGTACGGCGTTGTCATCGGCTACCACGGCATCCCGGGCGATGACGAAGCCTTTTTGCTGCCCAACACCCCCGATGAACAAGCCGCCGACTTCTTGCTCGACCGTGAAGGGCGCATGGGCATCGGCGGGCACACCCACCGCCAAATGGATCGCACGGTGGGGCGGTGGCGCCTGATTAACGTCGGCAGCATCGGCATGTCGTTCGATCAGCCCGGCATCGCCCAATATGCCATCATCACTTTCGAGGACGGCAGCGCTCATGTCGAGCTGCGCGCCCTGCCCTACGACATCGAAGCCGTCACCGCCGACCTACACACCGCTGGTCACCCGCTGCCGCATTGGTTTGCCGCCCGCATCCGCCCCGACTGACTCACTCCCGCCAAGGACACCCCACTCATGCCCAAACGCCAGCAGCTTTTTAGAGAACTGCAAGCCAATGATCACTATGGTGTGCTGGTGATGTGCCAGCTGGACGCCGTGCCCGAAACCGTCCAGCTGGTCATCGCCACCACCCAAGAAGACCCAGCCACCGGCGGCCTGCGCGATGTCAATCGCTATCTGGTGCGCGTGCTGGGGGTGGTCGAACATCGCTTCAGCCTCGGCTTGTTCAAGAGCATTTTCCTCACACAAGAGCACCCACTCACCCTGCGCTATAATCACCCAACCGTGGCGCTGTTTTTTCGCGGTACGCCAGACCACCCCGACAGCACCGCCATGGATGTGCTGCAAGCCTATGCCAGCATCTTTGGGCCGTGGCGTCAGCCCCCGATGTACCTCAACACCGAACAGCCGCTGGTCTCGCTCCTCTCATCTGGCGGCGGGCTGATGGGCGAGATGCCTAAACCACTGGCCGACGCCCTAGAGGTGGTGCTGCAAAAACACGGCCTAGAGACCAAGCAGTTTGCCGATGAGGGCGTGGACAAAGACGAGCACGGGCGCTCGCAAAAGCGCGTGGCCCTGCTGCTGGACGACTCATATGCGGTGGCGCTGGATATTTCGGTAGAACTGTTGGGGCGGGCTTAACCCTCTGCCCCAACGGGTTTTTGCTTTCTTACCATCATCTATAGGAGTACGTTTTATGGACATGCACGATGTGGTTGCCGTCGTCACTGGCGGCGCGTCTGGCCTTGGCGGGGCAACCTCGCGGCGGATCGCAGCAGCAGGTGGGCGGGTGGTCATCGCCGACATCAACGCCCAGACCGGCACAGCGCTGGCGGCAGAGCTGGGGGATGCTGCACGCTTTGCCCAAACCGACGTCACCAGCGAAGCACAGGTGCAGGCCGCCATCCAGACCGCGCTGGAGACATGGGGCAAGCTGACCGTGTTGGTCAACTGCGCCGGCGTGGTGATTGCGACCCGCACACTGGGCAAAGACGGCCCACACGCCCTAGACGCCTTCGAGCGCGTCATACGCATCAACCTGATTGGCACATTCAACGCCATCCGCCTAGCAGCCCATGCCATGGAAAAAAACGACCCCAATCCACACGGCGAGCGCGGCGTCATCGTCAATACCGCCTCGGTCGCGGCCTATGACGGGCAAATCGGGCAAGCCGCCTATTCGGCATCCAAGGGGGGCATCGTCGGCATGACTCTGCCGATTGCACGTGACCTTGCCCGCAGCGGCATCCGCGTCATGACCATCGCCCCCGGCATTTTCGATACGCCCCTGATGTCCAGCTTGCCAGAGCCGGCGCGCGCCTCACTGGCCCAGCAAGTCCCCTTCCCCTCGCGGCTTGGGCATCCCGCCGAGTTTGCACAGCTGGCCCAAAGCATCATCGAAAACCCGATGCTCAACGGCGAAACCATCCGTATCGACGGCGCAATCCGCATGGCCCCAAAATGACAAACCATTAAGTACTATGTTATAGTGTTAACACTATTTCAAATCATAGGGGGGCTTATCATGCGCAAGCTATGGGGCATACTGATGCTGAGTGTGCTGATGATGGGGGTGATTAGTGTCTCGCAGGCACAATCTGGCAGCGGCGCAAAAGAAGACCCCGCCGAAAACGCCTGTTATGCCGGCGGCGCGCTAGAGGGCAAATGCGACTGGCCAACCGAGGCTGAGTCGGAGTGGGCTTGGAACTGCGGCTATTATTATGCGCAGTACCAGCGCGGCCTAATCAGCGCGTCACAAGCCCCGTCTTGGTGTGGCAGCATGTTCCCTGCGCTGTGGCTCAATACCTGCATCGCCGTCGGCCCAGACAGCGTCCGCCTTGTTGGTGACCCCAACGTGCCGGGCAACGCCTCATATTATCCCAGCCCTGATTGCAGCGGAGCGGCCAGCAGTCTGACGCTGATTTGGATGCAAACCAGCGCCTATGTCAGCTATGAGCGCGCGCTGGAACTGTGCAGCGAGGCCGCCTCGTCCACCTCGTGGGATGACGCCTATCAAATCAGCGGCAGCACGCTGAGCGGGTTTAATTTCATCTGTATCAGCGGCCTGCTGCGCTAACCGACTAACGGTACAGACACAGTGCCCGTGATGGTCTATCACGGACACTGTGTCCTTTTTCGCATCAGGCCGCGCCCATCATCACCAGCAGCACCTCGACACGCCAGCGCAGTTCATCGGCAATCGCCTCAAAGGCCGCCAACCGCTCCGAACGCACCGCAACTGCCAGCGGGTCGGGCAAGCTCCAATGCAGCGTCAGCGGCGCGCCGCCAAACGCGGGGCAGACCTCGCGCGCACGGTCACACACCGTCACCACCACGTCAAAGGCCTGCCCCTCATAATCACTGAGATGATGCGGGGCTTGCCCACTCAAGTCCACCCCACGGGCAGCCATCACCATCGCCGCCTCGGGGTGCACCGAAAGCGGCTGACTGCCAGCGCTGAAGGCCTGCACCCGCCCCGCCCCAAGCACACGGGTTAGGCCCTCGGCCATCTGTGAGCGTGCGCTGTTGTGCGTACACACAAACAGCACGCGTTTGGGCTGTGCCGGCCCGCGGCTGACCGGATAAAGCTGTGCGCCGGCATCGGTCAGTGCCGACCGCACTGCGGGGATGTCCAACGCATAATACACGTCCCGCGAGTCCGCCTCGCTGCGCCGCACCCGCACCACGCCGGACTCTCGCAGGCGCTTAAGGTGATAAGACACGATGTTCTGAGGCTGCTTCACCCGCTCGGCCAGCTCAAACACACGCAAATCCCCCCCGTGCGAGAGGGCTTGTACCAGCCCCCAGCGCAGTTCGTGCGCCAAGGCGCTCAAAATCGGGGGGACGCTGCCTGTGCTCATGCTTTAACCTCTGCACTTGATGAAATTACGCCTCGCTTTGGGACGGCAGCTGTGCCAGCCACTCCCGAATTTTAGCATCGATTTCGTCCCGTACACGCCGGAATACCGCAAGGCGCTCTTCTTCTGTGCCGGTGGCCGCCGCCGGGTCTTCAAACGACCAGTGATACTTTTTGCCGTTGGCCCACAACACCGAAGGGCACTTCTCCTCAGCATCATCGCACACCGTAAAAGCATGGCTAAAGTGATGATGTCCCATATACTTCTTGATGCTGTCAGACGTGTGCCCGCGGATGTCGATGCCGATTTCGTCCATCGCACGGATGCTCAGCGGGTTGACGCCCTTGGGTTCTAGACCCGCGCTGTACACCTAAAACTGGTCGCCGGCGTGATGTCGCAGCAGCCCCTCAGCCATCTGAGAACGCGCCGAATTGCCCGTGCAAACGAAGATTACCTTTTGCTTATACATGTCAAACCCCATCTCATCAAAACGATGCAAACTCATTATATATCTGATTTTTTAGATACATCACACATTTATCACAAATTTAACACACAAAAAAACACCCCTACCTCGCTGCCGAGATAGGGGCGCTGTCGTTGTGGAGAGGCTTGGCGTTAGGACTGCGCCACGGCCACAAAGCGGATTTCGAGCGCGACTTCGTCGGTCACGTTGGCCACCCCGGGCACGTTGGGGATTTGCAGGCCATAGTCGCTGCGCAGCACCTGCGCCACTGCTGTGCCTTCAATCTGAGTCTCGCTGGTCACGGTTAGGGTGACATCAAAGGTGACTTCACGGGTGACGCCGGCCAGCGGCAGGTCGCCCACCACCTGAAAGGTCACGGTGTCGCCCACCGCCACCTGCGCAGGCAGCCCGACGATTTGCTTGGGTGTGAAATCGGCGAACTCATATTCGGGGCGCGAGGTCAGCAGGATTTCGGAGCGGATGGCACGGTTGCGAAACTCGTTATCGGTTTGCAGGGTGCGCATGTTGATGCGAATCGTGCCAAGGCGCGACGCTGCGGGGTTGGCAAAATTCACCTGTATCTGCCCAGCCACCTGATTGGTCACCCCCAGCACAGTCACGCGCTGGCCGCGCAGGTCTTCATCCAACGAAAAGCTGACCTGAGACTGCTCTGGCACAATGCTAAAGGTCACCGCCTGCGCCGCAGACGCTGCCGCCTCTACCGTCGGCTCGGGAGTGGCCTCCACGGTCACTTCTTCGGTGGCAGCTGGCGCAACAACCTGTGCCGCCGCAGCTGTGCTCAGGGCGTCTACCTGCGCGCGCAGTGCGGCGTTTTCGGTCGCCAGCGCTTCGCCGTCAAACGGGCTGAGGGTGGGGGCGCTCAGGGTGACGCTGGCCTCACCCGTGCCACCCACGGCAAAGGTATAGCCCACCACGCCCACCAGCGCACCCACACCAAACGCCACCACCGCAACCACGGCCAAAAGTGCGTTCCGATTCATCTGTCTGCATCCTCCTTATGGCGTAAGCGCCATCTGTATCTCAATACCCAGACAGGATACACAGATTTAGGTTGATGGCAGATGAGGGAAACGTAAAATTTGTCGGCAAAAGTGTAAAAACTCACACCTCGGCTTCGACGGACTCCCGCAGCGCATTCAACCGTGCCTGATAGGTCTGAATTTGTTCTAGGCGCGTTTTGCTGTCGTTGACCAACGCATCAAGGCGGCTAAAGACCGGCATCAACACCTGCATCCCATAGCTGGACAGGCGTGAACTTTCCTTTTGGGTGATGATGTCGAGTGCTTCGCCATAGCTCTTTTGCAGAGCATCCACCTTGGCCAGATAATCCAGCTTGGTATCCTTGGAGACCTTGCCCAAAGACCGCGAGAGCGCCCAGCCTCCCACCAACGCCAGCGGCGCGCCAAGCATCATTGCCGGCAGGGCCAGCGGCGCAGCCCCCATCCCGATGATCGGGCCAGCCGGCGCAATCGCCAAAATCACCAGTACTACACCGCCAAGGGTGCTCAGCAGGCTGTAGCGAAACCCGGCCATGTTGGACTCGAACAGCCTGTTCAGTTCCTCGGCCACATGCCCATTTTGATACGAGCGCAGCTCGCGCTCAGCGGTATAGATGGCCGCATCCAGCTCTTCGCGCTGCTGGGCATAGGCCGTGGCATCCAGCCCCGCGATTTCATCTTCTAGCTCATCCTTCAGCTTGTTCAGGCGGTCAATCACCCCGCGCCAATAGGTGCGGCTGTTATCGACCACCGCATTGACATATGCGGATGCGGCATCGGCAAGGTCACGCGGGGTGCGCCCGATGACCTGCTCGGCAAATTCGAGCTGCAACTTCTCCCGCGTGATGCCGCTGCCGGGCAGTATCCGGCGCCAATTCAGATTCGCCTCGATAAAGGCCGTACCGCGCTGACGCAGCCCATCGAACAAGCCTTCCACCTCGCGCCGGGCCAGCTTCAGCGGCTCGCCCATGCTGACGGCCTGCTGCTCCAGCTCAATGCGCAGGGTCTTGGCGCGGGTCGAGTCGGCGCTGACGGTATCGTACTTTTCGCGCAGGTGAGCTGCATAGCGGTTGATGATTTGCTGGGCGGTCGAGAGCTGCGCCAGCAGTTTTTGCTGAGCGGGTGGGGTCTGGGCCAGCACCCCGCGCAGATGGGCCTTAATCGCCCCCAACCCACCATCTTCGCCGGCAAGGGCTTGGCGGGCACTGACCATAAATATCAGCGGCTTTAGGTCGAGCTGCTGCATCACCTGCTGCTCGACAAAGCGGCGCACGGTATCGCGCTCATTCGGCTCTAGCAGGTCAACCTGATTGACCACAAGGATGATTTTCTTGCCATACTGACGGGCAAGGTCAAGATACATCCGCTCCGAGTCGGCCAGTGCGCGCTTGGCGCTCATCACAAAAATCACAAGGTCGGCGCGGTGCAAAAACGACTTGGCCACCGACTCATGCCGTTGAAACACCGACCCTGTCCCGGGGGTATCCACCAGAGCCACCCCGGGCGCACCGGTATTGGGATGCCCCCACTCGCGGATGCTGGTGTTGTCGCGGATGGTTGGGACGCGATTGGGGACGGGGTTATAGCGCACCAGCTCGATCGACTCGGTGGTGGGCGTGATGCCCATCGGCAGCAGCGGCTCGCCCAGCATGGCGTTGATGAAGCTGGACTTGCCGGCGTTGAACTCGCCGATAATCGCAATCAGAAAAAAGGCCTCGCGCAAATCCTGCGCAATGTCCAGCAGGCGCTGCCGATCGGCCTGCGACTCGGGACTGAGGTCATTTAGCGCAGCAGCCACATCTGTCAGCAGATGAACCGTCTGTTCGCGCAGCATGTCGAGGTTGCTTGTGGTGGTCGAGGGTTGCATCACCATCTCCGTCTGTTACCTTCCCAATCCCAAAAAACCTTTTCGCCCCAGTTTGTTCACGTCATTGCTCAGGCGTCCGATTTCGGTCTCGACGTTGTGCAGACGCCCCAACATCTCGCGCTGCAAGCTGGCCTGCGCATCCACCAACCGCGTAAGCGGAGCGACGATGTCTTTGCGCAGGCGCATCCCATACTCCACCTGTGCATCGGCGGCAGCGCTCAGCTTATCCAGATAATGTTTTCGCTGCGCATAGATGGCGGTGGCATAGCGCGCCCCCATCACGCGCCCGAGCACCGGCATCACCACCACGCCCAACATAGCAAGCACCAGCAAGAACAGCAGCACCGCCCACGTGCTTTCGCCCAACGCGCCGCTGGACAGCGCCGCAACGCCCAAAACCAGCAGCACCACCTCCCACAACAGCAGGCCAATCAGCACCTGCCGGCTTGATGCAGCAAAGCTCTGCAATTCGATGGCGCGCGTCTGTTCCTCAAGGCTCATCAGCACTGGGCGCACCTCTTGCAGCGCGCGCCGATCATAGGTCACTGGCGCTTGCGGCGTCCCGATGATTTTTTGGCGGATGGCCTCGGGCAGCTGCTTGATTTCGCGCGTGGTATACGTCGCCAATTCGTCAAGGTCTTTCAGGTCGCGGCCCTCTAGGCGTGGGGCAAGCTTATCCACCACCTGCGGCAGCTCGGTCAGCGGCTCATACACCTTGTGATTGGCAAACGCCTGCGCCACACGCCGCATTTCGCCGTGCCATTTCCGCAAGAAGGGGAACAGCTCAACAAAGCCTCCCAGCAGCATCCCCGGCACGTCGCTCAGCTGGTACAAATCGCGGATAGCTTGTGAGCCATTCTGGGCCACCGCATCAAATTTGCTGCCGGCCTCGGTCAACACCTCTCTGGTGATGGCCTTGAGGTCGCGCTCGTGCATCGACAACTGCCCGCGCACATTCTCGGCCAGCGCGGTCGAAGCATCCATCGCAGCTTGATTATCTTTAACACGGTTCACTGCTTGAGCACAGGCCGTCTCAGCGATTTGCAGCGGCGTGAGCAGCTTTTGGCGCAGGCGTTCAGCATCGTCCAGCTGACGGGTAACATATTCCTCAATCTGCACCATGCCGCTGGCCTTCCAGCCCTCGGCATCATCTGCGAGGTTGGCGGCCAGCCCCTGCTTGGCCGACATCAGCCACACCGGCACATCGACCGACAAATGCTGTTTGGCCTGCTCACTGACGTAGCGCTTGACTGTCTCGCGGTCTTCTGGCGAAATCAGGTCGATTTGATTGATGATGAGGATGACTTTTTTGCCATAATCGCGCAGCTGATTGAGCGCTTGCAGCCCTTCGGCGCTCATGGCCTGCGTGGCCAACATCACATACAGCACCGTGTCGGCACGGTGCAAGAACTTGCGCGTCTGCGACTCGTGCTTCTGGAACACCGACTCTAGGCCCGGGGTATCCACAAGGCTGACGCGCTGCAAAATCGGCGCTGGATACAACACCGTATCGGCCTCGCCAGAGGCAATGCGCTGCGCCGCCTCGCCATAGCGCAGAATCGTGATACGGTCGGTGGTGGGCACTGGCCCAACGGTCATTACGTCCGCCTCGCCCAGCAGCGCATTGATGATGCTGCTCTTGCCGGCATTAAACGCGCCAACCAGCACCATCAGGTAAGGATTGTCGGCATGAAACAGCGCATCACGGGCCTGCGCAGCATATTCCGGCGCAAGGCCATCAATTTTGGGCAGCACTTCCAACAAATCGGTCAGCACGGTAAACTCGCGCTGGCGCAGCGCATCATACTCGCGCGACAGCTTATTTTCTTGCGCCTGTTCAGTCAAGAGCCACACTCCTGTTAATAAAGGGTAGGCGTAGCGATACGCTATCAGCATACCGCCCTACCCCTCTAGGATACAAGATTATCTTTGAAGAGCGGATGAGACCACCCCCACCCGAAAGGTCAGCCTCTCATGCCCCTGCCCCCGCGGCGTATCACGATGGTGTTTCTCTGATGTGGAGATATAGTGGCAATGCGCCTTATGAAAATGGCATGATAAAATAAAATTCAAAATCATGGGAGATAATTGTGCTTAGCCGAATCACAATACTCAACTATCGCACTCTACGTTATATCGATCAGCGTGTATCCAACGTACAAGTTCTGATAGGGCCAAATGCTAGCGGTAAATCAACTTTTTTAGATGTTATTGCGTTTATTGCAGATTTACTGGGTGAGCGCGATATTTTGCGTGCTCTAGATACCAGAACTCCAAATTTCACAGATTTAACGTGGATGCGCCAATCAGAATGGTTCGAATTGGCAGTCGAAGCTGTTATCCCAGATGAAATAAAAACCGATTATCGATATGTGCGCTATGAACTGCGCCTAGGCTTAGATATGAAGAAGATACCTGAGATACAGGTTGAAAATTTATGGCTGCTCCGTCAAGATGCCATCAAAGACCCAACAAATACAAATACAAATATCCCTGACCGTATAACCCTAACGCCAAAAAAACAGACGCCACCGGGCTGGAGAAAAATTGTCAGCAAGTCTGATAACGGTAACGACTATTTCAGATCAGAGAAAACCGACTGGAATAACATGTTTCGCTTAGGTTCGCAACGTGTCGCCTTAGCCAACCTACCTGAAGATGAAGAACGATTCCCCGTCGCAACATGGTTCAAACGCTTTATCGGGGAGTCCGTACAAAAAATCATGCTTAGCAGTGAAGCGCTTCGCAGACCCAGTCCCCCCGCTAAAAGTCGTGGATTTCTGACAGATGGTTCTAATTTACCGTGGGTGATTCACGAACTCGAGCAGAAATATCCTGAAAATTTAGTTAGTTGGGTTGAACATATTCGAACTGCTTTGCCAGAGATTCAATCGGTGCGAACAGTCGAACGCCCCGAAGACCGCCATAGATATCTAATGGTAACCTATCAATCTGGCCTAGAAGCGCCGTCATGGGTAATTTCAGATGGAACATTGCGGTTACTAGCTCTAACCATTCTTGCCTATGTCCCCAACCTAACCGGCATTTACATGATTGAAGAACCGGAAAACGGTATTCACCCGCGTGCCGTCGAAACGATTTATCAGTCATTACAAAGTCTGTACGATGCTCAATTGTTCATGGCAACTCACTCACCCATCATCCTGAACATGGCAGATCTCAAACAACTACTGTGCTTTGAGCGACACATATCAGGTGAAACCCACATCACAGCCGGATACTTACACCCTTACTTGAAACAATGGCAGGGCGAAATTTCATTAGGAACTTTGTTCGCTTCGGGGGTGTTAGGATGAGTGATCTAATCGTGTTGGTCCCCGACGCTGATATGCGCGAAACTGTCAAGACGCTTATTGAGCAGCGACACCGCAGTCTCAACATACGCGCTGGTGTAAATTTTGAAATCAATACTCATTCGCAAAGAGACGCAGGATGTTATCAAGATGCACATAACTTCCTTCGGCCCTTCGCAAAAACTAAGCAATATGCAATGGTCCTATTTGATTACCACGGATGCGGCAGAGATTCGAATATGTCTGCTGAAGATATACAAGATGAACTTGAGAAACGCTTAATACAAAATGGTTGGAAAGCTGAAAATATATGCGTGATTGTGATTAGTCCCGAGCTAGAATCATGGGTATGGGCATCGTCTACAAAAGTTGCTGAGATTTTAGGTTGGAAAGTAGAAGAAACTTCCTTGCGTGATTGGCTCATAAACGAGACAAAACATTGGGGTTCAAGTGATCTGCAAAAACCTCAAAACCCCAAAGAAGCCTTACAAGCAGCTTTAAGAAAAGCAAGGAAACCCTTTTCACCCACAGTATTCAAGGACCTAGCTGAGCGGATTTCTCTAAAACACTGCACAGACCCTAGCTTTGAGCGATTTCGTACCAGCCTTCAGCGCTGGTTTACTACTTAGCTCACTAAATCTCTAAAGACTCTCATCAATCACCGTGATTATCTTTGAAGAGCGGATGAGATCACCCCCACCCGAAAGGTTAGCCCCTCATGCCCCTGCCCCCCGCGGCGTATCACGATGGTGTCCTACACCTTAACTCGGTATCACTGGATGCTGTCGCCCACAGCGCCGGCACACCGTTCTATCTCTACAGCCTGCCGCGCGCGCTGGAAAACTATCAACGCATCGCACAGGCCTTTGCCGGCATGAACGCCCACATCCACTACAGCGCCAAAGCCAATGCCAATCTGGCTGTGCTGCGCACCCTGATACAAGCCGGCGCGGGTATCGATGCCGTCAGCGCTGGCGAGTGCTACCGCGCGCTGCAAGCCGGCTGCAAACCGCAAGACATCGTGTTTGCCGGCGTGGGCAAAACCCCCGACGAGCTGCGCTGGGCACTCGACAACCGCATCGGCTGGTATAACGTGGAGAACCAGCGCGAGCTGGAACTGCTCGATACCCTTGCCGCTGAGCGTGGGCAGACCGCACGGGTCAATCTGCGCCTCAATCCCGACGTCACCGCCAACACCCACCCCTATATCGCCACCGGTCACGGCGGGGCGAAATTTGGCCTGACTGCCGAAACAGTGGCCGAACTGCTGGCCAATCGCCAGCGCTTTGGCCACATTCACATCGCCGGCCTGCATGTGCATATCGGCAGTCAGCTGGGCGACACCCAAGCCACCGTACAGGCCGTCGAGGCCGCGCTGGAAATGATGTCCCCCTACCCTGAACTACGCACACTAGACATCGGCGGGGGGATGCCCGCCGCTTATGCCCCCGAGGCCGTACTGCCCACCCCCAGCGACTTTGCTGACGCCCTGCGCCCACTGGTGACCGGCCACCAGCTCATCCTAGAGCCGGGCCGCGCCATCATCGCAGATGCGGGGGTGTTTATGGTGCAGGTGCTGTATGTTAAGCATCAGGCCGGCCAGCGCATCATCATCGTCGATGGCAGCATATCGGAACTGCTGCGCCCAGCCCTCTATCAAGCCCATCACACCATCCTGCCCGTCCGACAACCCGCTACTAGCAGCCTCACCCCTGCGCAAATCGTCGGCCCGGTGTGCGAAACCACCGACGTGCTGGGCAAAAACGTCCCCCTGCCCGATGTGCAGCCCGGTGACCTGCTGGCCATCCTCACTACCGGCGCTTACGGGATGGTGATGGCTTCCAACTATAACGCCCGCCCACGCCCGCCCGAACTCGTCATCGAAGCCGATGGGCGCTCGTGGTCTGTGGCCCGCCGCCGCGAGACATGGGATGACCTGCTGCATCACGAGCGCTAGCGCCTGCTTATGAAACGCCGAAAGGCATCCATGATGGATGCCTTTCGGGGTGTGTGGCGGCGACAAGATTTGAACCTGTGACCCACGAAGTATGAGCTCGGTGCTCTGCCACTGAGCTACGCCGCCAATATACCAGAAAACCAGCGCGCGCTGGTCTCTGAGATTGCGGGAGGGGGATTCGAACCTCCGACCTTCAGGTTATGAGCCTGACGAGCTGCCTCTGCTCTATCCCGCGTAAAACAGTATAGGTCAGGTCGTCCCCCGTGTCAACGGTGAATTTGCCGATTTCTCAATCTGGCTTAATGCTTGCGCGCAATCAGGCGGACAAAGCGCCGTTTGCCCACTTGCAGCACCGCCGGCAGGTCTGCCGGCGTGACACATGCCTCGCGGTCTGCCACAGTCACCCCATTCAGGCGCACGCCGCCCTGCTCCAGCAGTCGGGCGGCCTCTTTGCCACTGTCCACTAGGTGCAGGGTGCGCAGCAGGTCAAAGATGCGCTCTGTGCCGTCAATCTGCTCGGTGGGCATCTCTGACGGGATGCCATCGCCGTCTTTGCTGCGAAACACCTCATCCCAACGTCGCTGGGCGGCCTCGGCATCCTGCGGGCTGTGATAGATGCTGACGATTTCACGGGCAAGGCGCATCTTGGCCTCGTTGGGGTGGAGTGTGCCGCTGCTCAGCTCGGCCTCCAGCGCCGCCAATTGGGCCGGCGGCCACCCCAGCACCAGCTTGTGATAAATCGGCATGGCGTGGTCGGGCAGGCTCATCACCTTGCCAAACATATCCCACGGTTCGGACAGCAGCGGGATGTGATTGCCCTGACTTTTGCTCATCTTCAGCACCCCATCGGTGCCGGGCAAGCTCTCGCCCATGATAATCGCCACCATCGGGCGCTGGCCCAGCGCCTGCTGAAGCTTGCGCCCCGCCACAAGGATATTGAACAGCTGGTCTTGCCCGCCCACCTGCACATCGGCCTCCTGCGCCACAGCATCATAGGCCTGCATCAACGCATAGAAAAACTCGTGCAGATAAATCGGTTGGCCGGCATCGATGCGCTTGGCAAAGTTTTCGCGCTGCAAAAACTGCTGCACCGTAAAATTGGACGCCAAGCGGATGATGTCGGCAAAGTCCAGCGTGTGCAGCCACTCGTCGTTATAGCGCACATTGGTCAGCTCAGGGTCGAGGATTTTGAAGGCCTGACGGGCATACGTTGCAGCATTCTGGCGCACTTCCTCAGGAGTCAGCTGACTGCGAGCCTTATCGATGTCCGAGGGGTCACCGATCAAGCTGGTAAATGTGCCAATCAAAAACGTGACGTCGTGCCCCAGCTCTTGAAACTGACGCAGCTTGCGCATCGTGATGGTGTGGCCAAGGTGCAAATCGGGGCGGCGCGGGTCGTAGCCGCAGTAGACCCGCAGTGCCCGGCCCTCTGTTTGCGCTTCTAGCAAACGCTCACGCAGTTCGCGGCGCATCACCTCGCGCGTGTCGGGGTCGCCATATTCCGCGCCCGACATCAACCAGTCCACTTGCGCGTCGATGTCTGCGGTCACTGGGGTAGACATGATCAAAACAATCCTTTCATCGACAATGGCCCGTCATCAGGCCTAGATATGCGGCGTCTAAGAGTATACCCCGCCGGCCCTGCCATCAGATGCCACCAAAAGCTGAGGGTTCTCTTGTCGGGGGTTCTACACACCCCCTATAATGGGCGTGAATATCGCATTGTTTTTCTGACCATCACGCGGGAATAGTCTCTCCATGTCCACCACACCCCAGACCAGCGCCGAGATACGGCAGGCGTTTCTCGACTTCTTTGAAGAATATGGCCACAAGCAAGTGCCATCGTCCTCGCTCGTGCCGGGCAACGACCCCACCCTGCTGTTCGCCAATTCGGGAATGGTGCAGTTCAAGGACGTGTTCCTCGGTCAGGATAAACGCGATTATAAACGCGCCACCACCGCCCAGAAATGTATGCGCGTCAGCGGCAAACACAACGACCTCGAAAACGTCGGGCCGTCCCCCCGTCACCACACCTTTTTCGAGATGCTGGGCAACTTTAGCTTTGGCGATTACTTCAAGCGCGACGCCATTAAATATGCCTATCAATTTCTGACACAGGTCTGCGGCCTGCCCACCGACCGTCTGGTCTACACCGTTTATGAGAACGACGACGAAGCCTACGACATCTGGGTGAAAGAGGTGGGCGTAGACCCCAAGCGTGTGGCACGCATGGGGCCAAAAACCAACTTCTGGCAGATGGCCGATACCGGCCCATGCGGCCCAACCAGCGAAATCCACTGGGACAAAACCCCAGAACAGGGCACAGACAGCATCATCAGCCAGCTTCAGGCCGAAGATGACCGCTTTCTCGAAATCTGGAACCTCGTGTTCATGCAGTTCAACCGGCAGCAGGCTGACCCCGCCCACACCGGCAAATATGACCAGCCCCTGCCCGCCCCGGGCGTCGATACCGGCATGGGCCTAGAGCGCATTGTCAGCATCGTGCAGGGCAAAACCAACAACTACGATACCGACCTATTCACCACCATCATCCACGCCACACAAGCCCTGACCGGTCACACCGATGCCGAGCGCGATGCCAACATCGTGCCCTACCGCGTGATTGCCGACCACGTGCGTGCCGCCGTCTTCTTGATTGCCGATGGCGTCAACCCGGGGGCAAAAAACCGGCAGGCGGTTTGCCGTCTGGTCATCCGGCGCGCCGCACGCTTTGGCAAGAAAATCGGCTTTGACCAGCCCTTCCTCGGCAAAGTCGCCCAATCCGTCATCGACACGATGGGCGGGCACTACACCGACCTCAAGGCCAAGGCTGACCTGATTAAAGCCACCATCACCAAAGAAGAAACCATGTTCCACCGCACGCTGGATCAGGGCTTGGCCGAGCTGGGCGAGATGCTCGAAAAGCTCCCTGCCGGCGGCACGCTGCCCGGCCCAGAAGCCTTCTACCTTAAGGCCACCCTCGGCCTGCCGCTGGAGGTCATCAAAGACGTGGCCGAAGAACGCGGCTATCAGCTTGACCTTGACGGCTTTTTGGCCGCCGAAGAACAGCACTCGCGCGTCAGCGGCGGGGGCAAGGCCATGGGCAAAATCGAATCGGTGGAGTCGTATGCCGCCCTGCTGGCCGACTTGAAAGCCGCCGGCAAGCTCCCCAGCAGCGGCGTCAACTACCTGCCCTATGGCGCGCCCACCCTGCGCAATGTGTCGGTGCTGGCGCTGCTAAGCGAAAACGGGTCAGTCGAACGCGCCATCGCCGGCGAAGCGGTCGAGGTGGTGCTTAGCGAAACCCCGTTCTATGTCGAGTCGGGCGGTCAGGTCAGCGATACCGGCCTCATCCGCGGTGATGGGTGGGTGATTGAAGTGAGCGAGATGCGCCGCCCCGTCAACGGGCTGATTGTGCATGTCGGAGAGGTGCTAGAAGGTCAGCCCACCGTGGACAGCACCGCCAGCGCCGAGGTGGCGCTGGAACGCCGCACCGACATCATCCGCAACCACACCGCCACACACCTGCTGCACGCGGCCCTGCGCAATGCGCTCGGTGACCATGTCGAACAGCGCGGCTCGCTGGTTGCCCCCGACCGTCTGCGCTTCGACTTCTCTCACGAGGGGCGGATGAGCGAGGATGAACTGCGTGCGGTCGAGGCCGAGGTCAATCACGCCATTATGGCCAATTACAGCGTGCGCTGGGAATATAAACCCCTGACCGAAGCCCGCGCAGACGGCGCGATGGCGCTGTTTGGCGAAAAATACCCCGACATCGTGCGCACCGTCCGCATCGGCGACGACAAAACCCGCTACAGCCTCGAGCTGTGCGGCGGCGTCCACGTGGACGAGACCGGCGAAATCGGCCTGTTCGTCTTCACTGGCGAAGGGGCATCCGGCGCAGGCATCCGCCGTGTGGAAGCCCTGACCGGACGCGCCGCAGTAGACTATGTGCAGGGCCGCCTGACCGCGCTCAACCATCTGGCCTCGCAGCTGGGCACCAAGCCCGACGACGCCCTTGACCGCCTGCACGCCCTGCAATCCGAGCTGGCCCACGCCCACAAAGAAGCCGCCAAGCTCCAGCGCGAGCTGGCCAAAGTCAAGTTTGATAACCTGATGCACAACACCGAGACCCTCGGCAGTGTGCCGGCTGTGGTGGCCCAACTCGACGGCATCCCCATGGACATCCTGCGCGAGATGGCCGACTGGTTCAAGGCCAAATTCAGCGCGGGGGTGCTGGTGCTGGGCGGCGTGCTCGATGAACGCCCACAGCTGTTGGTGGCCGTCACCGGCGACCTGCCGCAGCGCGGCATCAAAGCCGGCGACCTAATCAAACAAATCGCGCCGGTGGTCGGCGGCGGCGGCGGTGGCCGCCCCGATATGGCCCAAGCCGGCGGCAAAGACCCCGCCAAGCTGCCCGACGCGCTGGAACTGGCACGCACCATCCTGCGCCAGACCACGCTCAAGTAACCGCAGTCGCCCATGCCGCGTGATGTCGCCTTTGTCCAGTTGGAGGCGGGCGAGGATGCGACCTCCGTCCGCGACCGCCTCTCGTTTCTGCGTGGGCAGAACGTCCTACTGGTCTGGCCAGAGGACGGCACCGCCCTCACCCGCAAGCTCGACCTTGTGCTGATTCAGCGCGAGGCGATGCGGCGCGCCATCCGCCTTGCCTTCGTCACCCACGACGCGCAGGTCATCCAGCACGCCCAAGAGCTGGACATCAGCACCTTCGAGACCATCGGCGCATCCGAGCGCGGGCGCTGGAAGCGTGGACGCGGCAAGGTATTTGCCAACCGCTTTCAAAAGCCCGAAACCGAGCCAGACCCCGAAGACCTGATGCCGGTGGCCAGCCGGGTGCGCGGCCCACGCCGCCTGCCGATGCCCAGCGCCGCCCGCCTGATGCTGGTGGCACTGGTGCTGGCCATCATCGGGGTGGCGGGTTATGTGGCACTGCCGGGCGCCACCATCACCCTCACCATCGCCAAGCTGCCGCTGGAGGCCAACGTCCTGATTACCGCCTATGCCGGCGCTTCCGGCATCGACACCGCTCAGGCGTTGATACCCGCACGGATACAGTTGGTGCAGGTCACACAGGCCGGCACGCGCCAGACCACCGGCTCGATTGACCAACCCCCAACGCTGGCTTCTGGCACAGTCACGCTGGTCAACCGCACCGACCAAGCCGTGACCATCCCCGCCGGCACGGTCTTTGCCACCGCAGACGGCACACCCGTACGCTTTCAATCGCTGACCGAAGCGCGCTTAAACGCCGGCAGCGGCCAATCCGTCGAAGTGAGCGTGGAAGCCCTCCCCGATTACGCCGGCGAAATCGGCAACGTCGGCGCGCTCAAAATCACCACTGCCGAAGCGGACTGGGCCGACAGCGTCACCGTCAGCAACTTGCTGCCGCTCAGCGGCGGACAAACCCGCTCGCTGCCCACCGTCACGCAAACCGACCTCGACCGTCTGCGCGCCATCGTCCGCCAGCAAATCCAAGCCCAAGCACAAGCCGAGCTGCAATCCTTGCTCGGCCCGGGCGAGTTCGTCATCGACGAGAGCATCGCCATCACCCCCGACTCTGACCGATCAGACTGGCAGGTCTACAGCGCACAGGTCGGCACGGTCGCCAGTGAGGTCTCGCTGGAGATGCGGGCCGTGGTGCAGGCGCTCATTATCAATCAGCGCGACGCCGAACAGGTCGGATTCGCCGCCATCAGCCGGCAAATCCCGCGCGGGCGCACCCTCGACATCGCCACCCTCAGCTATCAGCGCGGGCCAGTTGAGACCGTCGCCCCCGATCAAGTCACCTTCCGTTTGTTTGCCAGTGGGCTGGTCAGCGGGCAAATCGATACCGCCGCCCTGCGTGAGGTGCTGGCCGGTCGCAGCATCGAGGATGCGCGCCTCTATCTGGGCAGCATCTATCAGCTGGCCCCCGGCACTCAGCCCGACATCGTCGTCAGCCCCAACTTCGAGGGCACGCTGCCGCGCCTGCCGGTGCGCATCACCATCCGCGTCGTGGAGGTTTCGCCATGACCCACCCCCCTCTGCTGTGCATCGACCACGGCCTCAAACGCCTCGGCATCGCCCTCAGCGACCGCGCATGGCTGACCGCGCGCGAGCTGGCCATCCTCAAGCGCACCACGCGCGAGGACGACTTCCGCAAGCTGCGCCAGCTGATTGAGCAGCACAAGGTCGGCGCGGTCATCATCGGCCTGCCATCTCACGAATTAGAGGGGACAGGCGTCCACACACAGGCCGACACCGTTCGCCTATGGGCCGCCCGCTTCAGCGAGGCACTCGGAATGCCGGTCACCTTGTGGGATGAACAGCTGTCCAGCCATGACGCCAAAGCCATCGCCACCCGCCAGCGCCGCAAAACCACCGACCCAATCGATGACCTCGCCGCCCGCGTGATTCTGCAAAGCTATCTGGACGCCCTGCGTGACGGCCTTGCGCCGCACCCCCTCCAACCCTCCTCACAGAAAGAACCCGCCGATGACACGCGCGATTAAATGGGCGCTGGGCCTTGGCTTGATGGTGATAGCAGCTGCTGCCATCAGTGTGATTGGCCTAATTTATCTCAGCGGCGAAAGCCCCGCCGATTTTGCCCGCGCCATCATGGCCCGCTGGTCGCTCAACGGGCGCGATGCCGAGCTTGCCCCCATCGACGCCGCAGACACGCGCACCCAGCGCTTCGAGGTCAGTAGTGGCAGCAGCGCCGCCGGCATCGGCGCGCAGCTGGCACAAGCCGGCCTGATTCGCGACGCTGAGCTGTTTGTGGCCTATGTGCGCGCGCAGGGCATCGCCGACGAACTAGAAGCCGGCACATACTTCCTCAGCCGCGCACAGTCCCTGCCCCAAATCGCCCAAGCGCTCACCGATTCGCGCTCTTCTTTCATCCCATTTCGGGTGCTGGAGGGGTGGCGGCTGGAGCAGGTGGCCGAGGCCATCACCGCCAATCCACAGTTCACCTTTGACGGCGCGGCTTTTCTGGCCGCCGCCAGCCGTGGGCAAGGCGCTTCAGCCGGCTTTTTGACCGCCACAGGCCTCAATGCTGGCCAGTCGGTCGAGGGGTTCTTGTTCCCCGGCACCTATCAGCTGCCGCCTGACCAAACGCCAGAAGGCCTCGTGAACACCCTCACCGAGGCGTTCATCGAGCAGGTCGGGGCACAAGCGCTCAACGATGCGCGCGGGCAAAACCTCAGCCCACTTCAGATGGTCACACTGGCCAGCATCGTCCAGCGTGAGGCCGTGCACCCCGACGAAATGCCGCGCATCGCCAGCGTCTATCGCAATCGGCTGGCCATCGGTATGAAGCTGGATGCCGACCCCACCGTGCAGTATGGGCTGGCCGACAGCCGCGGCGGATGGTGGCCGCAAATCACGCGGGCCGACTACACCGGTGTGATTTCGCCCTATAACACCTATCTCAACGCCGGCCTGCCCCCTACCCCCATCGCCAACCCGGGGCTAGACGCCATCCGCGCGGTGATTTACCCCGAAAACACCCCCTATCTCTATCTGCGGGCCGACTGCCGCCCTGATGGCTATCACGACTTTGCCGTCACCTATGAGGAGCACTTGGCCAATGGCTGCTAGACGCCTTATCCTTATGCTTTGGATTGTGATGCTCACGCTGGCGGCCTGCGCCCCCGCACCCGCGCCGGCAGCACCGCTTCAGCGCGTGGCCCTGCTCGCCCCCTTCGAGGGGCGCTACCGCGAAATCGGCTATGATGCGCTCTATCCACTGCGCCTTGCGCTGAGCGACACCGGCTCACCCCTCACACTCATCTCGGTGGACGACGGGGGCACGCCGCAAACAGCGGCAGTGCAGGCCCGCCGCCTCGCTGCCGACCCGTCCATCCTCGCCGCGCTGGTGATTGGGCCAAACGCCACCCAAGCGCAGGTCATCGCCGCCTTTGAGGATGTTCCGGTGGTGGTTATCGGGCACTGGGGTGCACAACCCGCCGAAAACGCCGTCATCCTCGCCGCCGAAAAGCTCCCTACCCTCTGGACGATCGAGGAACAGGATGTGATACAAGCCGCACAGCGCCCTTCGCCGCTCATCGGCGGGGAAATCATCGCGCTCAAGCAATATCCGCTGCTGCGCGCCGATACTACACAGGTCACGGTGACGCTGAGCGCCATGCTGCCCGACTCGCTGTTTAACAACCGTCTGAGCGAGTCGGCGCTGTACGTGCCCACCGCCGGCGCGCTGGCACTGGTCACCTATGATGCCGGCGGACTGCTGAACGCAGCCCTCTCCGGCACTCACACACGGGCCGACGCCCTACAAGCGCTGCGCACAGCCCAATACGACGGGCTAAACGGCCCAATCCGCTTTGACAGCGCCGGCTGGTGGGCCAACGCCCCCATCCAACGCTATCGTTATCAGGGCAGCACGCTCACCCCCGTGCGCGGGCCTTAATCGTCTCGTAGGTGTGGGGCAGCGGCGCGACGGGCGCATCGCTCAGCGTGATGGCCTGACGCATCTGCTGGAGGGCATCAGACAGCTTGGCCTCGTCATTGGCGTGCACGGTTGCCAGCAGGTCACCGGCGCGCACGGCCTGCCCCACCTTGACATGCACCTCCACCCCCACCGCAAAATCAATCGGCGCGCCCTTCTTGATACGCCCTGCGCCGAGGTCAAAGGCGGCGCGCGCCACCCCCTCAGCAGATACGCCGGCCACATAGCCCGCGGCATCTGCCCGCAGCGGCTCAATCAGGCGCGCGGTCGGCAGCCGCTCTGGGGCGTCCACCATTGCCACATCCCCGCCCTGCACCTGCACCATCTGGCGGAAGCGCGCCAGCGCCTGCCCGCTGTCCAGCCGCTCAATCAACTCAGCACGCACCGCCTCCTCATCTGTCCAGCGCTGGCCTTGCCCGGCCAACCACAGCATATGGCCGGCGATGTCGAGACAGTGCGCACGCAAATCGAGCGCCCCCGCCCCGCGCAAAATCGCCAGCGTCTCTTTGATTTCGAGCGCGTTGCCGACCGCCTCACCCAGCGGCTGATTCATATCGCTGACCGTGGCCACCATATCCCGCCCGGCCATCGTCCCGATGTCTACCATGGCGCGGGCCAGCTTTTGCGCGTCCTCAAGGGTCTTCATAAATGCCCCGCTGCCCATCTTGACATCCAACACGATGCCCTTAGCGCCAGCGGCGATTTTCTTGCTCATGATGCTGCCGACAATCAGCGGGATGCTCTGCACCGTGCCAGTCACATCACGCAGGGCGTACAGCTTGCCATCCGCCGGCGCAAGGTCGCCCGATTGGCCGGCCAACACCAGCCCGTGCTCACGCGCGATGCGGCGGAACTCGTGCTCGCTCAGGTTCACATTAAACCCACGTATCGCCTCCAGCTTGTCCAACGTGCCGCCGGTCAGCCCAAGGCCGCGCCCGCTCATCTTGGCCACCTTGACCCCACAGGCAGCGACCAGCGGCAGCACAATCAAGGTGGTTTTGTCGCCCACCCCACCAGACGAGTGCTTATCCACCGCATAGCCAATATCGCCCGACAAATCCAGCACCTGCCCGCTGTTAGCCATCGCCAACGTCAGGGCCACCGTCTCTTCGTCGGTCATGCCGCGCAGCACAATCGCCATCAGCAGCGCCGCCGTCTGATAATCGGGCACTTGCTCGGAGGCTACCGCACCCACAAACCACTCGATTTCGGCGCGGGTCAGCACCCCACCGTCACGCTTCTTGGCTATAATATCCAGCATATTCATCGGCACACTGCTCCAAACGGTGAGAAGTAAAAGGGGTAAAGGTAAAAACGTGATGGTTTGGGTAACTTTGGTGGGAATGTTAGCCTATGGGGCACTGCATACCCTGATGGCTGGGTGGCTAAAGCCGCGCTTTGTCGCGCGTTTTGGCCAGCGCGCCTATCACGGATTATACCGTATGGTGTTTAACGTGGTCTCTGTGGTCAGTGCCATGCCGATTGCCGCGCTGGTCATCCTTGCCGAGCGCGGCATCATCTGGCAAATCCCGCTGCGCTACGAGCCACTGCTGCTGACCATTCAGCTCATCGGCCTGATCGGGATGGCGGCATCGCTGCTGCAAATCGACGGGGGGCGCTTCCTCGGCATCCCGCAGATGAAGGCCTATCTGGCCGGTCAGCCGCTGCCGCTGCCCGATGAACCGCTCAAAACCGACGGACTCTATGGGCTGGTGCGCCACCCGCTCTATCTGTTCTCGCTGCTGGTCATCTGGCCCGTGCCGGTGATGCGTGAGGCCTATTTTGGCGCGTGTCTGGGCATCACCCTATATTTTATCGTCGGCTCGTTTTATGAAGAACGCCGCCTATTGGCCGCCTTTGGCCAGCAGTACGCCGACTATCAACAGCGTGTGCCTCGGCTCATCCCGTTCTGGCCGCGCTTTGCCACCAAAAAGGCCGCCTGATGGACGATTACAACGATTACAGCATCGACGAATTGATTTGCGTGTGCATCGCGCGGCAGGTGCAGGATGGTGAGGTGCTGGCCCAAGGCATGAACACCCCGCTGGTGATGGCCGGTTACATCCTTGCCCAGCAAACCCACGCCCCCCACGCACGCTTCGCCAGCGCCATCGGACAGAGCATCGGTCACCGTTTTTCGCCACTGGGAATCACCACCATCGAAGGGGCATGGCTCAATCACGGCCTAATCCATCCGGGCTTTGTGACCGCGGCGCTCGATTTGCTGCCCAAGTTCTCGCCCAAGGAGTTCTTTCGCCCCGCCCAGATTGACGCTGCCGGCTTCACCAACAACATCCGCCTGCCGCGCCCACGCACCCGCCTGCCGGGCACCGGCGGCATCCCCGATGTCACAGTCTATTCAGACCGCATCTATTTTTATGTGCCGCGTCACTCCCCAGCGGTGTTCGTCGAGCATATCGACATCCGCAGTGGGATGGGGGTGAGCGATACCCGTCGGCGTGGGGCATCCCCGCGTTATCTGGTCAGTGACCTCGGCCAATTTGACTGGGCCGGTGGGCGGCTGCGCCTGACGCACCTGCACCCGGGCATCAGCGTCGAGCAGGTGCAGCGCAAAACCGGCTTCCCGCTTGACCTCGCACCGGATGTCGCCCAAACCCTTCCCCCGTCAGCCGAAGAGCTGCGCCTGCTGCGCGAGGTCATCGACCCGCTGGGGGTGCGCAAGCTGGAAACATTGGCCGGCGCAGCGCGCAAAGACCTGCTGCGCGCCATCATCGAGCAAGAGACCAGCTCCCAATCGTATTAAGCCGATCGGCGCGCGTGCCCAGATAGCCCAGCTGCACATTCTGCACCCGCGGCGAGAACGCATAGGTATAAATCGGGTTATACAGCGGGATGGCAATCGCACGGTCTAGGAACTGCTGCTGAAACTGCCGATATTCTGCCGCGCGATTCACCCCATTGGGGTCGCGGCGGGCGCGCTCTAGCAGCTCACTCACCACGCGGTCATTTGCGCCGCCATAGTTCTGCCCGTCCGGATACTGTCCATCGTGCCAGAACGCATACACGTCGGGGTCTGCTGTGCCCCACAGCGACAGCTCAACCACCGCCGCCTGAAATTCGCCCGCATCCAACCGCGCCAGATGTTGGTCTGCCGGCACGGCTTCGACCGTCACCGCCACGCCCATCGCCGCCCACTGTCCGATCATCTGGTTCAGCGCCGCAATCAGCGCGGCATCCTCCGGCACAAGGATGCTGAACGCAAAGCGCGTCCCTTCTGGCAGCGGGGTTGGGGTCGGCGCGCCCTCAGGCACTTCCGGCGCAGGGCCGGTATCAATGCGCGCCTGATTCAGCACAAATACCGCCTGATTCGGGTCGAAAGGCGCACGGATGTCGGGCGCATAAGCCCATCCCCCCATCACCAAAGGCGACTCGGCGGGCACAGCTTGATTGAACAGGTGGCGTGTCACCGCGCTCTGCCGATTCGCCCCCAGCAGCAAGGCCCGCCGCACGCGCTCCTCGCGGAACAGCGGGAAATCGCTGTCCGCAAGGTTGAAGATGACAAACCCAATCACCGGCTCTAGTGCATTGCGCGTAATCACCTGCCCCGAGGCCGCCCGCTGTTGAAGCGGCGCACGCTCATCACGCTCGCGCGCGGCCAGCCCATCAATCTGGCCGGCATCCAGCGCCATCAGCGCCTCCCCAAAGGTGGCATACAGCTTAAAGCTCACACGCTCCAGCCCATAGCCTTCACGCCCTTCCGGACGCAGCCGGTAATTGGGCGACACGCGCAAATCCACCTGCGTGATGACCCCGTTCTCGCCGCGCAGCGCCTCCAATTGGTAAGGGCCTGTGCCAATCGGCGAAAAATTGAACGGGTGCGAGGCCAATGCCCCGGCCGGCATCCCCTCCAGCGCGTGACGGGGCAAAATGCCCACCCGCAGCGCCTCTAAGAACCCGCCCAACGGCTGTGTCAGCCGAAAACGCACCTGTGTGTCGCTCAGCTGCTCGGTCTCCACCGTGCGCCAAAAGTCGCGCAGGCCGCGCTCGCCGGGGAAATCACGCGCACGCAGCAGCTGCATCGTAAACGAGACATCCGCAGCACTAAAGCGCGTCCCGTCCTGCCACAGCACGTCATCACGCAGCGTCACCACATATTCCAGCCCGTCCGACGACACAATCCAGCTGCGGGCCAGCGCCGGCACAGGCTCACCATAGGCGTTAATCCGCGTCAATCCCTCAAAAATCAGCGCGGTGATGTCGGCATCGACCGGATTTAAGCTGGCCAACAGCGGATTCAGGCGCTGTACCCGCCCCACCAACCCCTCCCGATAAGTCGGCAAATCATCCGCCACCAACGGCGCAGGCGATAGATTCACCGACGATACCGCCTCGGTAGGTGTGGGTTGTGCCACCGGTGTATCCGTGGCCGGCGTCACCGATGCAGTCGGCACATCCACCGGCGCAGACTGCGTGGACGGCGGCGGGGTAGGAACAGACACAGCAGGCTGACGGGTCAGCAGTACCAAGACAAAGACGCCAGCAGTCAGCACAAAGGCGGCAATCTGCCACCGGACTCCACGAAGCATCGCTCAGCCTCCTTAATCGGCGGACGAGGGCACGAATCGAAAACAGGCGTCGCCATCACAGCGGACGCCTGTATAACCTACACCATTTAAGTGTATCACCACCACAAAGGCGCTGTTATGCCCGCGTGGCAACCGCCGAGAAAATGCAGATGACGAAGAACAACGCCGACAACCCAATCGTAATCTGAAACACCGTCCGCTCCAGACCACGGCGGGTACGCCCACCAGCGCCAGACTCGCCGCCCAGCAGATTCCCCAAACCACCCTCGCCGCGCACTTGCAGCAGAATCAGGATGACCAGAATCACCGACAAAATAATCGTCGCAACTTGCAGCGCAACCTCGAGGAAGCTCATGCACCTACTCCCCTCAACAGCCCCAAAGGACAAAGAACATCACAAAGATGGCAGTATATCAGCACCCCCACCAAAAAAACACCCCGCTTCGCAAGGTAATCGCTTCAAATTTTCTGGTTTGTAGGGGCAGTTCGTGAACTGCCCGACGTCACGGGCGCATCGCGATGCTTTACGGGCGCATCACGATGCTTTACGGGCGCATCACGATGCGCCCCTACTGATTTTGAGGCAATTGCCCTGCCCCGCTTCGCAAAATCACACCCACCATCGGGCAAGCGACGGCAAACCCCGCTGCCGGTTGCCAGACCTCTCAGGTAATGATATGCTCCGCCGCATCGTCTAAAAACGGACTGTAGTCCGATAAAATGACAAGACAAGAGGATGTCACTGATGACAGACAGCCCCGCAGCTTTCAAGCCGTTCGAGATTGGCATTTATTCGTTTGCCGAACTCACCCCCGACCCGCGCACCGGTCAGCGGCTTAGCCCGGCAGAGCGCACCCGCAACCTGCTAGAAGAAATCGAGTTGGCTGATCAAGTCGGCCTTGATGTGTATGGGCTGGGCGAGCACCACCGTGAGGAATACGTCTCGTCTGCGCCAGAGGTCATCTTGGGGGCAGCGGCGGCGCGCACCCAAAACATCCGCCTGAGCAGCGCAGTCACAGTGCTCAGCTCTGATGACCCCGTGCGCGTGTTTCAGCGTTTTGCCACCCTAGACCTAATTTCGGGCGGGCGTGCCGAAATCATCGCTGGGCGCGGGTCGTTTATCGAGTCGTTCCCGTTGTTTGGCTATGACCTGCACGACTATGACGCCCTGTTCAGCGAAAAGCTAGACCTGCTGCTGAAACTGCGTGAAGGTGAGCGCATCACATGGCAAGGGCAACACCGCCCCGCCATCGACAACCTTGGCATCTACCCGCGTCCGGTGCAAGATGTCCTACCGGTTTGGATTGGGGTGGGCGGCACGCCCGAGTCGGTGGTGCGCGCCGCATCGCGCGGGCTGCCGATGGCGCTGGCCATCATCGGCGGGATGCCAGAGCGCTTTGCGCCCTTTGCTCAGCTGTATCGCCAAGCCGCTCAAGAAGCTGGCCACGACCCCGCCACCCTGCCCATCAGCATCAACTCGCACGGGTTCATCGCCGATACGCGCGCGCAGGCCATCGAAGACTCGTTTGCACCGGTTAAATTGGTGATGGACAGGCTGGGGCGTGAACGTGGTTGGCCTCCGATGCAAAGAAGCCACTACGAGGCCTCTGCGACGCTGCGCGGCGCAAACTTCGTCGGCAGCCCCGAGGACGTCATCGAGAAAATCCTGTTCCAACACGAGCTGTTCGGTCATCAGCGCTTCTTGCTTCAGCTCAGCGTTGGCTCGATGCCGCACAACAAGCTGCTGCGCGCCATCGAGCTGCTGGGCACAAAGGTCGCGCCCGTGGTGCGTGCCGAGATTGCGCGCCGCCTGGCTCAGCCTGCCAGCTGACCCCCTACCCCCAAACAAACAGCGCGGATGCCGGTCTGACCAACATCCGCGCTGTTGATTCAACCCTCTCGGGGACTACTGCCCCGTGCGCAAGAAGTCCAGCGCCCGCTCAAGCTGCGGGTCAGCATCAGGGTTGGCACGGCGCTCTTCTGCCGGCCATTCCACCACGATATCGGGCGTGATGCCCGCGCCGCTGATGGAGGCACGGTTTGGCGTCAGCCAGCGCGCGATCGTCAGGCGCAAGCCGCCGCCGTTGACAAGGTCGCGCTGGGTCTGCACCACGCCTTTGCCAAAAGTGGTCGTGCCAATCACCGTCACAAGGTCATAGTCGCGCCATGCTCCCACCGTCAGCTCCGAGGCGCTGGCGCTGCGCTCATCCACCAGCACCACAATCGGCACGCTGATGCCCAGTGCCGAGCCGTCGGCATTAAAGACCTGCTCTGTGCCATCGCCAAACTGCTCATACAAAATCACCTGCTGGCCCGGCACAAGCGCACTGCTCACTTGTACCGCCGCGCTCAGCAGGCCGCCCGGGTTGCCGCGCAGGTCGATAATCAGCCCCTGCTTGTTCTCAAGCGCCAGCTCGCTGATGGCCGCGTCGAGCTGCCGGCGCGCCTCGCTGGTGAACTGATTGAGCTTGACATAGCCATATGCCTCATCAATCACGCGCGTCTCGATGTTGGGGATGTTGATGCGCGCCCGCACGATGCTAAATTCTAGCTCTTTCTCGCCGCGCAGCATCTTCAGGTTAACCGTTGTGCCCTCTGGCCCGCGCACGCGCGAGGCAAGGCGATCGGTATCAAAACCGGTCACATCTTCGCCGTTGACGGTCAAGAAGATGTCGCCTTCTAGCAGGCCGGCGGCTTCGGCAGGAGTGCCGCGCAGCACATTGACAATCGTGATTTGATTGCTGTTCTCCTGCTTTTCAATCACCACCCCAATGCCGGTAATCGACCCAGACAGGTCGGTATCAAAGGCGTTGAACTCTGGCTCGACATAACCGCTGAATTGGTCACCCAGCGCCTCGACCATGCCCGTAATCGCGCCGTTCACCAGCTTATCCACGTCCACCGGATCGAGGTAGGTTTTGCGAATCAGGTTGTAGGTCTCCCAAAACGGGGCAAAATTCTCCTCGACATCGGTCGGCATACGGGTATTGGGATTGACCTGTGCAGTGGTGGTTTGCGTACCCGCCCCCACTGCAAAACCAATGACAAACACCAGTGCCAACATCATCAATCCGCCGGCGCGGCGCACCGTGCGACTGCTCATCCAACCTAGCTGAGCCATAGATTACTCCATACGCGACATCGTCATATATGCACCCCTGATAATCAATAATCAGAGGCATTATCATCAACAAGTGTACGACAGGGTGGGCCTTGCGCACAAATGAACTTCGCATAAGACAAACGCACAGCCCACAGGTCAAACTGTAAAATGTTGGTAAACTACGCTCACGCGGTCTGGTTTTGCTTATTGACGCGCTTCCCCCCCGCGTGACACTATTGTGAGACGATCGTCCGTATTGCTCTCCACCCTACACAAGGATGTTGAACGTGCAGTCCAATTCGCAACAGAGAACCCTCATTTTTGCCCTGATTGGCGCTGCGGTCGTGCTGGCCGTGGTGTTCATCGCCATTTCGCTGGGGGGCACACAGGCCAAGTTCAGCGAGAGCTTCTTTGCCAATATCCCGGTCGAGAAGGTATCTGGCGGCTATGTGATTGGCAACCCCGAAGCCCCAATCACCATCGTCGAGTTCCTCGACTATCTGTGCCCGGCCTGCCAGCAGTATAAGCCGACCGCCGAGCGCTTCATCGAAGAATATGTGGCCACCGGCAAGGCCCGCTGGGAAGTGCGCATCTTCCCGACCGCTGGCGGCGATACCACCCAATACGCCGGCAATCTGGCCTACTGTGCCGCCGAGCAGGGCCGCCACTATGGCTATGTGACCGAGGTGATGTTCGAGATGGCCCAGAACGGCTTGCTCCAGCGCAACCCCGCCCAAACGCTGGCTGACCGCCTGAGCCTCGACGCTGCGGCACTGCTGCGCTGCGTGCAGACCAGCACCGCCGTCAGCGATGATGTGCGCCTTGCCCGCAGTCTGGGCGCCACGGGTACCCCCACGGTGATGTATCGCCTGTCGGGCAGCACCCCGCAGATGGTGGCTGACCGCAGCTTTGAAGGGCTGGTCGGCCTCGTGGAAGCCTTCGGGCAGTAACCCGCGATGCGCACCGTGGCGTGGGCGGACGGCGTCGTCCGCATGATTGACCAAAAGAATATCCCATGGGCCTTCGAGGTGGTCGATTTGCCCGATTATCAGGCCGTCGCCCACGCCATCACCGATATGACCGTGCGCGGTGCGCCGGCCATCGGGGCTGCCGCCGCCTTTGGCATGGCACTGGCCGCCCATACCAGCACCGCCGCCGACCTATCCACCCTGCGGGCAGAGCTGCGGGCCGCCGCCACCGTCCTCAAGGATGCGCGCCCGACGGCGGTCAACCTCGCTTGGGCGGTCGAGCAGATGCTGGCGCTGGCCGCGCGTGATGAGCACACCTCGCCCGATGCGCTGCGTGCCGCCCTGCTGCAAGCCGCCCAACGCATCGCCGATGACGATGTGGCCATCAACCAACGTATGGCCGCCCACGGCCAAACCTTAATACAAGACGGCGATACCGTGCTGCATCACTGCAACACCGGCGCGCTGGCCACGGTGGATTATGGCACGGCGCTCGGGGTCATCCGCGCCGCGCACGAGGCCGGCAAGCGCTTCCATGTGCTGCTCGACGAAACCCGCCCACGCTTGCAAGGCGCACGCCTGAGCGCATGGGAGTTGGAACAACTCGGCATCCCCTATCACATCCTGCCTGATACCGCCGCCGGCTACTACATGCAAAAAGGCGAAATCAAGCTGGTGCTGGTCGGCGCAGACCGCATCGCAGCCAATGGTGACTTTGCCAACAAAATCGGCACCTACCAGATTGCCGTGCTGGCCAAAGAAAACGGCATCCCGTTCTATACCGTCGCCCCCACCTCCACCATCGACCCGAACATCGCCAGCGGGGCGGACATCCCGATTGAAGAACGCGATCCCGCCGAAGTCACTACCCCCTATGGCACGCCGCTCGTGCCGGCACACTTCAAGGCCCGTAACCCCGCCTTCGACGTCACGCCGCACCGCTACCTGTCCGGCATCGTGACCGAATATGGCATCGCTCGCCCCACGTTTACCGACTCCCTGCGGCGCGCCCTTGCCGGCCAACCCCTCTGAGACCATCATTCCCACAAGGTGACCAACGAGGGATACTCCCAGCGGGCGATGCGCACCACGCGCAAGCGCCCCTCGCGCCGGCGTACGCTCACCACATACGGCAGGCGCTGATATAGGTTCAGCGCCCGCCAGTCGCCTGCCGCCTGATCGGCATCGGCGCGGCGTGCCAGCATCCCCAGCGCCGGCCCAAGCCGCTTGACCTCGGTCGTCCCCCGAAAGCTCCACATCTGCCGGACAGGCGGCGCATCGGCCACCAGTGGCAAAATCGCGGTCGGGTCATCAGCCCGCACCTCATCCAAAATGAGCAGGGACGGGCGACGATCTGCCGCCTCTTTCACCCGCTGGCCAAAGCTAACGCCCGGGTCATCGCCAACCGGCCAGCGCGGCAGCAGACGGGTTACGTCATCCGGCAGCGCCAGCTCTCCCGCCCGCTCAACAGCGATGGCATCGCTGAGGTCGGCAAGCCGCGCCAATGCCCCCAGCAGCGACGTTTTGCCCGACTCCGCATCTCCCACCACCAAAACGCCGTCCTCGCTCTGGGCAATGCGCGTCAGCAGCGCCAACGCCTCTGGCGAATCGGTGAAGTCGGTCAGCGCTGGTGGGGTAACCGGATGCACCCGAAAGTCCACACTTAGCATCAGCGAGACGGGCGGCGTGACAAAGTTGGCACACACCCGCCGCCCATCCACCGTAAAACCAATCTCGTAATACGGCAGGTCGGGGCGTATCTCGGCCCGTGCATCCCGCACAATACGCCTAAAAATACGCTCCAGATGCACGATGTCGTCAAACAGCGGCGGCTGAGGCACAAGGTCGCCATGCCCATAGCGCACCGCAATCTTGTCCGTCCCCTCCAGCGTGATGGTCGTCACACGAGGGTCGCCAAAATAGGTTTCTAGCCCACCATAACCAAACAGCTCGCCAAAGCTGGCCCGGATGACATCGGCCAGTTCCTGCGGGCTGAGGCTGACCGCCTCAACCCCGACCACATACAGTACCACCTCGCGCACCAGCTTCAGCTTGTCTGCGCGGGTGACCGCCTCGCGCAGGGCCGGCGAGTCCGCGCCGTGCTCATGCTCAAACTGTTCCGCGACGCGCTCGACCAGCGCGCTCAGCGAAATTTGGCGCGTGCCGCGCTGGCTCGAAAACCAGCGTGCGCCGCGTGCCCAAGCGCCATCATCCGGCTTCTGCGCATCATCCTGCGGCGGAAAGTCGCTCATAACCCCCCCAAATCTACCGGCATTAAGTCGGGATTGTCCCCCACGCGCCGGCCCACTTTTGCCACATCCACCCACTGGCCGGCCAGCTTGGCCCGCACCACATCCATCGTATAATCCGTGCCCGTCATACGGTCATTGGCCAGCAGCGACGACCCCACGCCATAGACATCCACCGGCACGCCCTCGCGCTCAAAGCGCTCAACCCGTTCACGGTTAAAGCCGCCGGTCACCACAATCTGCACCCGCTGACAAAACGCCCGCGCCTCGTCCACCGCAGCGCCGGTCTCGCCCCAGCGCTCCCACGCCGAATCGAGCGCACGCCGCAGCGTATGTACCAGCGCAGGGCTAACGCCTTTGTCGTTGGGGTCGGTCAGCGACGCATCCAGCAGATTGCCAGCCGTGTCAAGGCGGACGCCGTGCAGAGTCCACTGCCGCAGCGACTGCTGATCCCCGCCTTGCCATGCCGCCTTATAATGCGGCCAATAAGCATCCAACGTGTCCAGTGCCGCCCGCACCGCATCGTTATTAAAATCGGCCAGCACAATCCGCGGCGTGTCGATGTCCAGCTCGCGCGCGACGGCCACCATCGCCGCCGCGGTATCGCCCAAAAACGCCGCAATCAGCGCATGGGGGACAGTGCCGCCGCCGCGCCCACCCCACCACGCGCCCTGAGCATCGGTGCTCACACGGGCCACGGTGCTCTGGCCCGTCTCGTGATTATAGCGCTGCACCGCCAGCCAATAGGCATAGCCATCCGCAGCTTGCACATCTGGCACATCAAAACGGGCCGGAAAGAACAAAATCGGCTTGCCGTTGGAGACGCGCAGCACCTCCAGCACATTGGTCGCCACGCGGCTGATGCGCGTCAGCATCCCCAGCATTGGGGTCTCCAACAGGGCAAAATCACGGTAGCGGCCGCGGATTTTGAGCACCGGGCGCACGTTTTCGGGCTGACCATCATAGGTGGTCAGCACGCCGTCCTGCACCGCCTCGACCTCCAGTTTGGCCCACGCATCCCAGCGCGTGGCATGGCGCAGCATCGCCAGCGCCGCATCCACCCCGCCCACCAAGGCCCACGGCGCACGCCGATTAAACACCTGCGCCTCGACCACCACATCCCCCACCAGCTCGCGCTGATACCCGTCGGGCATCGGGCGCACCGGCGTCACAGCATCATAGGACAAGCTGCGCTTATAAGCCCCAGCCAGCACTTTCTCGACGTTGGCAAAGTATTTATCAGAATAGTCCCCGCGCCGCAGCCCATCCATCGGCAGGTGCATGGTGGCTTGTGTTAAGCGCTTATTATCGAACAGCGTCATCTAAGCGTATCCCTTCGGGCAGTTTTTGTTATGGAAGTCTACACATTCCCGATTATAATTCGTCTGTTTTGCATATCGTTAGAAACACAGGTTTTCAATGTCCATTATCCTCACCGGCTCTATCGCCTATGACTACCTCATGCGCTTTCCGGGCCGGTTCGTCGAGCATATCATCACCGAAGACTTGCATCAGGTCAGCCTGAGCTTTCTGGTTGATGAGATGACCCGACATTGGGGCGGCGTCGCCGCCAATATCGCCTTCACCCTCGCCATGCTGGGGACGAAGCCCACCCTATTCGGCACAGTCGGGCGCGACTTTGGCGAATACCGCCAGTGGTTAGAATCGAACGGTGTGGACTGCTCAATCGTGCCACAAATCAACGAGGTCTTCACCGCCTCGTTTTTTGCCAATACCGACCTCGACAACAACCAGATCGCCTCGTTCTATGCCGGCGCGATGGCACAAGCCAGCCGCTATAAGTTGGCCGACAGCCTAACTTATAAACCCGATTGGGTGGTGGTCTCACCCAATGACCCTGCTGCCATGAGCAGCCTGTGCGCCGAATGCCGCGCCATGGGCGTGCCCTTCATCTATGACCCCAGCCAGCAAGTGCCGCGCCTGAGCGGTGAAGAGCTGTCGCAGGACATGGAAGGCGCTTATGCGATGGTGGTCAACGCCTACGAGGCCAGCATCATCAGCAAAAAGACCGGCCTGTCGCTGGAAGACCTGCGCGCCAAAATCCCAGTGCTGGTCATCACCAAAGGCAAGCGCGGCTCAACCATCTATCACGGTGACACCCACGAGGATGTGCCGGCCTTCCCCGAAGTCCACATCGCCGACCCGACCGGCGTCGGTGACGCCTTCCGCGCAGGGCTGATTCGTGGCATTATGTCGGGATGGCCGCTGCGCCTATCCGGCTTGGTCGGTTCGCTGTGCGCCACCTATGTGCTCGAGAAAGTGGGCACCCAAAGCCACAAGTTCTCCATCCCCGAATTCGTCGCACGCTTTCGCGGCACTTACGATGACGAAGGCGTGTTGGATGAGCTGCTGCACGCTGCCAGCGCGTCATAACGCGCACCCCATCTCTATCTCTACCCCTGCTGTCTATCATATACGGAGTAAGCAAACACCCCATGGCTATCGAACAATTTGACGTGAAGGATCTGGCCCAAGCCGAAGGCGGGCGCTACCGCATCCAATGGGCCGAGCTGGAAATGCCGGTGCTGCGCGCCATCCGCGAGCGCTTTGAACGCGAAAAGCCCCTCAAGGGCCTGCGTATCTCGGCCTGCCTGCACGTCACCACCGAAACCGCCAACCTGATGAAGACACTGGCCGCCGGCGGCGCGGACATCGTGCTGGTGGCCAGCAACCCGCTCTCCACCCAAGACGATGTGGCCGCCTCGCTGGTGGCCCACGACGAAATCCCGGTCTATGCCATCAAGGGCGAAGACCGCGATACCTACTTCAAGCACATCACCGCCGCCCTCGACCACAAGCCGCAGATGACCATGGACGACGGCTGTGACCTCGTGAGCGAAATCCACAAGAACCGCCGCGAACTGCTGCAAGACATCGTGGGCGGCACCGAAGAGACCACCACCGGCGTCATCCGCCTGCGCGCCATGGCCAAGGACGGCGCGCTGATGTTCCCCGTGCTGGCCGTCAACGACAGCAACACCAAGCACCTGTTCGACAACCGCTATGGCACGGGCCAGAGCACCATCGACGGCATCGTGCGCGCCACCAACATCCTGCTGGCTGGCCGCACCGTAGTGGTGGCTGGTTATGGCTGGTGCAGCCGCGGCATCGCCAGCCGCGCGCACGGCATGGGCGCCAACGTCATCGTGACCGAAATCGACCCGATGCGCGCGCTAGAAGCCGTGATGGACGGCTTCCGCGTGATGCCGATGGAACAAGCCGCCCCGGTCGGCGACATCTTCATCACCGCCACCGGCGACATCAATGTGCTGGATGTGCACCACTTTGAGCGCATGAAGCACGGCGCAATCCTGTGCAACAGCGGTCACTTCAACGTCGAAATCAATCTGGAAGGCCTGCGTCAGATAAGCGCTGGGGAACCGCGGCTTGTCCGCCCGTTTGTCGAAGAGTACGTTGTTAAGGGTAAGGTGTTGTATGTGCTGGGCGAAGGCCGCCTGATCAACCTTGCCGCTGCCGAAGGCCACCCTGCCAGTGTGATGGACATGAGCTTTGCCAATCAGGCACTGGCGGCAGAATACATGCTCAAGAACGCTGCCAACCTCAAGCCAGATGTTTATGTCATCCCCGAAGCGGTCGATAAAGAAATCGCCCGCCTCAAGCTGGAGGCGATGGGCGTTCGCATCGACATCCTGACGCCGCAGCAAGAACAGTACCTCAACCAGTGGCAAGAAGGCACTTAATCTGCTGTATCTTCACGGGTGATGGGCGCATCTGATGAAAACGCCCATCCCCCTCCGCAGCTCGGCCTTTGTCCCACATCGCTCGCAAACACGAGGGGGTTAGTATGCAAGCCATCCGCAAGTTAATCATCGTCCTTACCGCGCTGGTCGCCACCGCCCTGATGGGCCTGAGCGTCGGCGCGCAAGAGGCCACCGCACAAGTCCGCTTTTTGCACGTCATCCCGGGCGTCTCGGGGCTGGACATCTATATCAACAGCAACCTGAGCGCCGCCAACCTCAACTTTGGCGAATACACCGGCTATATCACCGTGCCGGCGGGCGAGCTGAAGCTGCGTGTCACCCTCAGCGGTGTGACCAGTACGCTGTTCGAGCAGACCGTCGCCACCGCCGGCGAAGAAGCCTTCACCCTGATTGCCTCTTCGACCGACCCATTGGCCTTCGACGTCTATCGCGACGACCTGAACCCGATGGATGTCGGGACGAGTCGTTTCAACGTCATCCACGCGGTCAAGGGCGGCCCAGCGCTCGACTTTCAGGCCGATGGCCAGACCATCATCACCGGCCTTGCCTATCGCGACTTCCTCAACACCATCGACGTGCCGGCTAATGCCTATAACTTCACCGCCTTCCCCACCGGCGCCAGCGCCGAGACCCCGGTGCTGCCCACCACCCAGTACGGCCTCACCGGTCGCACCGCCCAAACGCTTGTGATTTATGGCACGGCCAACAGCCCGCAGTCACTGCTGCTGCGCGCACCAGTCAGCGCCAGTGGGCAGGTCGGCTATCTGCGCGTGGTGCACGCCGCCGAGGGCGCGCCCAATGTTGACCTGTTCCTCAACGGCGTGCTGGCCGTGCCGGCGCTCAACTTTGCCGACAGCACCGCTCACTTTGCGGTAGATGCCGGCAGCGTGGCCGCCAGCCTGCGCGTGGCGGGCGGGGGCACTGAAATCGCCGCTGTCACCCTCGACATTGAAGCCGGCAGCGCCCAAACGCTGGCCGCCACCGGCTCACTGGATGACCTGCGCGTCGAACTCTTCCCCGATGACATCAGTGGTGTGACCAGCAGACGCGCCGCCGCCAGCGTCATCAATGCCGTCAGCGGCGCAGTCGTCAGCGTGCGACTGGCCGATGGCACAAAGCTGGCAGATGGCCTCAGCGTCGGCACGGGCAGTGCCGCCACCACCTTTGCCCCCGGGCGCCAAAACGTGGTGATGAGCGTGCAGGCCGGCACATTCAACGTGGATGTCACCATCCCCAATGTGTCATTCTACGGCGGCACCTATTACAACCTGATTGCCACCCGCATCGGGGACAACTTCACCCTGCGGATAGTGCCCACCGGTCTTGCGCTGGCGGTCAACAGTGCGCCGGGCGCATCGGACGAAATCATCGTGCTGCTGCCCCCCACCCCCACCCCGCTGCCGACCGAGACCGCCGCGCCAGTGGTCAGCGCCACCAGCGCGCCCAATGTCGTCACCGTGGTCACCGGCCCAACCGCCAGCGAGTTCGTCACCGCCCGCGTCATCCTTGACCCGGGTGCCAACATCCAGCTGCGCGAATATCCGTCGGCTCAGGCCCGTTCGCTGGGCCTCGCCCCCAACGGCACTATCTTCACCGTCAACGGGCGCGAAGGCGCACCCATCGACATCCTAACCGGGGACACCATCCTGCTGCCCGACGGCACCGAGTTCGTCGATCCGGTCACCCTGCTGGCCGATGACCGCACCGACCTCAACCCGATTGACACGTGGCTGAACGTCTCACTGCGCACCCCCGACGGTGACGTGACCGCATGGGTCAACAGCCTATATCTGGACGTGCGCACCCCCAAGGGCGAAAAGCAGCGCCTTGCCGAGCTGCCCACCGTCCCCAACAACCGTCCAGGCAGCTCTACCGGCACGGTCGTCAGCACCCCCGTCCCGCCTGAGAACTTTGCCCGCGCCGTGGTCTTTAACCTCGATGCCGGCGTCAACCTCAACATCCGGCGCACCCCAGAAAGCGGCGGCGAGGTGCTGGCGCGCGTCCTCAGCGGCACCTCCATGCGCCTGATTGGCGTCGGGTCTTCGGGGCAATGGGCCTTTGTGGAATACAACCCCGCAGAAGGCGGCACCATCCGCGGGTGGGCCAGCACGCTCTATCTGCGCTTTGAATTCCGCGGCAAGCCCCAGACAGTGGAAGAGCTGACCGCCGCCAACCTCATCACCGCAGTGGACGAAGCCACCCTGCGCGGCTCGGTCAGTGCCGACGCGCCGGGCCTCACTCAGCCCACCGCCGACCCGCTGCGCGGGGTCAACGTGGCACAGGTGGTCGGCCTA
Organism: Anaerolineae bacterium; assembly: GCA_034431675.1. Taxonomy (GTDB): domain Bacteria; phylum Chloroflexota; class Anaerolineae; order Aggregatilineales; family Phototrophicaceae; genus Flexicrinis. The sequence goes on along the minus strand of DAOUCZ010000112.1, from coordinate 7 downwards.
AACCCTC